>CADCTQ010000255.1 GCA_902805615.1 uncultured Cytophagales bacterium
CAGCAGCATGGGTGCCGGGCCGTTGATGGTCATGGACACCGACGTGGCCGGGTCGCAGAGGTTAAAGCCCGAATAGAGTTTCTTGGCGTCGTCCAGCGTGGCAATGCTCACGCCCGAGTTGCCGATCTTGCCGTAGATGTCGGGCCGGTGGTCCGGGTTTTCGCCGTACAGCGTCACCGAGTCGAAGGCCGTGGAGAGCCGCTTGGCCGGCATGCCCTGCGACACGTAGTGGAAGCGGCGGTTGGTGCGTTCGGGGCCGCCTTCCCCCGCAAACATCCGGGTAGGGTCTTCGTTGTCCCGCTTGAGCGGAAACACCCCGGCCGCGTACGGGAATTCGCCCGGTACGTTCTCGGTGAGTTGCCAGCGCAGGAGGTCGCCCCAGTTTTCGTAGCGGGGCAGGCTTACCTTCGGGATTTTGAGGCCCGACAGCGACTCCGTGTACAGGTCCTGCTCAATCACCTTGTCGCGCACCTGGAACTGGTACTTGGCGGCCCGGTACCGCTTTACCTTGTCGGGCCACTCGCGCAGCAGCTTCCGGCATTCGGGGTGCATTTTTTCTTCGATCTGCCCGTAGAGGTCCACGAGTTCCTTCAGGTAGTCGGGTTCCCCGGCTTCGTGCCGGACCACCGTTACGGTGTCGCTTTGCGCATCCTGCCGGATTTCGAGCTGCTGCGTGCCGATGCGCGAACGCAGGAGCCCGATGGTGCCCTGCAACTGGAACAACTGCCGCGCCAACGCACTTTGCTCGTCCACAAAGCGGTTGTACTGCACGCTACTCTCCTTGATCTCGGACAGGTACCGCACCCGGGCGGCGGGGATGATGGAGGGCTGTTCGATGTTCGATGCCCGATGTTCGATGTTCGGGGTGGAGAGGGCCTGCTTTACATTGTCAATGGTCCATTGTCCACTGTCCATTTTGTACGCGATTTTCTCCATCACCTTGCCGAACAGCGTGTTCATGCCGGCGTCGTTGAACTGGCTGGCCACCGTGCCGTACACGGGCAGGTCGTCCTCGGCGGCCTCCCAAAGCTGGTGGTTGCGGCGGTACTGCTTTTTCACGTCGCGCAGGGCGTCCAATGAGCCGGGCTTGTCGAACTTGTTGATGGCGATCAGGTCGGCAAAGTCGAGCATGTCAATCTTTTCGAGTTGCGTGGCCGCGCCGTATTCACTCGTCATCACGTACAGCGCCACGTCCGAATGCTCGGTGATCTCGGTGTCCGACTGCCCGATGCCCGAGGTTTCGACGATGATGAGGTCGTAGCCGGCGGCTTTGCAGATGTCAATGCTTTCCTGCACGTGTCGGCTCAGGGCCAGGTTGCTCTGGCGGGTTGCCAGGGAACGCATGTACACTCGCGGGTTGTGGATCGAGTTCATGCGGATGCGGTCGCCGAGCAGGGCGCCGCCGGTTTTGCGCTTCGAGGGGTCCACCGAAATGATGGCAATGGTCTGTTCGGGGAAGTGCAGCAGGTAGCGGCGCACGAGTTCGTCCACCAGCGACGATTTGCCCGAGCCGCCCGTGCCGGTAATGCCGAGGACGGGAATGGTTGTTGGTTGTTCGTCCTTCGTTGCTGGCTGGAGTTGAGGCTTGGCCTGCTGAAATTGTTCCGGCTGGTTTTCGGCCAGCGTAATGAGCGAGCCGATGGCCTTGGGGTCTTTCTGGGGCAGGGCTTTGGCCTGGCCGTTGAGGGCAGTGATCGTTGGGAAGTCGCAGCGCCCAAGCAGGTCGTTGATCATGCCTTGCAGGCCCAGCGACCGGCCGTCGTCGGGCGAGTAGAGGCGGGTGATGCCGTAGGCGTGCAGTTCTTCGATTTCGGAAGGCAGGATGGTGCCGCCGCCGCCGCCGAATATCCGGATGTGGCCCGCGCCGCGTTCCTTCAGCAGGTCGTGCATGTATTTGAAAAATTCCACGTGGCCCCCCTGGTAGCTGGTGATGGCAACGGCCTGGGCGTCCTCCTGGATGGCGCAGTCCACGATTTCGGCCACCGAACGGTTGTGGCCCAGGTGGATCACTTCGGCCCCGCTCGACTGGAGGATGCGCCGCATCAGGTTAATGGCCGCGTCGTGGCCGTCGAACAGGGACGCCGCCGTAACGATGCGGATGGCATTTTTGGGTTTATAGGCAGTGGTTTGATTTTGCATGTCCGGAATATTTGCTGCCGCAAAGGTAGCATTTTCCGGAGAGACGATTGGATGATAGGGAGTAGGGCTGCGCAGCCGCTCAAATAAAAAAGCCGCCGCCCGGGGTCGGGCGGCGGCTTGGTGATGTATCTTTAGAACTACTTCTTGTAGGTGATGGTGAAGTCTTCACCCGTTTCCATACTGCCGGAAGCTCCAATTACTTTTCTCATGTGTAACACCAGTCTGGTAGCCGTCACTTCTTTTACGTCCCAGGTTCCGTTTTGCACTTCATCGGTATAGGAGTTCGGCGGGAAGGCAAAAGTGATCTTCTTGCCGCTCAAGGTCCAGGTACCCGTAGTGAGCGTAGCAGACATGTCTTTATCAATTACTTGACCTTCAGTTTTAAACTCAAGCGTCTGGGTAGTGCCGGCATAATTTTCATTCGGCGTGGAGAAAGAGCCTGCAAACAGCTTAGATTGATACGAGTCGAGTTTCCACACGCCGACGTAGCTCTGAACGGTGGGAACTACTTCTTCTTTTTCTTTATTACAGCCGGTGAAAACAAAAAGAGCCAGAACGAAAAGGGTGAGCAGAGAAAAAGTGTTTTTGCGTTGCATAAAAGTTGTTGATTAAAATTTTGTGCGGCAAAAGTAGTTCGCCTGCCACCCACTAAAAACCAACCTTCCGACGGCAGTCTACACGGGTAATGTTTGGGAGGGGGAAGAACCACCGGGCGGGGCCGCCGCGGCTACTTCTCCAGGTTGAAAGTCACCTCGTACTTCACCGATTCGCCGCGGGCCGAAAGCGAAGACCGGTTGCTGAGGGCCAGGCTGCCGGCGTCTGGTGCTTTCAGTTCGAAGGTGCTGCCGCTGAGGAAGCCAAACGGGGCAAAGCCGGCCGAGGCAATGTCGCTGAAGATGATCTTGACGCGCCGCCCGCCGTCCACCAGGCGCCAGGTGCCTTCTTCGGCGTTGCCGGCCTCATCCACGGAAATCACTTCGCCGTTGCGCCGGAATTCCACCGTGCCGCCCACCGGCTGCGTTTGGTCGTTGTTCACCCGGCCGTTCAGGGTGGTTACTTCGCGGTAGTTGTCGAGTTTCCACAGGCCGATGAGTTGTTCTTTGGGAGCCGGCTGGTGGGGCTGGTCTTGCCGGCAACCGGAGAAGGAGGCCAAAAACAGCAGGGCTGCGAGGGAAGCGTGTACGTAGCGGGGGAGGCGCATAAAAACAGATTTTTCGGAAGCGAAATCTCCCCCCGGACGCCCGATTATTCAATCTGCTTTCGGGAAACGGCTTACGTACGTACTTTTTCGCCCGTTTTCGCCGGGCCGCCGCTACCGGCCCCGCGGTTACCGCGCACCGGCGGGACCCCCATCAGGGCTTTTGCGCCAGCCGTTTCACCTGCGGCACGTGGTGCAGGGTGTGTTCGGTGATGAAATCCAGGGTTTGGCCGAGGGTAAAGTAACCGGCGAGGGGGTGCTTGAAAACCTCCTTGTGGCGTAATTTTTCCGGCACCGGCTCCAGCGTTTCCCGCCACTGCCGGCGCGATGCTTCCCATTCATTTCGCCACTCGGCGAGGCTCCGGGTGCCGGCCGGCTGGGGCAGCCGGGCGGGGGCTTTGATTTTTTTGCGGTAACGCAGGGCCATCGTCACCAGCATCGCCCGCATCCAGGTACGCATGCCGGCCGGGCGGAGGTCTTCCCGGGCGAGCTGCTTCTGCACGAACTTGAGCACCATCTGGTCAATGGTTACCATGTGTTCCACCACCTGCACCACCGACCATTCGCCCGGTCCGGGGCTCACGTGGGCCTCCGGTTCGGTAAGGGACTGGGTGAGTTGCAGGATGCGGAGCCGCGAGGCTTCCATGCGGTCAAAGGATTTCCGGAGGGCGGGCAGCATAGGGCTTACGGCAGGTCAGGGGGCAAATATAGGGGTGGCCCCGGCTTTCGGGCAGAATCCCGCCGAAATAATGCATTGCTCCCCCAAAAAGGACGCCGCCGAGCCCCGGGCGCATCCCCCCGGAACGGGGCGGATGCGTAACTTGCCCCTGCTTCCGACACCTAAAACCCGACCTCCCGAATGTGCGGCATTACCGGCATCTACGCCTTCAATGAAGTGGGGCGATTTTTTACCATCAACCTGTTTGCGGCCAACGATACCCTTTCGCGGCGGGGTCCCGACACGGGCAATGCCTTTACGCACGGGTACGCGGGGCTGGGGCACCGCCGCCTGTCCATCCTCGACACCTCTTCGGGCGGCAACCAGCCCATGACCGACCCGGCGGGCCGCTACACCATCGTGTTCAACGGGGAGATTTTCAACTTCCAGGAGTTAAAGCAGCAACTCTTGCAGAAGGGCGTCGCCTTCCACTCCACCTCCGACACCGAAGTGCTGCTGCACCTCTACATCCGGGAGGGCGAAGGCTGCCTGTACAAGCTGAACGGCTTTTTCGCCTTTGCCGTGTACGACGCCCAGGAAGACAGCCTCTTCGTGGCCCGCGACCGGATGGGCATCAAGCCGCTCCTTTACAGCCTCGACGAGGACAAGTTCCTGTTTGCCTCCGAAATGAAGGCGATGTTCGCGTACGGCATTCCGCGGGACCTCGACTACGCGTCCCTGCAACAGTTTCTCCAATTCAACTACATCCCGGCGCCGCACACCATCTTCCAGCGCGTGAAAAAGCTGCTGCCGGGGCACTTCATCAAAATGAAAGGGCTGGAGGTGACCCAGCAGTGCTGGTACACCATTCCCCAGCAGTACGACCGGCCGGGCGTAAGCGACTACGCCGGGGCCCAGGAGCGGCTCTCGCAGCTGCTCGAAGCTTCGGTAAAACGGCGGCTCATCTCCGACGTGCCGCTGGGCGCCTTCCTGAGCGGCGGCATTGACTCGTCGGTGATCGTGGCCCTGGCCGCGCGGCACACCGACCACCTGAACACGTTTTCGATTGGCTACAAGGACGAGCCTTTCTTCGACGAGACCCGGTACGCCAACCTGGTTGCCAGGAAATTCAAGACCAACCATACCGTCTTCTCCCTCTCCAACGACGACCTGTACGAGCACCTGTTCGACATGCTCGACTACACCGACGAACCGTTTGCCGACTCCTCGGCGCTGGCCGTGTTCATCCTCAGCAAGCGGACGCGCAAGAAGGTGACCGTGGCCCTCTCGGGTGACGGCGCCGACGAACTGTTTGCGGGCTACAACAAGCACCGCGGCGAATACCGCATCCGCGAAGGCGGCCTCACCACCGAACTGGCAAAGGGCCTGGCGCCGCTCTGGAACGCCCTGCCCAAGTCGCGCAACAACCCGCTGGGCAACAAAGTACGGCAGTTGCAGAAACTGGCCGAAGGGGCCCGGCTCGACGAAAAAGACCGGTACTGGCGGTTTGCCACGTTCACCCCCGCATCGGATGCCCGGCAACTGCTGAGCGAATCGAGCCGGACCCGGGCCGCCGAAGCCGAACTCGCCGAACGCAAGGCCCGCATTTTGCAGCACCTCCGGCAGGGGGGCGACTTCAACGAGTTTCTCTTCACCGACGTGCAGTTGGTGCTGCCCAATGACATGCTCACCAAGGTAGACCTGATGAGCATGGCCCACGGCCTGGAAGTGCGGGTGCCGTTCCTCGACTACACGGTGGTGGAGTTTGCGTTTTCACTGCCCACCGAGTACAAGATTGACGGCCGCCTCAAGAAAAAGATCGTGCAGGACGCTTTCCGCAGTGAACTGCCCAAGGAACTCTACAACCGGCCCAAGCACGGCTTCGAGGTGCCGCTGCTCAAGTGGATGCGCAACGAGCTGCAAAGCCTCATCCAGAACGACCTGCTGAAGGACTCATTCGTGGCCGAGCAGGGCATTTTCGACCCGGCGGAAGTGCGCCGGCTGAAGGAAAAGCTCTTTTCGGCCAACCCCGAAGACGTACACGCCCGGCTGTGGGGCCTCATCGTGTTCCAGTACTGGTGGAAGAAATGGGCGAAGAGTTAGTAGTGAGAATTGCGTATCAGGTATTGAGCGGTTGGGCGAGGTTTTTGCAATGCACTTTATGGAAATGGATATTGTTTTACCATTGAATGGCCGGTAACCGCGTCATTTACGCAACTATGAAAAAGCTACTTTTATTTTCGGCAATCCTGGTGTGCTCCGGTGCTTTGGCGAGCCACGCCCAGACGGGCGGCTACAAGGTGGGCGACACGGCGGCGGACTTTTCGCTCAAAAACGTGGACGGCGCCACCGTCTCGATGGCCGGCAACGCCGCGGCGAAAGGCTACATTGTGGTGTTTACCGCCAACACGTGCCCGTTTGCGCAGGCGTACGAAGACCGCCTGGTTGCCTTGCACCAGAAGTACGGCCCGCAGGGCTACCCGGTCATTGCCATCAACGCCAACGACCCCGGCGCCAGCCCGGGCGACGCGTACGAAAAAATGCAGGAGCGGGCCAAACAGAAGGGTTTCCCGTTCCCCTACCTGGCCGATGCGTCGCAGGACGTGGCCCGGGCCTTCGGTGCCTCGCGTACGCCGCAGGTGTTCATCCTGGCAAAGCGAGGCGCCGGTTTCGTGGTGCAGTACACGGGAGCCATTGACGACAACTCCCAGAATCCCGGCGACGTGAACCAGCGGTACGCGGAAGACGCCATGACGGCCGTGCTGGCCGGCAAACCGGTAGCCGCCCCCGTTACCAAATCGGCGGGCTGCACCGTGAAGTGGAAAAGTTCCTAAGGTTTTTTTACGCAACGATACCGGCAGGGATGGCACTTATTGCCGTCCCTGTTTTGTTATGAGGCCATAAATGCCCGTAACTTCACGGCACCATTGTCTTACCTCTCCCCACGTTTTATGTCTCAAAATACCTTTGAAAACCTTTCGCCCCGCCGCGCCGAGCAGCTCAAAGCGTTTGACCGGCTGCTGACCATCATGGACGAATTGCGGGAACAGTGCCCCTGGGACAAAAAGCAAACCCTCCAGACCCTGCGCCACCTCACCATCGAGGAGACCTACGAATTGTCGGACGCCATCCTGGAAGGCGACCTGGGAGAGGTGAAAAAGGAACTGGGCGACCTGATGCTGCACATGGTGTTCTACGCCCGCATTGCTTCGGAAACGGGCAGCTTCGACGTGGCCGACGTGCTGGACGCCATCTGCGAAAAGCTGATCCGCCGGCACCCGCACATTTACGGCGACGTCAAGGCCGACACCGAGGAGCAGGTCAAGCAGAACTGGGAGCAGTTGAAGCTCAAAGAAGGCAACAAGACCGTGCTGGGCGGCGTGCCGCAGTCGCTGCCGGCCCTGGTAAAGGCCATGCGCATCCAGGAGAAAGCCCGCGGCGCCGGCTTCGACTGGGAGGAAAAGCGGCAGGTGTGGGAAAAGGTGGAGGAAGAGATGCGGGAGTTCAAGGAAGCCTTCAACGAAGAAACGGTGGTGAACGCGGACGAGGCCGAAGGGGAGTTCGGCGACCTGCTGTTTTCGCTGGTCAACTACGCCCGGTTCATTGACCTCAACCCCGAGACGGCGCTGGAACGGACCAACAAGAAGTTCATCAAGCGGTTCAACTACCTGGAAGAAGAGGCCCGGAAGGCCGGCAAAGCCCTCAAGGACATGACGCTGGCCGAAATGGACGTGTACTGGGAACGCGCCAAAAAGCTGACCTAGCGCCAACCGCGTAGTGCCCGCCGGCCGGGTATCCCGGCGATTGGCCGGCAACCCGGGAGGGCGTCCGAAAAGTAAGACCAAAACGCGGCTTTTGCGTATACAGGAGGGGGCGGTCCCGCTAAGCCGCCCGGTACCCCACACGGCGCAGAGAAAAACCTATGTTTGAGCAGGCCGCAAAATATTTCACCGTTTTTCTTTCCAGCATGGTCAAGTTCATCGGCGGGCCGCTCAGTGGCACCGCCTTCGGATTGGGCTGGTTGGAAACCTGCGTATTCACCGTGCTCGGCATGATGACCAGCGTGCTGATCTTTTCCCTGCTGGGCGCCGGGGTACGGGCCAAGCTGTTCAACCGCCGGAAAAAGAAGCGCCGGCTGTTTACTTCCCGCAACCGCCGCATCGTGCAGATCTGGCGCCGCTACGGCCTCTCGGGCGTAGCCTTCCTCACCCCCGTGATCTTCAGCCCGATCCTGGGAACCATCGTGGCCGCTTCCTTCGGGGAGCCCTGGAAACGCATCTTCGTGTACATGTTCGTCAGCGCCGTGTTCTGGGGGGTGGTGTTTTCGCTGCTGATGCACCAACTCGGCCACCTGGTGCTGTAGGAACCTCATCCGTCACCGCCTCATCTGCACTCTGCACATCTTCCCGGTTGCGCATTCCCTCAATGCACCTCTTCTTCGTCGGGCAGCACGTCAATGTCCTGGATGAGCACCTGCTTGGCAATGCGCTGGCCGGTAAGTGTGGCGGCGAGGCCGCCCATGGCCGTTTCTTTGTAGCGGGTTTCCATGCTCTGGCCCACTTCGCCCAGCGCGTGCACGCATTCATCCACGGGAATCACCGGGTTGACGCCGGCTATCGCAATCTGCGCGGAGGAATAGGCAATGGCGGCGGCGCTGGCGTTGCGCACCACGCAGGGCACTTCCACCAGCCCGGCCACGGGGTCGCACACGAGCCCCAGCATGCACTGGATGGTGATGGCTACCGCGGCAAAGGCCTGGTTGACGTCGCCGCCCACGCAGTGCACAATGGCCCCGGCGCCCATGGCGGCGGCGCTGCCCGTTTCGGCCTGGCAACCGCCCACGGCGCCGGCCAGCGAAGCGTTCTGTTCGATAATCAACCCAACGCCCGCCGCCACCAGCAAGCCTTCCAGGATGGCCCGGTCCGACAGCCCGTGCTGCTCTTGCAGCGTCACCAGGATGCCCGGCAGGATGCCCGATGCGCCGGCCGTGGGGGCGGCCACGATGCGGCCCATGCAGGAGTTTACTTCCTTGGCCGCCAGGGCGCGGGAAATCAGTTTCTGGAACTCGGGGGAAAGCAGGGGCTGGGCCTTGGCGACCTTGCGGGCCCCGTTGTCAATCATGCCCGAACGGGAAACCATGTTCTCCGTCAGGCCGGTTTGCACAGCGTCGCGCATCACGGTCCAGGCGCGTTGCAGCCCTTCCCAGATTTCGGTTTCGCCCCGTCCCTTCTGCTCCGTCTCGTACTCAAGTACCGGGACGTACAGCGGCAGGTTGCGTTCGGCGCAGTACTGCCCCCAACTCCGGAAGTTTTCAAATAGAATAGCCATGCTCGCGTAAAAAAATAGCCCGGTTGGGGTTGTCCGCCGGGTCGTCGTGAGTTATACCAGTATGCGTCCCAGTTGCCGCTTCAATTCGGGGTAAGAGATTTCCATGTGCGAGGCGTTGTACACGCACTTGCCCTCGTGGATGAGCAGCAACTGCGGCGACTGGTGGGTCACGTTCAGCGTGCTGGCAATCTGGTTGGACACCGGCCGGTAGCTGAGCAGGTCGAGGTAGTACGCCTTCAGCGGGCCCAGTTCCGCTTCGTTCCAGGCGCGTTCCAGGCGGCTGAGCGCCGTGGCACTGATGGAACAACGGGTGCTGTGCTTGAAGATCATTGCAGGCTGTTCCGGGTTGGCAATAATATCTTTCAACTGACTTTCCGAAGTAAGCGCGATCCAGTTCATGGTGGGAATATTAGTATTTGCGTTAATAAGGCTTTGTACGGGTAAAAAGTTTCTTGGGGTGCAGAATAAGCCAAGAACGGGTCCGGGCCCAGGCAGGGGTTCTTCCCGAAACCGGAAAAGCCAGGTGCCGGCACTTTGGGGTACCGGCACCTGGCTCGCTGGACGTCTGGTTACTATTCCCGGGAGGACCGGCTACCTGGGCTTTTCCCAGATTTCGCTTTCGCGGGTGTCGTACGTCGGCTTTTCGTCTTTGCGCTTCTTGTAGTTCGGCACCATTTGCTTCTTGCTGCGGCCGATCTTCTTGAGCATCTTCTTGCGGTACTTCTCCTTCTTCTTGAAGGAACTGTTGGCGTAGCCGCCCTTGTAGGCACTGCCGGGGAAGGCGCCTTTCGGCTTCTTGCGCACCAGGATGTCGCCCTTGTACGAAGAGATCTGGTTGTTTTTCTTCCGGTAGGCTTTCTTGCGGTCCACTACGCGCATGTCGCCGCGGTAGGAAGAGAGCTTCTTGCTTTTGCGCTTGGCAATCTTTTGCTTGTAGTACTGGCTGTACACCAGGCCACCGCGTCCGTTGGCCCGCTCCGACTGCCGGAGCATCTGGGCGCCCATCTTGTTGCGGCTGCGTTCGGGGGCTTCGGCGGGGGTGTTGTACACGGCCGCTTTGCTCATGTCCGACACGTTGACCTTTTTCTGACCGCCCCGCACCCGTTCGCCCTTGAAGGAGGTAACGCTCTTCTGGGTTTTCTGGACCGGGTCGGCGCCCTTCACGCGTTGTCCCTTGAACCCGGAGGTTTCGCGCTGCTTCTTGCGGGTTTCCCGTTCCGTCTTTACGCGGACGAGGCTGGCTTTATTGGTTTGCGCGGCCAGGGGTGGGGCAAGCAGCAGCATGCCCAGGCACAGCCAGAAGGCCGCCCGCAGGCACTGGTAATTGATCCTGGCGTGGTAAAATTGAAGCATAGCTGGTGGGCAAGCAGATGAGTAAAAGCAAAAAATAACTACCGGGGCTTGTAGGCTTTGCGGGGGTCGGTGCGCTTCACTTTGTTGCGGCGCATCGCCTTTTTGGTAATGATGCCGTTTTTGTCCCTTTTCACCCGCACCATCGGAAACTCCTGTTCCCGGCTCCCCGACTCGGTTTCGTTCAGGTTTTCGTTCGAACTCTTTTTGCCGTCCGATGCCGTGGCGGCCCCTGCGGAGCCGGAGTTAGCCCAGTAGGTCGGGCAGTTTTTCCGCTGGCAGGCCACCGACAGCAGTACGGCCACTGCCACAAGCACTATTTTTTTTGAAGCCAACATACAAATAACGGTCTGGTTTATGCCCTTTCGGTAATCACTTTGAAAAAACTGCCTTAGGAAAGGGAAAGAACTGGGTTATTCTACCTGATAGACGCGCAAGGTAGATCAAAAAGCCAGCAGTCTTTTTATCTTTTCCTCCATCCGGTACTTCGGTAAGAAATTCTGTTCTAATGCAGGCGCAAACGGTACGGCCGTGTCCAGGCTGCCCTCCCGGACCACCGGAGCGTCGAGGTAGGGGAAGCAATGCTCCCCGATCCAGGCGGCGATCTCGGCCCCGATGCCGCCCGTAATGCAGTCTTCGTGCACCACCAGCACGCGACCCGTCTTTTTAACGCTGGCGGCTACGGTTTCCTTGTCCCAGGGCAGCAAAGTCCGCAGGTCAATGACGTCCGCCTGTACGCCCGGCAGCTTCCGGGTGATTTCCAGCGCCCACTGTACGCACAGCCCGTAGGTGACAATCGTAAGGTCGTCGCCCTCACTGACCAACGCGGCTTTGCCCACCGGTACGGTATAGTACGCTTCCGGCACCGGTCCGGATGCCGAACGGTATAAGTATTTGTGTTCGAAGTACAAATACGGGTTCGGGTCCTCGATGGCCGCGTTGAGCAGGCCCTTGGCGTCGTAGGGATTGGAGGGGTACACCACCTTCAGGCCGGGGGTGTGGAAAAACCACGCTTCGTTGGACTGCGAGTGGAACGGGCCGGCGGCGGTGTTGGCCCCGGCGGGCATCCGCACCACCACGTCGGCGGCCTGGCCCCAGCGGTAGTGGCTCTTGGCTAAGTTGTTGACGATCTGGTTGAAGCCGCAGGTCACAAAGTCGGCAAACTGCATTTCCACCATGGATTTGTAGCCCTTCACCGAAAGCCCGAGGGCGGCGCCCAGGATGGCCGATTCGCAGAGCGGCGTGTTGCGCACCCGGTCCTTGCCGAATTGCGCCACGAACCCCTCGGTGACTTTGAACACGCCGCCGTACTCGGCAATGTCCTGGCCCATGAGCACCAGGTTGGGAAACCGTTCCATGCTTTGCCGCAGGCCGTCGGAGATGGCGTCCACGTAACGGCGTTCCGTGGTACCATCGGGCTTGGGCTCCTGCACCTGCTGGCGGAAGGGGGCGTACATGTCGGCCAGCTCGGTCTGCGTGTCGGCGGTGGGCGGCTCGGCGGCAAAGGCTTTTTCGAGCCCCGCGTCAATCTCCGCCTTGATGCCCGCCCGGACCTTTTCAACCTGCTTTTGAGTGAGCACTTTCTCCTTGAGCAGGTACGCCTCGTAGTTGGCGACGGGGTCTTTTTTGGTCCATTCTTCGAAGAGTTCCTGCGGTACGTACTTGGTGCCGGAGGCTTCTTCGTGGCCGCGCATCCGGAAGGTAACCGCCTCCACCAGCACCGGCCGGGGGTGCAGGCGCATGGTACGGGCCAGTTGCGAAACCGTATCGTACACTTCCAGGATGTTGTTGCCGTCTACCTGCACGGCGTCCATGCCGTAGCCGATGCCTTTGTTGACGAAGCTGCGGAAGCGGAACTGTTCGCGGCTCGGGGTGGAGAGGCCGTAGCCGTTGTTTTCGACGAGGAAAATCACCGGCAGGTCCCACACGGCCGCCACGTTGAGGGCTTCGTGGAAATCCCCCTCGCTGCTGCCGCCGTCGCCGCTGTAGACCAGCGTCACCTTTTTGTTTTTCGCCAGCCGGTCGGCCAGGGCAATGCCGTCGGCCACGGCCAGTTGCGGGCCCAGGTGGGAGATCATGCCCACGATGTGGTGGTCGTGCGTGCCGAAGTGGAAAGACCGGTCGCGGCCCTTGGTGAAGCCGCTCGGTTTGCCCTGGAACTGGGCGAAGAGTTGGTCGAGGGGGCAGTTGCGGACGGTGAATACACCCAGGTTGCGGTGCAGCGGCAGCACGTACTCGTCGGGCTGGAGGGCCAGCGTGGAGCCTACGGCAATGGCTTCCTGGCCGATGCCCGAAAACCACTTGGTGACCCGGCCCTGCCGCAGCAGGATCAGCATTTTTTCTTCGATCAGCCGCGGTTTGAGCAGGGCTTTGTATAGTTCCAGAAGGGTCTCGTCGGAATAACTTTTGCGGTCGAATAACACGGCTTGGCAATGGAATGGATAAGCCTCAAAGCTAAGCAATAGTTGGGGGAAGTGCCCCGGACTGGTCATTGGTCAGCAGTCGATGGTCATTGGGTGCGCGTAAGGTTCCGTACCCGGCTAACTCACGTAACCCGTAACCAATGACTACTGACCAATGACTAATCCTCCGAATAACTGCCAATAAAAAAGGCGCGAGTCTGCGCCGCGCCTGTTACCGTTGTCAAAAAATAGAATGGCACCATGCCCGCATCAATCGGGGGTGCTGGGCGGCGGGTTGACGTTCTCGGGGAACTTCCGCTCAGAAAGGGTCCGTACCTGCTTGGGGTGTTTCTCGGACGTGAAGTACACGTAAGCCAACACGAAACCCAGTACGGTCAATATGATAGGAATTGCAAAATACATGACTTATCGTTTAGAAGTTTACAAAACAAAAATATTTACGGAATTTCGGCGGCAAAGGGTGCCGTTTGCCCATAAATTAGGTCATTCCCGGGGAACGGCCGGGGGCAGTTGCGTACCTTTGCAGGCGCAAAAACCGGATCAGCGGCAATAATAGAATTTATTATCAAATAACTCAATGACTGTTCGTTATTCCTGCAAGATGCATTTTACAAAAGTCGTATTGAGCCTCCTTTTTGTCCTTCCCCTGCTGAGTGCCTGCGGCAGCAAGGATTACGTGCCCAAGCCCAAAGGTTTTAACCGCATTGACCTGCCGCCCCACCGGTACCTCGCCTTGCAGGGCGATTACCCGTACCATTTCGAACATTCGGCCCACGCCGTCATCAAGAAGGATACTTTCGCCCGGGCCGAACCCTACTGGATTTACGTGCAGTACCCGGACCTGCGGGCCAGCGTGCAGCTTACCTACAAAACGGTGAACCAGGACCCCAAGCGATTCCAGGAACTGGTGAACGACGCCTACAAACTGGCCTCCAAGCACCAGATCAAGGCCGAAGCCATTGAGGAGATGACCCTGAAAACGTCCAACGGCAAGCTGGCCCACCTCTTCCAGCTCGAAGGCGAAGTGCCCAGCCAGTTCCAGTTTTACGTGACCGATACCACCACGCACTTTTTCCGGGGCGCCCTGTACTTCCCCACGGCCACCAAAAACGATTCGCTGGCCCCCGTCATCGAGTACGTCAAGGAAGACATCGTGCACCTGCTGAACACGCTGAAGTGGGAATAGGCCGAAAGACGAGAAAAAAGGAGTAACCACGGGGAAGGAAGAAACTTAACCGCAAGGATCGCAAAGGGATCAGGATTTACAGGATTAAAGGATCAGCAGGATTGCGGCGCAAAGGGCGCAAAGAAATACGCGTACGCCTTGCGGTCTTTGCGTCTTCTTTGCGCCCTTTGCGGTTAAGTTTAGATGCGTGCGGGACGGATGGGCAACCGGTCCGCTTACCGGGTAACGGCCAGTTGCCGCCGCTCGGTTTGCCGGCTCAGGTAGCGCCGCGCCGACTGGCTGGCCGTCACCAGGGCCCCGCCGAGGATGACCAGGTCCTTGATCACCAGGCGGCCCCGCCCCGAAAGGTACGGGAAGCCCGACTGCGCATCGCCCAGGGCCGGCACCCAGCTTTCGGGCGTGGTGACCAGGAAAGAAAGCGTGCCCAGGCTCATCACGACCACCAGCAGGCTGCCGACCATGCTGGCAAACGGGGCCACCGGGTGCAGGGCCACCAGCACG
>CADCTQ010000256.1 GCA_902805615.1 uncultured Cytophagales bacterium
ATCATCTACAACAAACGGGGCATGGGCTACTACGTGGCCGACGACGGCTACGAACGGACCCAGTCGCTCAAGCGGGAACGGTTCGTGAGCGAAGACCTGCCGGCCCTGTTCCGGACAATGCACCTGCTGGGGCTCTCCCTCGACGACCTGCGCCGGTACTACACCCAGTTCAACGCCCAGTCGGGAGTAATCAACAATTGAAAATGAGCACGGGATTTTCTCAAAATGCGTTCAAAAGCCGTCAGTGAGACACTGACGGCGGCAGACGGAGGTGGTTCCGGGCCGTGGTCAGTGTCTCGTGCTGCCGTGGTCAGTGTCTCACTGACCACTTCTGAGAAAGTTCAATGACAATTGAAAATGATCCAAACGCTGTTCCCCCGGGGCGCGTGTCTTATGTCTAACTTCTAATGTCTATTCCCATGAAAACGAGTAATAAACTGCTGCTAGGACTGCTGATCCTGATCCTGCTGGCCAGCACGACGCTGGTAGGCATGGCCAAGTACTACCAGACCCAAACCACCAAAAGCCGTACCGGCGGCACGGGGATGCTGCACGAATCCGATGCCCGGTTATTGGTTTATGCCCACGCCCACTCACACGAACGCATAGAAGCGTAACCATACGCACACACACGCTTACATGCACACACACGCTTAGCTTACACTGGAAAGTCCCGGGGCCGTTTGCGCCGGGACTTTTTCGTTTCTGCCCGTTGGCGTACCTTGGTGGCTTCGTAACCACGCCAACCACCCCATGACCACCCCCCGTTTTTCGCGACGCCGGCTGCTGCAAGCCTCGGCCCTGCTGGGCACCGCCCGTGCTTTCGGCATCACCCCCGCCGGAGCCCTTCCCGCCCAAGCCAAAACCCCCGCCCTGACCCCCGCCGACATTGCGGCCATCGAAGCGGCGATGGGCAAAAAGGGCGTTTACAACGAGGCGCAGGCCGTACACACCACGCCGCTGCCGCGCAACGACCTCAAAGTCAGCATCAAGGGCGAACCCGTGCCGATCCCGCTGGGCTTCGGGGGCTGGGCTTCAATCAAAAAGACGCTGGACGGCAAGTCGGCCGTGCTCATGAGCGACACGGTGCTGCTGGAGGAGGAGGTGAACCCGCTGATTTCGGCGGCGCAGGCCAACGGCCTGGAGATCAGCGCCATCCACAACCACTTTTTCTACGAACAACCCCGCATCTTCTACATGCACCTGCACGGCGTGGGCGCCCCCGGGGCGTTGGCGGCGCAGTTTGCGGCAACCCTCAAGGACTCCAAACTTTCGCCGGCCAACCAGCCCCCGGCCCCCGCCAACCCGGCCGCCCAGAGCGGCAACACGGGGAGCGGCACGGCGGCCCCGCCCACGGGCAAGGAACTGTTCGACCTGCCCGCCCTCGACGCAATCGTGAAGTACAAGGGCGTGGTCAACGGGCCGACCTACAAGTACACGGTGGGCCGCGACGACCTCACGGTGATGGCAATGGGGGCCGAAATGACGGCGGCCATCGGGCTCAACTCCTGGGCGGGCTTTGCGGGCACCGGCCAGAACGCCCACGTGGCCGGCGACATTGCCATGCTCGAAGGGGAGGTGAACGCGGTGATCAAAACGCTGCGGCAAAACAACCTGGAGGTGGTGGCCCTGCACCACCACATGCTGGGCGACGAGCCGCGCATGGTCTTCCTGCACTACTACGGCCGCGGCCCCGCCACTACGCTTGCCACCGGCTTCCGGGCCGCCCTCGACCAACTGGGCAAGGCCCCCGCCGGCGGCCACGGGAAGCATTAGGACATTGTAAAAGCCCCGTAGGGGCGTACTGTTCCTAGAAAGCGCCATTGAGTCATACACAAGCTCCGGAGGAGCGTACTGTTGGATACAAACAGGTCGTTCCTCCGGAACTCTTGCGTGAGGGGGAGGACGTGTGCTGGGAACAGGGCGTCCCTCCGGGACTTTCCCCAACGACAACTTGCCCACCCATAACCAACGATTACCCACTTGTCAACGATTACCCACTTGTCATCACCGGTAACCGGTAATCCTAAACCAGGAAGTGCTGAAACCGCGGGAATGCCAAGGGTTACATTTTCCCGTCCGGGGTGATGGTAGCGATGCTGCCGTCGGGGCGGTGGGTGAGCCGGGTCACTTTGACGTTGCGCAGGTGCGTCTGGCCCGACTGCCGGGCATCGTGGTAGAACAGGTACCACTGCCCCTGGTGCGCCACGATGGAGTGGTGGGTGGTCCAGCCCTGCACCGGGTTGAGGATCACGCCGCGGTAGGTAAACGGTCCGTAGGGATTGTCGCCGGTGGCGTACGCAATGAAGTGCGTGTCGCCGGTGGAGTAGGAGAAGTAATACGTGCCGTTGTGCTTGTGCACCCAGGCGCCCTCGAAGAAGCGCCGGTCGTGGTCGGCGGCGGACAGCCGCTTGCCGGCCGAGTCCAGGAGCTGGATTTCCCGCACCGGTTCGGCAAACGCCAGCAGGTCTTTTCGCAGCCGCGCCACCCGGGGGCCCAGGGCCGGGGCGTCGCCTGCCGGTTCGGGGGCGGCCGTGGAGTCGTACCGGCCGGTTTGCCAGCGCTGCAACTGCCCGCCCCAGATGCCCCCGAAGTACAGGTAATGGTTGCCGTCCGCGTCGGCAAATGCGGCAGGATCAATGCTGAAGCTGCCCGGCATGGGGGCTTTCTCCGCCCGGAAGGAGCCGGCCGGGGCGGCGGCCGTCGCCACGCCGATGCGGAAGACGCCCGCCTTGTCCTTGGCCGGGAAGTACAGGTAGTATTTGCCGTTCGCAAACGCCGCGTCCGGCGCCCAGAGTTGCCGACCCGCCCAGGGCACGTCTTTGAGGTCGAGGGCCACGCCGTGGTCGGTCACTTTGCCGCCCACGCGGTCGAGGGAAAGCACGTGGTAGTCGCGCATGGCGAAGTGGTCGCCGTTGTCGTTGGACGGAATGCCGGCCTCAATGTCGTGGGAAGGGTAAACGTAGATGCGGTCCCCGAACACGTGCGCCGAGGGGTCGGCCGTGTACAGGTGCGACACGAGCGGCTCCGACTCGGGGCTGGCCTCCGTCTTTGCGGTTTCTGCCGGGGTGGTTGCCGCCGGCGTACGGGTGGTTTCGGGTTTGCGTCCGTTGCAGGCCCCGGTGAGCAGGGCGGCCGCCAGGAAAAGGAGGGAGGGGCGGCAATACGCGGGTAAAAAAGGGGTCATGGGCGGGCGTAAGTTGGGTTGCGTGAAGGGATGTCACGAGGTGCAAAAGTAAAAAACAGGCCGGAGCCGGATGCCACAATGCTACGCCAAAGCATACGGATTGCCGGGCAAAAGTTGCATTTTGTCGGATTTTATCACCCGTAGCCCGGCCCGCCGGCCCACTGCCGGGGGTTACCGCTGCGGTGCCGGCCGTACTTTTGTCCCCGCGTCCCGGCCGGACCGGCACCCTCCCGGCGGCACCCGGGCCCGAACGCGCAAACAAACGATGCAATCCGATCCCAAACACAACAAGCTGCCGGGCACGGTCCTTACCGTGGGCATTGCCGGCGTATGGCTGGTCAACGGCCTGTGCTGCAAGCTGCTCATGCTCGTGCCCCGCCACCAGCAGATCGTGTCCCGGATTTTGGGAGAAACCCACGCCCCGGTGCTCACCCGGGCCATCGGCCTCCTGGAACTGCTGATGGTGGTCTGGGTCCTGAGCGGAATCTGGCCCCGCCGCTGCGCCCTGACCCAACTGGCCGTGGTGTCGGGGATGGTACTGCTGGAGTGCCTGCTGGCCCCCGACCTGCTCCTGTTCGGCCGGGCCAACCTGATCCCGGCCGGCTTTTTCCTGGGCATCGTGTACCTGAACGCGTTTGTAATCGCCCCGGCCCCGGCCAACGGGTAATACGGTTATACCCAAATCGATATCCTCCGATTCATCCGGTTCATCCTGGTCGTATTTTGACTCATACCCTTCACCCGTCCGGTCCGTGGCCTTTTCACCCAAAAATCACCCTTTCGCCGTCGAGGCTTTCTTCCAAAGCTCCCTGGTGCTCACCTACGCCCTGCCCAAAGCGACGGTGCAGGACCTGATTCCCGAATGCCTGGTCCCCGATACGTTCGAAGACCGGTGGGCTTTCGGGGCCGTGGCCCTGGTGCAAACCCGCGGGTTGCGTCCCAAAGGGTTCCCGGGCTGGATGGGCCACGATTTCGGGCTGACCGGCTACCGGCTGTTCGTGCGGTACACCAATGCGCGGGGCAAAAGATTGCGGGGGCTGTTCATTCTCAAATCCCAGACCGACAAACGGGGGATGGAACTGCTGGGCAACCTGTTTACCCACTACCGCTACGATACCACCGACCTCTCGTTCTGCCGGACGGGCAGTACCTTGTCGGTGCATTCCCGGGGGGCGGCTCTGGACGTGGAAGTGGGGGTGGAGGGACCCGGGGCGGTCCTGCCGGCCGGTTCTCCGTTCCGCAACTGGGGCGAAGCCCGCCGCTTTGCCGGACCTTTGCCCTTTACCTTCAGCTACGACGCGCACCGCCGGGAAGTGCTGGTCGTCGAAGGGGTGCGGCAACACTGGGAACCCGCCCCGGTGGCGGTGCGAAAAAGCAAAGTCGGATTCCTCGAAAACGGGCCGCTGGGCGTCGCCACGCTGGCCAGTGCCTTCCTGGTCGAAAATGTACCTTACCACTGGAAGAAAGGAGCGGTGGAAAAATGGCAGGGGTAAACCGGAAGCCGTTGCAGGGCGTGTCCAACATTGTCTGGTTCAACTGGCATTACTACGCCGCGGGCCTCGTTTTCCTCGGGGCCGGCGTGGCGGTACGGCCCTTCCTGACGGGGGCGGCCAACGCCGGGGTCCTCGGGCTGGTGCTGGCGGCGGGGGTGAGCATGACCGTTTCGCTGGCCGTCTCCCTGTACGTCTACGACCTTTCGGGTCTCTACGCGTTGGGCTGGCTGCGGGGGCTGCCGGAGGCGCCGGGCACGAACCTGGTCAACATTCACGCGGGCTTTGACGAAACCAGTGCGTTGCTCCGGCAGCGGTACCCCAAGGCCACGTGGCAGGTGTTTGACTTCTACGACCCGGCCCGGCACACGGAAATCTCGATCCGGAGGGCCCGGAAAGCGTACGCGGCCTTTCCCGGCACGAGAGCCGTTGCCACCGGTCGGCTGCCGCTGCCGGCGGGTTCCGTGGACGCGGTGCTGCTGATTATGGCGGCCCACGAAATACGGGACCCCGCCGAACGGATTGCTTTTTTTGCCCAGTTGCGCGCCGCATTGCGGCCGGGCGGCAAAGTAGTAGTGGTGGAGCACCTGCGGGACGGGTATAACCTGGCGGCGTATCATTTCGGCTTTTTTCACTTCTACTCCCGCCGTACCTGGCGGCACGCGTTTGATGCCGCCGGGTTGCAACTGGTGGAGGAGACCAAAATCACGCCTTTCGTATCCGTGTTTACGCTTCAAAAAAATGATACTGCACCTTAAAATCGTTGGTTTGTTGTCCGTGCTGCTGGCCCTCGTGCACGTGATCTTTCCCCGCTATTTCAAGTGGGAAGAGGAACTGCCGGCCCTCAGCCTCATCAACCGGCAACTGATGTACGTGCACACGTTCTTCCTGGCGTTGGTGCTCTTGCTGACGGGCCTGCTGCTGCTGTTTGCCGCCGAGGACATCCGCTCCACCGGGCTGGGCCGCAAGCTGGCTTTGGGGCTTTTCCTCTTCTGGGGCGTACGGCTGGCGTTCCAGTTTTTCGTCTATTCCCCGAAGTTGTGGCGGGGGAAGCCGTTCGAGACGCTGGTGCACGTGGGGTTTGCCGGCCTGTGGACCTACTTTACGGGCGTATTTTTTTGGGTGTACCGGAACGGAACCCTTTAACGCCGGGGAGGCAGTTGGTGCGGGGGACTACGAAAGGATAAATACGGAGCAGGCCCGTTTGCATGTCCTTGCCTCTGCTCCTCTGCTTCAGGACTCACACAAGGCCATACGAGGTGATGGGAAGAGGACGGTGCACCAGTCCCGTAGGGACGACATGTTGGTAGAACACGCCACCACCGTATATGGAGCAGTCCCGTAGGGACGAAATATTGGTAGCCTGTAAGATTCTAACCGGTGTGGCGATTGTCCATTGGGTGATTGGCCTTGCATCCGGTAATTGCCTATATGGAGCGGGCCTTACCAATATGTCGTCCCTACGGGACTGTTGTACATACTATTGAGGCGTGTTCTACCGATATGTCGTCCCTGCGGGACTGGTGCACGTACCATTGAGATGCGTTCTAACCACATTGCGTCACTACGGTACTTCAATATAGCAATATAAGAGTGGATAGTAGTAGTTTTCCTTGAAAGTGAAGTAGTTACGAAACACTGCCGCGGAAACTACGTAAGGGCATTATCCCCTATGCGGATAGTACTTAGCGTAGAAACCTCACTCCCCACGACTATGAGCACTATCATTGCAGTATCAAAATCGGAACTGGACCAGAACCCGCACCTGAAAGCGCAACTCCAGGCAGTGGTTGAACAGATGTCAACGCTGGAGGAAGAGTACTCTTTTTTGCCGCTTCCATGCTACGAACAGTCATTCATCCAGCTGCTCGAAACCAACCACATTCCCTACCACATTCCCCAGGCGTAACGCTTGCCGGGGCCCGCACGCCACCGTTAGTGGCGGGGTGCCGGCTTGATCAGACGTTCTGAGAAAGTCCTGACTTCAAAGATCAATCACGCGTAGCCATGGAACCCGAGCATTCAATTGTAGACTGCCACACGCAGGTCGTGCAGTGGCAACAGGCGCCGGAAACCTATTTTGAGGGGGATAACCAGGCCCATGTGTTTTACGAATTTGACCTGGCTCCCCCCGGGTCCGCCGAAGGGGAGTGCGTGGGTTTTACGGTGATTTCCACCCTGGAGGTACTGAACCAGTACAAGGGAGTGGTTGTCAACGCAAAGACGCAAACCGTGTTTACGCTCAAGAACCAGGGCCACAAGCCCACGGTGGATGCTTTGTTCCATTGTGCGCAGGTAGCCAGCCAGGCGTTTTTCAGCATCTTGCAAGCGGAAACACCCGGCCCCCTGCTTGCCGGCATTACGCTCAAAAAGCCCGAAAAGGGGCAAATCGAACGGAACCTGAGCCATTCCCTCCAGGTGCAGTACGGCTGAACGCCACGCGGGCGGCCCGCCCTCAAAACCCCTCCGTTTCATCCTGGCAGGCACTTTCTCCCGTGGTTGACTTACCCGGCCGCCGGGTTACATGTTGGTCATGCCGCCGTCTACCTTCAGTTCCCCGCCCACCAGGTAGGAGGATTCGTCCGAAGCCAGGAAGGTGACAGCTTTGGCAATTTCGGATGAATTGCCCAAGCGTTGCATGGGTATTTTGGGGAGCATCTGGGCGGCAAACCCTTCCACCTGCGCTTCGGTAAGGTTCGTGTTGGTAAAGAAATTGGTATGGGTAAGCCCGGGACTGATTGCGTTTACCCGGATTTTTCTGGGCAGCAGTTCCGCGGCGAGCGTCCTGGCCAGCGAGACGACGGCGGCCTTGGTGGCCGAGTACACCGAGGCATTGGGGATGCCCATTTCATGGACAACCGAAGCATTGAGGATGATGGAGCCGCCCGGGTTCATGAGGGGCAGCAACTGCTGCACGGTGAAGAAGAGGCCCTTTACGTTCACGGAGAACTGCTCGTCGAAGTGCGCCTCGTCCACCTGCTCGATGGGGGCGAACCTGCCGATGCCGGCATTGACGAACAGAATGTCGAGGCTGGGGGTGAGTGCCCGGACCTTTTGGCCCAGTGCATTCAGGTGCTCCCGGTTTGCCGAATCAGAGACCAGCGTGCGGGCCTGGCCTTCCAGCGAGGCGAGGGCCGCCTGAAGCGCCTGTTGGCTGCGACCGGTAATGATCACCTGGGCGCCTTCCCGGATAAAGTCCTGGGCCGTTGCCAAGCCAATGCCGCTGCTGCCTCCGGTGATGAGGGCTACTTTGTTGTCGAGTCTTTTCATGGGGATAGCGTTTGATGTAAATAAACTTGCATGAATGAGGTTTGCATGCGGGATGGTAACCAAAACCATTGCGCCACCAGGACGGGCCCGCGTTTATTAGCCTCCCGGATGGGCCAGTCTGGCCGGTACATCCGGTTTTCGAGGCCGGTGTTAATTTCCTGTAACAATGATAGCGACAAAAAATAATACGGCTAAGCCTGTATGGTTTATGCCCCCGGTGCATTTTGCTCCCCGGGTTTGCGGGGAAACTTTTAAAACCGTAAACTTCAACGTGTAACGCCGGAGCGGGCAGGGAGCGGCCCGGCCTGCCATCCCCGCCCGGAAGTACCTGATCCTGTCCTTCGCATGAAAAAAATGCGCATTCTCCGGGCCGCTTTCCTGGCTTTGGCTTCGCTTTTTCCGCTGCAACCGGCGTCTAAAACAACTCTTTTCTTACAAGGAAGCCGGAGGCGTATTTTTCGTCATTTTTGAGTGGTTACCATCCGGTCATACCCATTCCCGGGGCAAGCACCGTCTTTCCGGCAGCAAGGGCCGTGCTGTTTTTTGTGCAAGGCCAGCCGCACCAGCCGGTAAAGGGCCGGGCGGCAACCGTACTTATGTACAATCAGTTACTGGTTAACAATGAGCAGGTTACCCGGTGGGCTTGTCGTTGGGGGCAGGTAATGTTTGCGACCCCGCCTCAGATTCAGCGACAAAATGCATCCTTCTCCCATTGATCTGACAGAACCGGCAGCGTACCCCGGACGAAAGACGTGGGTCCCGTGCGTATCTTTGGAATCACTCCCTCTGAAAGCGTAAGACTGACTTTTTTGACAAAATTTTGGAGACAATTTTGGTGGTTTTGTTTTATTCCGAACGGATGCTTGCCTTTTTTACCGGTAGCCGGGTGTGTTTTGCAATCACATGGCGCAGCGGAGGGTACATCGCCGGCCCGTAAGCTTCGCCTGCAAGCGGGTGGTTTGTTTAGTAAGTACAAGGGGTAGCCGCGCGGCACCGGCCCGTGACTGCTGCCGGTGATGCTGCCGGTTTAGATCGTTTCCTCCGCACCCCTGCGTGCCGGCGGCCCGGGCTTTGACCCATTGTCCAACATTTTCAGGTATGTCCATTAAGAAACTCTACTTCATCATTTACACCGTCACGGGCGTAGTGCTCCTGTCGCTCGGGGTGCTGATCGGGTTGATCGTCCGGAACCAAAACGATCTCAACGCCAACCAGGCGGCCCGTTACCAGTCTTACCGGCTGGCCAACGAACTCCGGGTCAGCTCGGAAGAGCTGACCCGGCTGGCCCGTACCTACGTAGCCACCCGTGATGACAAGTACGAGGCGATGTACTGGGACGTGCTGGCCGTCCGCAACGGGGAAAAGCCCCGTCCCGACGGCCGCACCATTTCCCTGAAGGCCCTCATGAAGGAAGCCGGCTTTACGGAGGAAGAGTTTGCCAAGCTCAAAGAAGCCGAGGACAACTCCAACGACCTGGTGACCACGGAAACCATTGCCATGAATGCCATCAAGGGACTCTTCAGGGATGAGAAGGGCAATTTTGTCCGGCGCGAACGACCGGCCGATTCGAGCGGTAACGCAATGCCGGCAGGGACGGGAGAAACGGGCCAGGCCCTGGCGATCCGGATCATGTTCGACGACAAGTACCACCGCGACAAAGCCAAGATCATGAAACCCATTGATGATTTCTTCGGGATGCTTGAGCACCGGACCAGCCGTACGGTGGCTAAGTATGCGGCCCGGGGGGATGGGTACCTTACGCTGACCATCCTGCTTTTTGCGCTGCTGATCGTGGTGACGGGCATGTCGTATTTCCTCATCCGGAGAAGAGTGCTTTCCCGCCTTTGGACCATCAACCGGGAAGCGCAGCGCATCCTGGAAGGGGACTTCAGTGCGACGCTCAATGATGCATCGGCCGACGAGATCGGGGTGCTGGCCAAAGGCATCAACAAGCTGTCGGAGGGATTGAAGCAAAAAGCGGATTTCGCCCGGTCCATCGGCGCGGGCCGGCTGGTCGCCGAATACAAACCGCTGAGTGAGAAAGACACCCTGGGCCATTCGCTCATCGAGATGAGGGACAGCCTGAAAAAAGTAGCCGAAGCGGATGCCCGGCGGCAATGGGCCACCGAAGGGCTGGCTACGTTTTCCGAAACGCTCCGCACCCACCACAGCCTGCAACAGTTGGGCAATGCGGTGGTTGCCGGCATGGTGAAATACCTGCACGCAAACCAGGCCGGGCTCTTTCTGGTCAACGAGGACGACGGGGCTGACCCGCGTCTGGAGCTGCTTGCGTGCTACGCCTATAACCGGAAGAAATACCTGGAAAAAACCATCCACCCTGGAGAGGGCCTGGTCGGGCAGGTTTACCTGGAAGGCGAAACCATATACCTGACCGACATTCCGCGGAATTACATCAGCATCACTTCGGGCCTGGGAGAGGGCAACCCCACGGCCTTGCTGATCGTGCCCCTGAAGGTGAACGGGAAGATCGAGGGCGTGCTGGAAATTGCTTCCTTCCACGCAATGGCTCCGCACGAGATCAGCTTCGTGGAAAAACTGGGTGAGAACATTGCCTCGGCGCTTGCGGGCGTAAAAATAAATGCCCGTACCACGCGGTTGCTGGAGGAATCGCAGTTGCAGTCGGAAGCCATGCGGGCCCAGGAGGAGGAAATGCGCCAGAACATGGAAGAGATGCAAACCACGCAGGAGGAAATGCGCCGGCTCAGCCTGGAGATGCAGGTCCAGACGCACATCATCAACAGCGTTGCCATCGTCTCCCGAACCGACCTGAAGGGCAACATCACCTACGTCAACGACGAGTTTTTGAAGTGGAGCAAGTACACCCGGGAGGAAGTCATGGGCCGCAATCACCGGTTCCTGAAGTCGGGCGAGCAGCCCGAGGCGTTGTTTGCCGAGCTGTGGAAAACCATTGGCAGCGGCCGGATTTTCCGGGGTGAACTCAAAAACAAAGCAAAAGACGGTAGTTTTTACTGGGTGGATGCCATCATTGCCCCCGTGGCCGGAGAAGACGGTGCGCCCCAGGCGTACGTGGCGCAGCTTTTCGTGATCAATGAAGCCAAGCGGAGGGAAGAAAAGTTAAACGAGGCCCTGCTTCAACTGCAAGCCCGGGAAGCAACAATGCGGGAACTCACGCCAGGCAACGGGTAACCTTTGCTTTGGTTGGGATTCCTTTGCGCCAAACCCAAAACGAGGTTGCGGAACGTGACCCGCCGGATGGACGGGTGCACGTCTCGCCGCCCGATGGAAAGGGCGTTTGTTGCCGGAAAGCGTAGGCTAGGAGGGTTGTTGTTTGGCATCCGCCCTCTTCTTGAGTTCTTCGACGGGCATGGTGATCATGCGTCCCACGGGTTGTTTTCCCCGGTAGGTGATCACCCTCAGCATCACGGCATCCTTGGGCGGGGTCAGGGGCGCTTCGTACCTGGGATAGAACCGGTCCGGGAAGGAATTATCGAAGCTGTAATGAATGTCCAGTCCCTCGACTTCGGTACTCAGTTCTACTTTGAGTTGTTTGTCCGCGTGGCGGCTAACGGCAAAAATGGGGTCATAAGCAGCCCGGGAGTATTTGATTTCGGCAACGTCGAGGCGTTCAAAGTGCTTTTCTACGCGGTTAAAAAAATCATTCCAGTTTTTCTTTTCCTTCGGCGACCACACCGATTCGGCAATGGCCATGCCCCGGGGCCAGGTCATGTACTGGGCGGTGCGCATGTTGTAAATCTGCTCGGTCCACAAGTTGGCCTGTCCGCCTTTGATCAATTTAGCCTCCACCCCCGGTGGAACCGGCTCGAACTGGTACGCTTTGCGCAACCGCAGGGAAGCATACACGGTGGGTTCAATGATGGGATCGCCCTGCATGTAGTCCAGGTACGCAAACGTAGTCGGGCTCATGACCACCTCGTGGCCTTGCCTGGCCGCTTCAATGCCTCCTTCCAGGCCCCGCCAACTCATCACGGCTGCTCCCGGCGCCAGGCCGCCCTGCAAAATCTCGTCCCAGCCGATCATCTTCTTGCCCTTCGCGGAAACGATTTTCTCCACCCGTTTCTCGAAATAGCTCTGCACCTCGTCCATCGTCTTCAGCCCCTCTTTCTGCATCAGGGCTTTGACCGCCGGGCTTTTCTGCCAGAAGTTTTTCGGGCATTCATCCCCGCCCATGTGGATGTAGCCGAAGGGAAACAGTTGGGCTACCTGCGTAATCACCTGGTCCAGGAACTGGTATACTTTTTCATTGGCCGGGCACAGCGTGTTGTCCACGAAAGCAATGGGGGGATGCCCGTGCGACCAGTCCATGAAAGGCTCCCCGGACCGCACCTGGTACTTTTCCGCGCCGGGCGTACAGGAGAGTTCCGGGTAGGAAGCAATGGTGGCCAGGCTGTGGCCCGGCACGTCAATTTCGGGCAGAATGTTCACGAAGCGGTCCTGGGCGTACTTGACGACTTCCCTGATGTCTTCCTGGGTGTAAAACCCCCCGTGATTGCGCGGCTCACCCGGAGCCGGCGGCGAAAAAGTGCCGAAATAACCCGTTTTTTTGACGTTCCAGGCGCCTACCTCGGTTAATTTAGGCAGCCCGTTGATCTGGATGCGCCAGCCTTCGTCGTCGGTCAGGTGCCAGTGCAACAGGTTGTACTTGTAGCGGACCATCTGGTCAATGTATTGCTTGACGTCCTGTTTGGTAAAGAAGTGACGGGACACGTCCAGCATCAATCCGCGCCACCCGAAACGGGGGTAATCGGTAACTTCCACGCAGGGGATGCGCCAATTGGCTTGTTGCAGCGCCGCAGCACTTTCAATTTCTTTAGGCATCAGCTGCAACAAGGTTTGAACCCCGTAAAACAAACCGGCCGCCTGGTTCGCCTGGATGGTGACCTGCGTAGGCGTAACCGACAAAGTATACCCCTCCCGGCCCAGCGTTGCGTTGGGGGTTTGGTTGAGCAGGAGCCGGAAAGTAGCCTCCCCCGCGTCGGTACTGGCCGTGATTTTCCGTCCGGAAGCTTTGCTCAGGCGATCCTGTAAGAAGGGGGCTACTTTTGCGCCGGCTTCTCCCGCTGCTTCAATACGAATGGTTTCCGGCAGGGAAAATTGCCCTTCCTGCCGCCTCACCGTCACGGGCTGGGGAATGAGGGCAATGGCGGAATCGGTTTCCCCCGTGGCAGCAGCAGTGGATGGCAGGGCACTTTGCCTGGCTGAATCGGCCTGTTGTTTGCAAGCGGTAAAGCCCAGCAGCAAGAGCAATAGCCCCGAAATGATGTTTTTCATGGATAGGATTGACTAAAAAGGGGAAATTAGGCAATAAAGCAGGGACTAACAAACCCCGGCCCCTCATCCGGCCAACTAAGCTGTTTTTCCCGCCAGATGGATCAGGAAAAGGGTTAGTGTCCGGCCGGGTAACTGCGCTGCCTTGGCAGCAACACATGGTCACGGGCGATTTTCTTACCTTTATTGTATGCAAAGCAACACGGTGCGTTCGGTTTCCGATTTCAACAATGAGTTAAAGCTCAAGGGATTCAATGTGTTCCAAATCGAAAGCGATGGCAACGCAACCCGCACGTACAGCCGAAAAGACTTTTACAAGATTTGCCTGACGACAGGCAAGAGCCTCATTCACTATGCCGACCGAAGCTTTGAAGCCGAGGACACCGTTTTGTTTTTTGGCAACCCCCACATCCCGTATTCCTGGGAGACGATTTCCACCCGCTACGTGGGCTACACCTGCCTTTTCTCGGAAGAATTTTTAAAGCAGTCGGACCGCTCCGAAAGCCTCCAACAGTCGCCTTTGTTCAAGCTCGGGGGGACTCCGATTTTGCGGATCACGGAAGGGCAGCGGGAGTTTTTGAATACCATCTTCCGGAAAATGATCGAGGAGCAAAAGACGGAGTACGCCTTCAAAGACGACCTGATCCGCAACTACATCCAGTTGATCATTCACGAAGCGTTGAAGTTGCAGCCCTCCGAAAACTACGACCAACATAAAAACGCGGCTTCCCGCCTCTCTTCCGTATTCCTGGAACTGTTGGAGCGGCAGTTTCCCATTGAAAGCATCAACCGTCCCTTGCAGCTAAAGACGGCCCAGGATTATGCCAATAGCTTGCATGTGCACGTAAATTACCTGAACCGTTCGGTAAAAGAAGTGACGGGCAAGCCAACCACTGCCCACATTACCGAACGAATCATTGGCGAAGCCAAAGCCCTGTTGCAGCATACCGACTGGAACATTTCCGACATTGCCTACAGCCTGGGCTTTGAATATCCCACCTATTTCAACAACTACTTCAAACGCGTGACCGGCACGACGCCTACCTCTTTTCGGCCTTAACCGGATTGAAATTCATACGCATCGGTTTGATTTCCTTTACCCGCAGGCGTAGGGACCGGGCTACCTTTGCAGTCGCATAAAAGCTGCTTGCCATGAGGTATTTCCTGCTAATCTTTTTCTTCCTGACTTCCTTATTTACCCCTTTGGCGTCTTGTGATCAGGATGTCGCTGCGCCCGGAAACCCTGACGCGGGAGATACTGCTGATCACAATACCCCTACGCTTACCGGAAGTCAAATGACAATCAAGATTGGAACCTATACGTTCACCGCCACGCTGGATGACAATGCTACTGCCACTGCATTCAAAGCGTTGTTGCCGATGACCGTTACGATGGTTGAGCTGAACGGAAACGAGAAGTATGTTGATTTACCCGGCAACCTGCCGGCCAACCCATCGAATCCCCGAACGATTCAAAACGGCGATTTGATGCTGTACGGTGCTAATGCATTGGTGCTTTTCTAT
>CADCTQ010000257.1 GCA_902805615.1 uncultured Cytophagales bacterium
CACTTCAATGTCAAACAGGGTGTCTGATTCGAAATTATGCGTTCCGCTGAGCCACCGCGATACCACGGACGGCGCCACTTTCATTTTTTCCGCGAACTGTTTCTTATTCCAACCCTTTGCACTGATTCCGTCCGCAATCCGTGCCGCCAGTTGCATTCTTTTCCGCGTTTTTTCCAGTTCCTCCGGGTCAATCTCGTTGAACAGGTCATCGAGTATCTTGCTTTTATAAAGCTCGGGGTTGTTATTCGTCTTCATAGTCATCAAAGGTTAAATCACCCGTCAAATCCATTCCGTCATCCGACCATCGTACGTCTCCTTCTTTTAGGGCAGTCACAATCATTGCCGAAACTTTTCGGAGCAGGTAGTTTTCTTCGGTCAGTTTCTCGTCATCCTGCAATGCCCGGACTCTTTTTGGCCCGCCTCCGCCAAGAATAACGTTCAATTTACTGTTACTGATGCAGTACACACAAGGCATTTGCAAAGGCAAATCCACTCCGTTCCCCGCGAGAAGCTAAACCTGATATTGCCAGGCAACCCCAGGAGGAAAAGCATTTTTCATGCTGACAGGGGCTAAAAATAGAAACCCGCACATTGCTGTACGGGTTTGGGTGTCGCTTGTATTTCGGGGTGGGCTGAGAGGGATTCGAATCCCCGACCCTCTGCTTGTAAGGCAGATGCTCCCAATTGTCCGAGCAATCACCCCCACCACAGATAACATTATACTTTATCCGCCAGGACGTTTTCTAATTCGGCTTTAACTTCATTTTAATCCTATTTTTACCCCTTCTTCTGATCTTTGGGAAAGATGTTTTTGCAAGCCGCAAAATCACGGTGGGCAGGTTTTCTCACTGTCAACACTTCCCTTTTATGCACCATACGCAGCAATGGATCGTAGATGAAGAGCACCCTAAGCCTGATCTGTACATTACCGTATTTGCCCCGGGCTACGCGGGAAAGGTACCCGCGGCGTATGATGCTTTCAACACCTTGGAGCAGGCACTGGAAAAAGCCCGGGAACTCGGACGGCAATACCGGGTAGGCAATGTTCGCATCTTTTATCCCCCGGGCCGCTCACAACTCATCAAATTACGCCGCTGAACATTTCCACCCGCTCCTTGCGGTTGACGGCTAGGCGCAGGCCACCCCCAGGAAATATTTCGGCGGCCCGGGCCGTAGTGCAATGCTCACCGGGGCAGCCGGCGCGGCCGGTCCAGGGCCAGGCGGACAAACACGAAATCACCCATCGCCACTCCCGTCGGGCCGACCAGCAGCGCCGGCGTGGCACTGTACCTTTCGCCGTGCCTTATCTTCCACCCTACCCTTTTGGGCGTCGGAAAAGAGGCCGGCAGCCAGGGATAACGCAGCCGTTCCAGCCGGCTGGCTTGCTCCAACACCTGGTGGTAACCCAACGGACGGCTTGCCGGCGCCGCTGCGTACAGTGTGTCGCCCGTAGCCGGGAAGAGCCGCGCGGCGGCTAACGAAAAGGAGGGAAAACCAATGGTGAAAATCCCCCAGCAGGCACCTGCTGCAAATACACGGGTAAGCATAGGCTGATGGTTAAAAACCGTTTACTCCACAATGAACTTCTCCTTTAAAAACAGCTGCCCGGTTGAAACGCTTGCCGAGTACGTCCCGGGAGGCAGGGTCCGGGCCAGGTCACCCAACCGTACGGTAAGCTGTCCGTGGGGCGGGTGCCACTGCTGGTAGTGGGTGAACCCCAGCCGGTCCTGGATGGTCACCAGCACCGGTACGGCGGGCGGGTCACGCAGCGTGAGTTGTACCTGGTGGCCGGGGCCGGGGGAAGGCTTTACCCCCAACCGTTTCCGGGGGAGCGTATCGGCCGGCCGGGCGTAGAGCGAATCGTCCACCCGCCCGGAGCGGTCATGCTCCCGCAAGCGGTACCATACGGCCCCTTCCGGCCCGAAGGATTCCGCGCAGGTGTAACCGGAATGCCGGTTCTCCGGGGCCGGGGCGCCCACGGAAAGCGGTATCGCGGCAATGGTCAGCAGCGCGGCCCGCAAAAGGGCCGTACCGGTTGTGCAGGAGGGTCTCATGGCTTGTTTTCGAAAAGGGGCCTGTACAGCTTGCGGGAGCATGATGGTGCAAGGGACGCGGGCAGGATCGTCAATTGATCGTTTCGGGCGACATCAGCAAGGGCGTCTCCCCATTGGTGATGATGATCTTGCTGTTGGGCGAAGCAGACAGCTTGTTGAAGGCTTCAATGGCTTTGAACTTGATGAGCATCGGCGTGAGGCCCTCGTTGATGATCTTCTGGGCATCGCGTACGCCCCCGGCTTCGATCACCAGCCGCTGGGCTTCCTGGCGCTGCTTGTCGAGCACGAACTGCATCCGCTGGGCATCCTGCTCGGCTTCCAGTTTCTCCTCAATGGCTTTGGTGAGGCCGGGCGGCAACACGATGCTTTTGAGCAGCACCGACTCAATGGCAAAGCCCCGGTCCTTGAGGTTTTCCATCATCAGTTCCCGGATGGACTGCTCAATGCGGGCCCGCTGGCCGGTGTGCATGTCCTTGGCGTAGTAGTTGGCCGATACGTCGGCCGCCGCCGAGCGGAATACGGGCAGGATCACTACTTCTTCGTAATCCCGGCCGATGCGCTCCAGTACCAGGGGCGCCCGGGGGCCTTCCACCCGGTAGAGAATGGACACGTCGGACTGGATGGTGAGTCCTTCCTTGGAGGGCAGCGGCATGCGCACTTCCAGGTTCACCGTCCGGGTCGGCACTTTGATCACCGTAGCCAGGAAGGGATTGAACACCTGGACGCCCTCGGGCAGGGGCTTGGGCTTGATTTTGCCCAGGGTGCGTTTGACGCCTACTTCGCCCTGCCGCACCACCGTGCAGCCGGCAAGCGATAAAAGGAGACAGGCTCCCATCAGTACGTTCGTTTTCATGGTGATGGTTGTTTTAGAAAGCAAAACACGAACCGGTTGGGTAGTGACAGGTACTGCCCCTGCCGTCGGGGAACATTTCGCGCCGGCCCCCCTTAGGGGGAAAGCCGGCCCGGAATGCGGTACTTTTCTGCAACTTGGATGAATGACCCAAAGATGGTGCAGCGGTATTAAACGGGCGTTAAAGCCGCGTTAGAAAGAAATTAGAAACGATTCCTGCCCCGCTGCCCCCCCGAAAATGCCGCTGCGCAGTACTGACCCTTACCTGGCAAACGGCTTCGGCAAGTCGCGCAACCCGGCCTTCATCCCGGCGACGGGTTGGCCGGTGGCCACCGGCTATGGCGGTTGGGAGGGTTGACTTTAAAAAACAGTGTAGTCCGGGAAAAACAAAAAACCCGCACATGGCTGTACGGGTTTTGGTGTCGCTGGTATTTCGGGGTGGACCGGATGATCCCATTTTCGAACCATTGGCGGGAGGATGTTGCCGCAACTGGGGCGTTCCCTCTTCCTTCCAGTCACTGGTAACTCCTGTTGCCCGTGGTCATGCACTTACATCATCCCACATGGCGACGTGGCCCCGGTCATGAATAGAACAGGTTGAAATAGAGGATAAAAACGATGAAGGGCACTTGCATCAGTAAAGAATACAGGGGTGCGTTCTTTGTATTCCGCTTGTTTCCCGACCGCAACAACAGCAGGATCTGCAAAATGAGCAAGCCAAAAATCAAATAAGGCAAAAGAAGGATCAATGCATAAGCAGCAGGCAGACCGAATCCCAGTAAGAAGTAATTCACCTGTACCGTTTTGTAGATCGCCCAACCCAGCCCGCCAATAAAAACCAATGACAGCCCGGCCGACAGGATTCCGGAAACGATCAAACCTCTTTCTGCAAACATTCCGGCCTGTTCCCTTTTTCCGCGGATCAGCCGTCGGAGCAAATACACGAGGGCGGTCACCAGCAGGACCACGAGGATAACGATCCAGACTTTGTAAGCCAGATCGTTTGCGTTCAATTGTAATTTGGGGGCCATCCGCACGATGCCGTTGTGAACGTGCACGTCGGTAACAAATGGAATTTTGACCGAACTCACGTACCGTTTATCATCCGGATTCCTGCCTGGGTCAGCGAGAAACTTCCCCAACAGATCAACTGCATGGCGCTCCCCCGTTACAAAATGCCCGACGTTCTGAAAGGTATACACATACGCATTCGGTAACGTTTGCCCGGTCAGTGCGGCCATTGCGGGAGAAGCCATCGGGTCCATTTCGCCGGACAGAATCAGCGTGGGAATGTTTGATGAGACGGCAACGCCTTCCAGGCTGTCGGGTGCGGCCGGGTACCAGGTTTTGCAAATGCTGAATTCGTCCTTGTAAAAACTGATTCCATCCCAGAAGTTGGCGGAAGTCTCCTCGAACTTTTTGACGTTGTTGAAGGGAATGCACTCCGAACAGATCACCGAATAATATAAACCGTAGTCAATGCGGAACATCCCGTCGGACATGCTTTGCGCAAAAGATTGCATGACCACCTTGTTGCGTTTTTTTACCTGCCCGATCAGCAGCGGCAGAATGGGATAAACTTCTTTGCCGTACAGGGCCTGCTGGAACCCCAGCAGCATGTCCTGGGCGTTGATCACAAATTTTCCGTCCGGAAACTTACTGCGGTCATTCATTTCCAGGACCAGGGGATTTTTATCCAGTGACGAAATGGCTTCGTAAAATTGCTTGCGCAGGTCGGGGTAAGCCTGTTGGCAGGCCGGGTCCGCCGCACACTTGTCGAAGAGTTTATTGAGGGCCTGCGCAAAGTGTACCGTCATGTTCTCAAAATACCGGGCATTGGGCGGAATGGGAGATTCGAGTACTACACTCCGGATGCCTTCGGGAAAGTCCCGCATCATGGTTAAGGCGATTCTGGACCCGTACGATGTACCCCACAAATCCCACGTCTTGAAGCCCAGCAGGCGGCAAAGGTCGTTTACATCTGCGGCAATTGCATGACTGTTGTACGCCGACAAGTCAATGCCCTTTTTGACAACAGCAGCTTTTGCCTGAGCGGCAATGGCGGTTCTGGCTTGCATTTCCTGCGCGGGAGAGTAGTTCGCCGACAGTACGTTCATGATTTCCTGGTTCATTTCGGGTGAAAAATCAGGTTCAGAGTAGCCCGATCCCCGCTGGTCAATGAATACCAGGTCTCTTTCCTGCCGCAATTCCTCGTACTGCCACGAAATCCGTCCTACTACGTGTCCTCCGGGTCCACCGTGCAAAATGACCAGCGGCGGCAGGGATGGATTGGGTTTGCGCGATTTCAACACCGCAACCGCCAAACGCAGCTTTCGCCCATTGTCCCGCGCCCGGTTCTCGGGTACGGTCAGGTATCCGAAAACAAGGGCGACTTCTTTCAGCCGGGCCGGCGCAACTTCCGGCAACGGACAATCGGGGCACGTTGCCCACCGGAAGGATGGTACTGTCTTTTGCTGCCCGAATGAGCATACCGAGAAAAGCACCGCTGTCGTCAGCAGCACCGTCTTCAATTGAATCGTCGTAAGCGTCATGAAACAATGCATTAAAAGGATTTTACGGCAACCGGAATCACAACAACCCGCCCGTGCCCCCTCCCCCGGTAGCTGGTTCGTGAGGACGCCGCGCACCGTTAGTTGAATGTGTTGACGGCCCTGCCGTAGATGCGGGCGTAATCCGGCTCGGGTGACTCGTCGTAAAAATCGAGCCCGAACCCTCTGGTAATGTTGAGAATATTGCGGATCTGGCTTTGGGTAAGGGATTTTTGCCACGACAAGAGCTGCTTGCCGGACTGAATGAAAGAATTCGACCCTGCAACGGTTGTGATACTGGGCTTTCTCACGTAATCCAGAATGCCGGCCGGCTGGGCGATGCCCAGGCGTTTGAATATCCTTTCCAGTTCGGATTCAGGCGCCATGAAAAGTTTTTCGTAAGCAACCGTAATCCAGCGCCGGTCATTCTCGGGGTGAGTGACCGGAACCACGTTGTGCAGGGCCCACTCGGCGGCCATGCGCTCTTCCGGCAGGCTGATCTTCCCGATGATGTCGCGGTAGTGTTCGTAAAGCTCCTGGTGCCGGTCGCTGGGATCGGGAAAATACGCTCTTATGTCCTTGAGGATGTAATCCCAGTGCTTGTATTTCAACTGGGAAGCGATCACGGCGCACGGATGGCGGATCAGGTAGATCGGGTTGACGGAAAATCTGCGGGTCACCCAACTCAGCAGCATGTTGCTGTTCACGTCCTTGTGGATGAAGTACTTTGCTTTTGCAATGTTGCTCAGGTCGTCGTTGTAGTAATACAGGCGCAGGGCGGCCAGAGACCTGACTTCCAGGTTGAAGAGTTTGCGAAAGTACGCCTGGGCCTCGGGCCATTCGGCCTCCTCGGGAATGTACTGGTTGCCGCAGAATTTAACGCCGCGGATCTCGTCGTAATCAAAAGCGGGAAACATGGGTTCGGAGATCAGGAAACTGCCCGGCAACCGGCACAATATTTCTGCCAGCCAGGTTGACCCTCCCCGGGGCTCCGAAAAAATGGCGATGTTTACCCGGTCCGGCGGCATGCCGTGGCGCGCGTTGTTTGCCGCAAACGGGCGAACGTACCGGACGTACTGGTACAACTTCTTGAGCTGCTCCATTTTTTCATTCAGCTTCTGATTCATGGGCGTAGTGGTTTGGGATGGGTACTGTTCTGCTGGTCGTGGGCAGGGGCTGCCCGTCCGCACGCGGGGCGGCCGGCAAAGCGCATTGCGCTGGAATGGCTTTGCCGGAACGGTTGCATCCCGTCCGGTGTACGACCTGTCAGGAGCCGGCGCCGGGCAACTTTTTGCAACTGAACTGCCTGCGGACCTCAGTCATTTTTTGCCATACGGCATGGGAGGCTGGCTGGGGGGAGACTTCGAAGAAAACGGCCGTACGGCCCGCCCCGGCGCATTCCTGCACGTACACGCTGCAATTGAGTACGATGGGCCGGGGATTTTCCGCCTGGTAGTCCAGCATGTGGATGGTGCCGCGGTAGGCATCCTTGTCGCCCGGTTCGGCTTTTGCCTGTTTCATGGCAACGCGGGTGGGCACGATCCGTTCGCGGGGGATTTTTCGGGGTCCGATGTTCCGGCCCACCAGGCCTTCGTAATACTCGGTGAGGTATTGTTCGAGGCGCTTGGCCGTGAGGGCAGGGTCTCCCTCCACCCACCACAGGTAGCTGTAACTCCAGTAGTCTTCTTTCCCGGCCTTGTCCCAGCCGGGCATAAAGCGGATGTCTTCGCTCCCGCGGAGGGCGATGCCGGGGGCAAATTCCGGGGGAAGCGCAAACAACTCCGTAGCCCAGCCTTCCGGTGCCGGTAAGTGATACGGCGGTTCCCAACTGACCGGGTCAAAAATGTCGAGCTTCCCTTTGATCCAGTCAATGAATTCAACCTCATCCACAATGGACAAGGTGTTTGGGTGGCGCGTGCCGTTGTTGCGCATGCCGGGCTGCGCGGAGGCGACAAATTCAGCGTCTTTGTTGCCGCTCACCAGCAGGCGGCTGATCATCTCGGTGGCATCGGGCAGGGCGGTGTCGTAATAGCCGTTGCCCCGGTTCTTCAGGTGCCACGCAATGTCGGCGTCGTAATACAGGCGGACGGGCGTGTTTTTCAGGTACCGTTCGTTGCCGGGCGCTTCATCGGCCTTGTAAAAAGGCGATAGTTCTTTATAACGCGCCGGGTTTTGCGGGGCGCTCCCGATTTCCTGCCCGAGTTTGCCCACAATGAACTTCGCGTCGGCTACCGTGCTGGGGTAGTAGTTTTTCTTGATCTGCCTTTCCGACCAGTGCCACAGCCCCGCCAGGTCAACCGGACTGTCGACGGCAAATACCGCCTTGGGCCGGACCGGGAACCGGGCAGGGTACTGGAAAGTAAGCTCGGCGTACCGCAGCAGCACGTTACCCGCGTAGTCGTACCCGCCGAAGGCGAACCGGGACGTATCCACGGGGTATTTGCCGGCCACGTGCCGGATGATCCGGTTCATCCGGGCGGTGGCCGCCGTGTCGGCGTACAGTTTATCTTTCACCGAAGCCAGCACGGTCAGGATGCCGTTGGTATAGGCCACCTGCGGGATCCGGGTCTCGGGCAGCAGGCTCTCGGGGGTGGTGAAACTACAGAACAACACCACCACCCCCTTGATGGCTTTTGAAGCCGGCGGCACGGCCAGGTAGTACCCATCCGTACTGTCTTTTGCATCAAAAATGACCTTTTCGCTGGTTTGTGCTGCGCCCGCCCGGGGAAAGAGCAGGCAGAACGCCAGCAGCGCCGTCATTAAAATTTTCATGGGATAGGTGGTTAGGTTTGTGGATGCACCCGGGGCAGGTCGCCGGGGCTTTTTCCGTCAGTACTCGATGATCCGCTCGCCGAACAACCGTTCGGCCACGATCCCCTCGGAGGAACAGTACTCGAGCACCCGGTTCGACTCAACGATGGGCTTGGACTCCTCGGTGTATTTGATGGAGCTGATGAACTTGAGCCAGGGCTCGGCCCCCATCGCGTACACAAACACGTCGCGGGGCTGAAAAAGCTCGATCATGGCCCGTGACTGCTCGTAGTTACAACCGGCCAGCCGCCGGCTCTGGTCTTTGTCGCGCTCCAGTTGCCGGGGCAACAGCGGGCCGTACAACCACGAGAGCGGCGCCCCTTCGCATTCCATTCCCAGGAAAAGAATGTCGGCCCCCCCTACTGCTTCCACCACCCTTTCGTAAATGCGGGGCTCCACGTTGCACGAATCGGCCGCAAACAATATTTTCATTCCGTTCTTAAGCTCCACCAGGTGACAGAGTTTGCTCCTGATGTCGAGGTCGGCGTGCTCCCCGATGAAGGGCAGCCCGGTTATTTTGCAGTGGGGCAGGTGCAATTCTTCCAGGTCGCCCAGTTCAATGACCTTTTCAAACCCGATCTTTTCGAACAATAATTTCAGGCTCGGGTCCTGCAGGCTTCCCCCGTTGCTCCTGGGTACCACCACGTTCCTGATCTTTGACCGGATGCGGAGCAACGTTTCAAACAGGATGTGGTCCTGGTGGTTGTGCGTAAAAAGCACGTAATCAATCGTGTCGGGCAGGTCGGCAAACGTGAAGCGGGATATGTCTGACTCGTACCCGTAACTGATCACCGGGTCCACCAGGATGGTGGCGTCTTTGGTTTCCACCAGGATGCAGGCGTGGCCGAAATACCGGGTCAGCACGCCCTCGCCGGCGTACCGCTGGTAGGGAACGGGCGCCTCGGTGGTAAAGAAGGATTTGAACAGGGGTTCATCGTCCGGGCCGATGCCTAGCGACTCCCGGATGTGGCCATACCGGGCCGGGGCGTCCACCATCGCAAACAGTTCGTCGATGCGCTTGTCGCGGAAGGGCACGTTGAACCGGAGCACGTTTTCGCCGGCCAGCTTGGGCGTACTCAGCACGAAAGAGCGGGCGTCGTCGCTGTTGGTGAGAAACAGGTTGAAGCTTTGCAGTTCCTCCTTGTAGTATTTGCTTTTGTAGAGCAGCGACTCGAAAAAGCGGTAAGACGGGTTGTTGTTGAGGTCGTAGAACAGTTCGATGTAGCCCCGCAGGGCGGCCGGCACCCGGTCGTAGAGCGTGTACAGGGCGTAGCCCTTGGCTTCCTGCTGCAACAACTGGTTGAGTTGCGCAATGTCTTCGCAAAACGCCAGCAGGTCGGCGCACGCCTCGAGCGTATGCTCCCGCATCTCCCTGATTTCCCCTACCCTTTTGCCCTCGTAATCAATGAAAGGCCCGCCGAGCATTTTGGGGTTGCGCACGGCCGCCGCGTGGATCTGGGGGTTCTTGATGTAAGACTCCATGATCTTCAGGTGCCGGTCTTTGATGTTCAACGCCGCGGTGGCCGGAGAAATCAGGTGGGTCCAGGCGTACCAGTTGTCCACCAGGGGCTCAATCACCAGGTTGGGCCTTACAAAAACCAGGTCATCATCTTTTATCTCCATCATGTAAGTGGTGTTTAGGGCATCGGGCAACCGGGCCGGCTACTTGATGCGGTCAATGTTCATGTCGGTGTCCACGTTCTTAAAGGCGGACTTCACCGCACCCAGCGAGTACTTGAACGTGAGCGAAAGCGCCCGGACGTCCTCGAAATAGGTGCCGCGGGAATACACGTCGTCAATGTCAAAGGTTTGGACAAAGTTTTGTCCCCGGAAAATGTTGTCGAAACTCAGCGTGCAGGAGAGCCGCTCGAAGAACGTTTTCGAAACGCCCAGGTCCACCGACGACAGCCCGTTCCGTTCGTAGAGGCCGGTGTATCTTTTGGTGACGAACCACGCCGTGACCAGCAGGGAATAATTGCGGGGCAGGGCGAACTGGTTGCTTGAGTAGAGGTACACGTTGGGCCGGGGCTCGTTGAGGGTCGCCTCCGGGTCGGTGATGCGGCTGAAGTTGGCAACCATCACGTTGGTAGAACTCCACTGCTTGTATTTGATCGGGTAGGTCAGGCTCACGTTCACGCCGGCCTCCCGGGCGTAGTTGCGGTCCTTGAGCGTCACCACCTGCCGGGCCTCGTCAAACTCGGTCCCGAAGTAAACGGGGTCCTGCTGCCAGTAGTAGAACACGCGCAACAGCTTGTCCTTGTACCGGAAGCCTGCCGACAGGTCGTGCGTGATGGTGGGCCTGAGGGTAATGTTGCGGGCAAACTCGGTGAAAGGGTTCAGGTAGACCACGATCTGGTTGAGGCTCGAAAAATTGGGCCGCCGGATGCTCTTGGCGTAATTGAACGTAATGCCTTTGGTGGTGTCGAGCGAAATGTCGACGTTGGCCTTCGGAAACAGCATGAGTTGCCTGCGGTCGAGCAGCCGGTCGGTCGAGTCGCGGAACCCGCCGATGATCCGGGCGTCTTCGGCCCGTACCCCCGCCGTGTAGCTGATCTTGCTCAGTTTACCCGACAGTTGGGTGTACCCCGCCTTGATGAGTTCGTCGTAATCGTAGGTGGAAAAAATGCTGGCCGGGGGCTGGTAATTGCGGATATCGGCAATGGCTTTCGCATCGGCCTTCGACACGTTGACGCCCATTTCCCATTTGGCGTCCTTCCACAGCGCCTTCTCGAAATCAATCTTTCCCGAAAGCGCATTGATCCGGAAAAGCTGGTTGTTGTAGGCGGATTCCACCTCCGGCGTACCGTTGAAACCGTTGAAGATGGACGTTGCCAGGTCTTCGGCGTATCCGGAGTACTGGGCCCCGAAGAACAACTGCCCCTTTAGTTTCTTGAGTTTTTTGCTGTAGTTGCCGTTGCCGCTGTAGTACACCCGCCGGTTGTCGTTGAAGGTGTTGGTGATGATGTTGTCCTGCCGCTCCCCGTTGCTGAACACCGAATTGGCGTTGTTGGGGTAAGTCACGTCGCGGATTCGCGCGTTGGCGTTCACCGAAATGTAATCGTCGTCATTCAACTGGTAAAACACGCCGCCCCCGAGCACGAACTGGGGACTGTTCTCCACCGACGTTGCCGCGTAATTGGAGCGCAGGTCGTAGCGGTCGATCCGGAAATCGTGGCTGTTGCGTTCCCAGATCTTGAGGTGGTTGTACTGCACGTTCCCTTTCAGTTCCAGCCGGTTGCGCCGCACGCTGGTATTGACCTGCAGGTAGTTGTTGTAGCGCCGCTTGATGGAAGCCGTTTCCGAAATGTCCGTCTTGAAGCCCTGGTTCTGGTTTACTTTCCGCCGGACCAGGATTACCACCCGCCCGTCGGCGTCGTACTTGGAGGATGGGTTGTTGACGATCTCGATGTCGCGGATGTCGCGGGGAGACAGCGACGTCAGGTCGTTCATGGTGACCCGCTGGTTGTCGAGGAAGATCACCACTTCGGCCCTGCCGATCGCGTACACCAGTTGTTTGTCCGGGGTGAGCTGAATGCCGGGCAGCTTGGTCATCAGGTCTACCGTGTTGGACGTTTCCGCAAAGATCGTGTTCTCGACGTTCATGGTCAGGTTGCCCTCCTTGCTGCTGAACACGTTCTTTTCGCCCACCACGCTCACGCCCTGGAGGGCTACGGCCGATTCTTCCATCGTCAGTGCCACCTCCGTGTCCTTGTCGAGTTGCACGCTGGCAAACGCGTCCAGGTACCCCAGGCAGGCAGCCTTGAGTACGTACGCGCCTTTTTCGACCTGGTTGAAGTCAAACTGTCCCGCCCGGATGATGGTGACCTTTACCACCGTCGAATCCCCGGGCCGCAGCAGCATGACGTCGCCTGCCTCCACGGCCGGCCCGGTGGTTGAGGTCACTTTGCCCGAGAGTTTGAATTTCTCCTGCCCGGGGCAGGCGATGCTGCCCAGTGCCGCCAGCGTACAGATCAAAAAAAACTTGTGCATAATCGAAGTTGTTACGGGTGGTTGGTGGTACCGGTGCGGCAAGCCCCCGGACACATTCCGGTGCGGGTACCAAAAAAGCGTTGGGTTAGGTTGAGGCCGCGCTGCGCGCCGTCGGAATCTTTGCCCGGGTGGCAGCGCACGGCCGTTCACGATGCAGGCCGGCAGGAGTAGAAGAGAAGGAAACCGGAGCGTCTTTTTTTAATGGATACTCCCGAAAAAAAACTGTTGTTCTCAAAAGCAATGCAATCAAATAAAACTTGTATTTTCTTTCTTCCTACTCTTCCTCCCACCCGGCTTTTTTGTTTTCGGGAATTGCCTGCGTTCCGGCGATTTCTACCGGGCACGGCTTTACCTCGGCAATCATGTTATACAATCGCCAAACCGGGGTTACACCGATAAGCGCGCAAAGATAGAGAATTAATCGGTTACCGCCGCCCCGGCGAATGTCAATTTTAAATACCCGCTTCCGTCAAAGATGTGCGGATAATGCCAAGTCCCTTTACAATGTCCGATTCCTGGCTCGTGATCGCCGGCATGATTTTCACTACATTGTTTTGAAAACCGCACGTATCCATGAGGATTCCGTTCCTGAAGAGCACTTTTTGCAACGACGAATTTTTCTCTTCGTTCTCGGTTTCTAATCCGAACATGAGTCCTCTTCCTTTGAGTTTTACCCTTCCCTGCCACTCGGCGGTAGAAAAATAATCTTGCACCAGTTTTCCCTTCCGGAAGATCTCCCGGCTGAAATCAGGGTTCTTCCAGTATTCGAGGGCCCGCGTTGCCGCCACGAAAGCCAGGTTGTTGCCGCGGAAAGTACCGTTGTGCTCACCGGGCCGCCAGCAGTCAATGGCCGGATTAATCAGGTTGACCGACAGCGGGAGCCCGTACCCCGACAGGGATTTCGACAGGCAAACGATGTCGGGCTGCACGTCCATCTGCTCGAAGCTGAAGAACGTACCGGTTCGGCCGCACCCGGCCTGGATGTCGTCGAGGATGAGCAGTACGCCGAACTCTTTGGCAAGGGCGCCAACGGCTTCCACCCATTCCCTGGGGGCCACCCGGATGCCGCCTTCCGCCTGCACGGTTTCCAGGATGATCGCCGCCGGCCGGTCCGCGGCATTGCTCGTTGCCAGCCGGCTGGCGAGCAGGTCAAGGCTGTCTTCGTGTTCGGCAAACGGGAACTGGAGCGTATTCTGGGTGTAGTCGTGCTTGAGGGCCTTGTTCTTCATGCCCGAAACGGACATGGAACCGTAGCTCATCCCGTGGAAGGAATGCTCGAAATAGGCGATCTTTTCGCGGCCCGTGAATTTCCGCGCCAGCTTGATGGCCGCTTCCACGCTGTTGGTGCCCGTAGGACCACAGAACTGCATTTTATAGTTGTAGCCGCGCGGACGCAGGATCACTTCGTTGAACTGCCGCATGAAGTGCAGCTTGGCCCCGGTCATCTGGTCGAGGGAATTGATGATTCCGTCCTGTTGCAGGTAGTCAATGATGGCCTGCTTCATCACCGGGTTGCTGTGGCCGTAGTTGAGCGAGCCCGACCCGCTGAAGAAATCCAGGTACTTTTCGCCGTCCTCGGTGTAGAGGTAGGAGCCGGAAGCTTTCACGAATATTTTCGGGAACAGCCGGCTGTAGTACCGTACTTCGGATTCCATCGCATCGGCCGAACGTTCGTGCTTGTTTACTTTTGGCTGGGGTTGTGCTACATTAAGCATAAAATTCACTTTTTAGTTAGTTAAGGTGTTTGTTCAGGAATTCAATCATCAGGGCAATGGTGCCGCCTTCCATCATGTTGATGTGGTTGCAGGGAATGGGGTAGACGTCCACCCTTCCCGTGGTAAAGTCGCGCCAGCCCAGATCTTCGCGCTCCGCTTTGCCGGCCGCCATTTCGTTCCGGCGGGCCACCTGCTCGTCGGTGAAGGCCGTCAGGGTCTGTTCGCCCCTGAACAGCACGACCGGCACGTCGAGCGGCTCGCGGGTGTCGGGCACGTAGGAAATGGACGCATTGGTCATGTACACGTCCATGTAGGCTTTCAACTGCCCGGGGGTAAGGCCCGCCTCCCGGGGGGCGAGCCGGCCGTGGAACAGGGCCAGTTGTTCGGCTTCGGGCTTGCCGGCCAGCTCGTGCCGGTCCAGTGCCACCTGCTCGCCGGGCGTCCGGGCGGCCAGGTTGTAGACATCCTTGAAGTAGAGCAGCCAGTCGGTATAGGTGGCCGGCAGGGTCTCGTCGTAGGGCTGCTCGGTAGCGTCGGGCGCCAGCGCGTCGAAGACGATCAGTTGCTTGACGCCGAACCCGCTCCGGGTCAGCTGGAGGGCCATTTCGTAGATCACCCCGCCGCCGAAAGAGTAGCCCGCCAGCGTGTAGGGCCCTTCCGGGCTGATCTTCTGCATTTCGGCGATGTACACTTTTGCCATTTCCGGTACCGACCGCAGCGGGGCCGACTGCGCATCGGCGCCCGGGGCCTGGAAGGCGTACAGGGGCTGGTCGGCACCCAGGGCGCGGGCCAGTTCGTAATACGGGATCACGTTTCCGCCGCCGGGCGGCGCGCAGAACACCGGCGGTTTGGTGCCTTCGGCATTCATGGCTACCACCGGCGGGGCCCCCTGCCCGTCGCCGGCGGCAATCCGGCCGGCCAGGGCGCTGATGGTCGGATGGGTGAGCAGCGCCGAGATGGGCAGCCGTACCGAGAAAACCTTCCCGATGCGGGCCATCACTTTGGCGGCCAGCAGCGAATGCCCGCCCACTTCGAAGAAATTGTCAAACACGCCCACCCGCCCGGCATTCAATACTTCCTGCCATATTTCCACCAGCCCCTGCTCGGTCTGGTTGCGGGCCGGCGCGTACTGCTTCTCCGGCAGGGTGGCCGCCCCGGGGGCGGGCAGCCGCTTTTTGTCTACTTTGCCGCTGTCCGTGTGGGGCAGCCCGTCGAGCGGGATGAACACGCCGGGAATCATGTAGGGCGGCAACACCGACCCCAGGTACTGCCGGATGCCGGCTTCGTCAAAATCGCCCGCCGGCACGACGTAGGCAACCAGTTGCCGGCTCCCGCTCGCGGCGACGGGCGCCGTCACGACGCACCGGCTGACGCCGGCCGACCGGCTGAGCACGGTTTCTATTTCACCCGGCTCGATCCGGAAGCCCCGGATCTTGACCTGGTCGTCCAGCCGGCCCCGGTATTCGAGGTTGCCGTCGGGCCGCCAGCGGGCCAGGTCGCCGGTCCGGTACATGACGCCGGGCATGAACGGGTCCTGCACGAATTTTTCTTCCGTCACGCCACCCCCGTTCAGGTACCCCCTCGCCACGCCGTCCCCGGCAATGCACAATTCCCCGACGAGGCCCTGCGGCATGAGCCCGCCGGCTTTGCCCAGGATGTAGGCGCGGGTGTTGGTGATGGGTTTGCCGATGGGCACGCTGCCGGTCTCGCCCGGTTCCACCCGGTAGACCGTGGTGATAACGGTGGTCTCGGTGGGACCGTAATTGTTGAAAAGGGTAAGGTTCGCCTTTTCGGGAAGCACCAACGCCTCGCCGCCCGTGAGGATGGTGGCTTTGCCGGCAGCGCGTTTGTTGCTGATGAAATCAAGGCACACCTGCGTGGGCAGGAAGATGTGGGTGATCTCCTGGTCGAGGATGAACGCTTGCAACCGGGCGGTGTCGTGCCGGGTATCGTTGTCGCGGACCGGGCACAACGTCGCCCCGTTGACCAGGTAAGGATGCGTTTCCCAGACGGAGGCGTCAAACGCCGGCTCGGCGAACATCGCGCCCCGGCTGTGCCGGGTCACCTGGTAGTACGACGTATGAAAGCAGCACAGGTTCACCAGGCTCCGGTGTTCGACCATCACCCCTTTGGGCCGGCCGGTAGAACCCGACGTGTAAATGACGTACGCCAGGTCGCCGGCCGAAGCCGCCGCCAGGGGTGATTCCGACGCGGCGGGGCCCAGGCGCTCCAGTTCCGTATCCACCCGGAAAACGGCCGTGCCGGGGTGGTCCGGGAGGCTCGCCTCCTCCGATTCAACGAGTACCAGCCGGAGCCCGGCGTCTTCGAGGATGAACGATTTCCGCTCGGGCGGGTAATCCATGCCGATGGGTACGTACGCCGCGCCGGCCTTGAGCACGCCCAGGATGGCAACGACCATCCAGGAAGACCGGTGCGTCATGATGCCGATGAGCGCACCGGGCTGCACGGCGCAGGCGTCGCGCAGGTGGCGGGCCAGCCGCGTGGCTTTTTCATCCAGTTCGCCGTAGGTGAGCGACTGCGCGCCGTCGCGCACGGCAACGTTGCCGGGCCACTGCCGGGCCTGCCGTTCAAAAAGCGCCACCACCGTCGTGTCGGCCGGGTAGGGCGCCGCCGTGTCGTTGAATTCGGCCAGCAGCCGGTTTTCTTCCGCCGGGCTCAGCAGGTTGAGCGTTTCCACCGGTCGGTCGGGCTCCGCCACCACCGCCGCCAGCAGCCGCCGGTAGTGTTCCAGCGTGCGGTCAATGACTCCTCCGCCCAAAAAGCCGTTGCGGCACTCCAGGTTGAGCTGCAACCCTTCGGGCCGGTCTTCCACGGTCAGGGTCAAGTCGAACTTCGGGTTGCCGTTTTCGAACGGCACGGCCGACAACGTCACCTCGTCCTCGCCCGGCGGCTCGGCCCCGGGCGGGTCGCTGGTCAGCCACGCAAACACCACCCCGAACAGCGGCGTGCCGCCCAGGCTCCTTTCCGGCGACGCGCGTTCCACGATCTTCTCGAAGGGCACGTCCTGGTGATCGTAGGCTTCCAGCACCGTCCGCTTCACCTCCGCCAGCAGCGCGGTGAACGGCTGCTTACCGGCCACCGTGCTGCGCACGGGCAGCATGTTCACGAAGAACCCCACCAGGGGCGTGATTTCCGGCTGCGCCCGGTTGGCAATGGGCGTGCCCACGCAGATGTCTTCCTGGTCGGTGTACCGGTAGAGCAATACCTTGAACGCCGCCAGCAGCGTCATGAAGGGTGTAACCCCCGCGCGGTTGGACAACTCTTTCAGGCGCCGGCTCAGTTCCGGACCCAGGTCGGTGCAGCGGGTATTGCCGCCGGCCGGTGCCACGGCACCGGGCGCGCCGTCCGCGGGCAGGCGAAGCGGCTCCATGCCCCGTAGTTTCCGTTCCCAGTAGCCGAGCTTCTTCTCCAGCAGTGATCCGCTCAGGTATTGCCGCTGCCACACGGCGTAGTCGGCGTACTGCACCGGCAAGGGAGGCAACGGGGAAGGGCGGTTCGCCCGGAAGGATTGGTACAACGTGACCAGCTCGCGGACGATGATGGGCATGGACCAGTCATCGGAGGCCACGTGGTGCATCACCATCACCAGCAGGTGTCCGCCGCCGGTGGTTTTGAACAGGTCCGCCCGCAGCATGTGATCCTTCGCCAGGTCAAACGGCCGGGCGATCCTTTCCCGGATGATGCGCTCCTGTTCTTCCCCGGAGATGGGCTGCGCCGGGCAGCCAAGCGTCCAGCCGCCGGCCGGTTGTACGCGCTGAAAGGGCGTACCGTCCTTTTCCACCAGCGTGGTCCGCAGCACCTCGTGCCGGTTGATGATCTCGCGGAAGGCTTTTTCGAGGATACGGGGGTCGAGATTGCCGGCAATGCGCAGCACGACGGGCATGTGGTAGGCCTGGCTTCCTTCCAGCCGGTCAATGAACCACAGCCGCTCCTGGGCGAACGACAGGGGCAGGTCGCCGGCTCCCGCGCGGGAGCGGGCGGCGATCCGCGGCGCCTGCTCCCGGATTTCGGTCAGATGATCCGCTTCGTCGAGGAGAAAGCCGGTGATTTCCTCCCGGTATTGCCTGAGCAGGGTGAGCAGGTCCTGGTGCGGCGCCTGGTCCTTGTTCACTTTCAGGCGCAGCTTGCCGTTGTCCAGGAAAGGATGCACACCGGCTTCTTTGGCCTGGTTGAGCAACTCGATCACTCCATCGGTAGTCTTCATAAGGTAAGGAATTTATCTCCGCGGCGGGCAACGGCGCGCCGCGGGGCAATGCGGCATTAAGAAAATTTACTTTTGAGGAAACCGGCGATGTCCCGGGCTTCCGCGTCTTCGCCCACCCAGTCCCTGAGGAAAAAGCGGACGATTTCGAGCTGGTCGTCGTCGGGGTGCTGGTTGATGTACTCGCAAAACCGGTCCAGGCCCGAAGCGTGCACGAAATTCCAGGTAATGGAAATGCTGTCGTCGAGGCACTTTACGTCGTGGAACCATCCCCCCGGGAAGAAGATCATTTCACCCGGGTGCAGCACGTCGTCGTAGGCAAGCGTGCCCCGGCTGAAGGTGGGGAACGCGTCGGGGTCGGGCGATTCAACGTCCACAAACTTTCCGTCCCGCATCAGGTGCCCGGCCTCCGAAGGGGCGTAGAGCAACACTTTCTTGCGGCCGTAGAACTGGCACAACACCGCGTTGCTGTTGAAGGGGTCCCGGTGCAGCCTCGTCCGCGCCCCTTTGCCCGAGATGAACAGGCCCTTGTAGGGGAAATGGGTTTCGTTGATGTTGGCCTGCCCGCCTTCGGGCACGAAAGGCACCGCCAGCGAACTGTTGGGTAAAAAGCCCGGGTGCTGCCACGCGCCGGCAAGCTCGGCAAACAGTTCGTCGGACCAGAAAAAATCTATCTCCTTCAGCTTAGTGTACCACCGGATGTAGTGCAGGCTGCGGCCGGCCTCTGCGCCCTTGCCGAAATTACTTTCCAGGTAGTCGGCCAGCGGGTCAATGGTTTGCAGGTCAAACAGATCGTCGTACACCTGCACCTCGTAGTGGCCGAATTCTTTCTTCAGAAATTCGGGCGTAAATTTCTCCAGCTGCCACTTTTTCATCGCATCGGTGATGATCACCGGCTTGCCGGGTATGAGAAATTCCGCTACGAACCGCTCTTCCGACAAATTCTCTACTCTCTCAACTTTCATACTTTACTGATTTAATATTTTATTCAAATCGCTGCTTTTCTCCCGCCGGTTTCCCGTCATCCGGCCAGTTCAGCGCCTGCCGTTCTTTCATCATTCCCTTGATGCGCACGGGCTTTCCTTTTTTGACGTGCTCGGCGTAGAACGCCGGCCGGGAAATGCGGTCAACAACATCTATGTTCATCATGTAACCGAAAATTAAAAGTCTACGATTTCGAATTCTATGGTTTCGTCTTTGTCTTCGGGCTTCACCAGTTGAATGTAAGCGGCCAGCTCTTCGACGGTGCTGTACTTGAACAAGGTGATGACGGGCAGGTTGAGGGAAAACTCCTTACGGATGATCAGGATTATTTTTGTAACCAGCAGCGAATGGCCGCCGCAGCTGAAAAAATCATCCTGCACGCCCAGGGTCTCGATGCCCAGCACGGTTTTCCAGATGTCAATCAGCTTTTGTTCGGTTTCGTTGCGCGGCGGCACGTGGTGCCCGCTTTGCCCCGAATCCGGCTGGCCCTGGGCGACAAACCGCTTGAGCAGTTCTTTCTCATCTACTTTGTCACTCATGTTCACGGGGAAATCCGCCATGATGCAATAGTGAGTCGGCTGCATGAACGGCGGCAATTCACCCCGGCAGCGGCTGTAAATCCGTTCCCTGAGCCTGTCGTCGTCGTGTTCCCCGGCCCCGGCCCGCACAAAGGCGATCAGGTATTCCTTGCCTTCGTTTTTGTGAATGACCAGGTGGCAATCCTGCACGTGCGGCTCGGTCCGGATCAGGGCTGCAATTTCGTCCAGTTCCACGCGGTGCCCCCGGACCTTCACCTGGTTGTCAATCCTGCTCCAGAACTCCAGGTTTCCGTCGGCCAGCCACCTTCCCAGGTCGCCGGTTTTGTAGATGGTATCCCCCAGCGTCCCCTCGAAGGGGTTGGGGATAAAGCTGGCGGCTGTCTTTTCGGGCCTGTTCCAGTAGCCGGCGCCTACCCCGATTCCCGACACCCATATTTCCCCCGGCACCCCTACCGGGCACAAAGCGCCGGTCTTGTCGGTGATGAATATGTTCATGTTGGCCACCGGGCGGCCGATGGGCACCCGCAGGGCGTTCTCCAGGGGTTGCCTGATCTTGTACTGGGCAATGTCGTCCGAAGCTTCGCAGGGGCCGTAGCCGTTCAGCAACTGTACGTCGGGATACATGGCCAGCAATTGATTCACCAGTTGCACCGGGATGCTTTCGCCGACCAGCATGATCCACGCCAGGTGCGGCAGCGCGGGGGGAGCGGGCAGGGTTTTGACGTACTCTACCAGTCCCCACACGTACGTAGGCACAAATTCCACCAACGTGACGCGGGTACGGTTGAGCAACTGCACCACTTGTTCGTAGTCAAGCAGCGTTTCCTTGTCGGCGATCACCACGGCCCCGCCTTTGAGCAGGGGGCCCAGCATCTGCCACACCGAAATGTCGGAACCAATGCCGGCGCTTTGCAGGAAGCGGAAGTCGTCGGGCAGCGCCATGTCTTCGTATTCGGCCAGGATGTGGTTGATGGCCCCGTCGTGGCGGGTGATGGCGCCCTTGGGCTCGCCCGTGGAACCCGACGTGTAGAGCACGTACGCCCAGCTGCGGAGCTGATTCCGGTTCGGGGGGTTGGCCGGGCTGCTTTCCCGCAGGGCATTCCCGTCCCGGACGGCCGAGTGGGCGGCGTGTTTTTGCAGGGTTTCTTCCGGAGCCGCATCCACCAGCAGCAGCCGCGCCACGAGCCCGCCCTCCAGGTTGTCGAGCAGCGCCGCGTCGGTGACCAGCGCGGCGGGCGGGTTCTGCGTGAGCATTTTCCCGATCCGGGCGGGTGGGTTCTGCGTGTCGAGCGGCACGTACACGGCCCCGCTTTTGAGAATGCCCACCAGGCAGGCCACCAGCCCGGGACTCCGGTCGAGGTAAACGGCCACGCATTCGCCGGGCTGCACGCCCAATGCCAGCAGGGCATGGGCGACCCGGTTGGCCTGTTCGTTGAGCCTGCGGTAGGTCCACTCCTCCCCGTCGTTGCCCACCACGGCAACGGCTTCGGGGTATTTGGCCACCACCTCCTCGAACCGCACGTTGAGCGGGCGGGTATTGTCGTAGGCGACCGCGCCCCGGTTGAAACCCTCCGGCCCGGCCGTGTTCCCGAGGATGCGCATTTTCTCCGCTTCCGGGAGCATGGAGAGGCTGTCAATCCGCCCGGAGGCGTCGGCGGCCACCGACGAGAGAAGCACCTCGAAGTGCCGGATCATCCGCGCTACCGTTTCGCGGGTGAACAGGTCGCAGCAGTACTCCACGCCCAGGCGCAGCCCTTCGGGGGTTTCGCGGCAATCAATGCTCAGGTCAAACTGGCTCGTGGTGTGCCCGGCCGGTTCGGGCGCCAGCTCCAGCCCGGGGATGTGCACCGCTTCGCTCGCCGGGTTGTTGTTGAGCGAAAACATCACGTCGAACAGCGGGTTGCGGCTGGTATCGCGGCCTTCCACCACCTTCACCACGATGTTCTCGTAGGGCACGTCCTGGTGCTGGTACGCCGACAGCGTGGTTTCCCGGACCCGGGCCAGCAGTTCGGTAAAGGCCGGGTTGCCGGCCAGGTCCGTGCGCAGCGCCAGGGTGTTGATGAAGCACCCGATCAGCGGTTCGGTTTCGGCCGGCAACCGGTTGGCGACGGGGGTGCCCACGCAGATGTCGTGCTGGCCGGTATACCGGTAGAGGAACACCTTGAACGCGGCCAGCAGGGTCATGAACAGCGTACTGTTCTCCCGGCCCGACAGGGCGGCCAACTCCGCGCTGAGCTGCGGGCTGAGCGCGTACTCGATCACGTCGCCCCGCGTGCTTTGCAGCGCCGGCCGCGCGAAATCGAGCGGCAGGTTGAGCGGCTCCACGTGCTTCAGCCGGTTCACCCAGTAGGCCAGTTTCCCTTCGAGTACCGACCCGGAGAGGTAACTGCGTTGCCACAGCGCGTAGTCGGCGTACTGCACGGGCAGCGGCGGCAGCACGGGCTCCTGCCCGGCCTGGGCCTGCTTGTAGAGGCTCACCAGCTCGTTCACCAGGATGCTTCTCGACCAGCCGTCGGAGGCGATGTGGTGCATCACGATGACCAGCACGTGCTCGGCCTCCGACAAACGGACCACGCTGAAACGGATCCCCGGGTCGGCCTCCAGGTTGAAGGGGGCGGTTATTTTTTGGGCGATGAACGCCCGCAGGTCTTCTTCCCCGCCCCCGTTCTGCCAGTCGTGGTATTCGGCGGCCGGCGTGCCGGCGGGCAGGATCACCTGCACCGGGCCGTTTTCCGTTTCGCGGAACACGGTGCGCAGGGCTTCGTGGCGGGCGGTGAGGGCGGCCATGCACCGGTCCATCGCCGGCCGGCTGAAGCTGCCGCGCAGCCGCAGTACGATGGGAATGTGGTAGTTGAGGCTTCCCTGGAGCTTGTCAATGAACCACAGCCGTTCCTGCGGGAAAGACAGCGGGATGGCGGCGGGGCGGGGTGCGGCGGCAAGCGCCGGCGTGGCCCGTTCGGGCCGCTGCCCGGCGAGCAGCGCGGCCAGTTCGCGCACGGTGGGGTGCAGGAACAGGTCGCGGATCGTCAGGTCCTTGCCCAGCCCTTTGCGGATGGCCGCCACGGCGCGCATGGCAAGCAGCGAATGGCCGCCCAGCCGGAAAAAGTTGTCGTGGGCGCCCACGCGGGGTACGTGCAGGAGTCTTTCCCAGGTGGCCGCAATGCCGGTTTCGGTTTCACCCTCCGGCCGCACGTAGTCGTGCTGCGCGGGCAGGGCGTTCCCGGGGTCGGGCAGCGCCCGGTGGTCTACCTTGCCGTTGGGAGTCAGCGGCAGGGCCTCCAGTGCCACGAACCGGGCCGGCACCATGTAGGCGGGCAGCCGCCGGCCCAGCCAGGCCACGGCTTCGGCGTCCTGGTAAGCTTCCCCCGGCACCACGTACGCGACCAGGTGCAGCTGGCCGTCGGCATCCTTTACGGCCCGCACCACCGCCTGCTTTACGCCGGCGTATTTGCGCAGGGTACTCTCAATTTCCCCCAGTTCCACGCGGTGGCCCCGGACCTTCACCTGGCTGTCCACGCGGCCCAGGAACACGATGTTGCCGTCGGGCAGCCGGCGCACGAGGTCGCCGGTCTGGTACATGCGCCCCCCGTCCGAATAGGGGTCCGGGGTGAACTTTTCGGCCGTCAGGCCCGGCTTGTTGTGGTAGCCCGCGGCCACGCCGTGGCCGGCGATGAAGAGTTCGCCGGGCACCCCCACCGGGCACAGTTTCCGGTGGGCGTTGAGCACGTACACCCGGGCGTTGGAGAAGGGCGCCCCGACGGGAACCTTTTCGTACGCCTTCCCCGCTTCCACGCGGTGGAGGAGTTTGCCGATGGTGGTTTCGGTGGGGCCGTAGTGGTTGATCACGTTCAGTTCCGGGTTGGTGGCCCGGATCGTTGCCAGGATGTCAGGGGTGAGTTCTTCCCCGCCGAAAATGATGGCTTTGCCCGGCAGCAGCGGCGCGTCCCGGTGGAGGGCTTTCCAGTGGGAGGGCACTATTTTAAAACAATCAATGGCGTGCCGTTTGAAGTACGCGTGCAGCCGGTCGGCATCCGCCAGGGTTTCCTTGGCGAACAGGTGCAGCGTGCCGCCCGACAACAGCGAACCGAACAAGGTGGTGTAGCCCAGGTCGGCGGCCAGCGTGGAAAGCAGGGCAAAGCTTCCGTACGCGGCAATGCCCGTGGCCGGGAAAAGCCCGTGGAAATAATCGGCCAGGTTCTGGTGGGTCACCATTACGCCTTTGGGCCGGCCGGTAGAGCCGGAGGTATAGATCACGTAAGCCGTCTGCCGGGCCGGTACCGTAATGGCCGGATCGTCCGCCGGCTGGCGTTCGATGGCCGCCCACCCGGCGTCGATGAGCACCCGGGCGGCACCGCCCGCCGGCAGCAACGCGTTGCACCTTGCGTTGGTAATCACAAACAGAGCCTCCGCATCCTTGAGGATGTAGTCAATCCGGTCCTCGGGGAAGTCGGGGTCAATGGGTACGTACGCGCCGCCCGCTTTCCAAACCCCCAGCATGGCAACCACCGCCTGGAAAGGATCGTCGAGGCAAATGGCGACGAAGGCGTTTTCCCGCAGCCCGGCGTTGCGCAAATGGTGGGCCACCCGGTTGGCGTTTTCCTGCAATTGCCGGTAGGTGCATTGCCCTTCCCCGAACACGAGGGCCCGGTTGCCGGGCGTTTTCAGGGCCTGCCCGTCAAACAGGTCGGCCATGGTTTTGTGGCGGGGATAAGGCACGCCGGCCGGGTTGAAGCCCGACACCAGCTGCCCGGTTTCGGCGGGGGTAAGCATTTCCAGGGCGCCGGCTTCCTCCGTGCTGCCGCCGGCCACGGCCCGCAGCAGGGTCTGGAAGTGGCCCGACATGGCCGCAATGGTTTCCCGGCGGAACAGGTCGGTGTTGTAGATGATGTCTACGTGCAGCCCCCCGGCGTCTTCGGTGAGGTTGAAGCTCAGGTCAAACTTGCTGATGCCCAGCCGGAACGGAACGGCCATCAGGGTAAGGTCGGCCGCCTCAACGGGACCGGGGTCTTCGTTGTTGTCGAGCGAGAAGAGCACCTGGAACAGCGACGTGCGGCTCAGGTCCCGGCTCCCGGCCACCCGGTCAATGATCATTTCGAAAGGCACCTCCTGGTGCTGGTACGCCTGGAGCGTCATCTCTTTGACCTGGGCCAGCAGTTCGTTGAAGCGGTGTTTGCCGGTAACGGTGCTGCGCAGCGCCAGCGTGTTGATGAAACACCCGATCAGCGGCTCGGTTTCCTTCTGCATCCGGTTGGCGACGGGCGTGCCCACGCAAATGTCTTCCTGCCCGGTGTAGCGGTGCAGCAGCACCTTGAAGGCCGTCAGCAGGGTTACGAACAGGGTCACCCCCTCCCGTTTGGAGCGTTCGTGCAGTTTCCCCGTCAGCTCTTTGTCGAGGGAGCACTCCACGATGTCGCCCCGGTTGGCCTGGATCGCCGGCCGGTCGAAATCAGTGGGCAGGTGCAGGGGCGTCACCTCGGCGAGCTGGCGTTCCCAGTAGCCGATCTTTTCGGCGATTATTTTGCTGAGGTATTTGCGCTGCCAGAGCGTGTAGTCAATGTACTGCACCGGGAGCGGCGCCAGGTCCGGCTGCACGTCCTGCCGGGCCGCCCGGTAGAGTGCCATGAGTTCGCGGATGAGCACGGTCATGGACCAGCCGTCGGAGGCGATGTGGTGCATGACCAGGATGAGCAGGTGTTCATCGTCAGCCATCCTGAGCAACTGGACCCGGAGCATGAAATCCGAGGCCAGGTCAAAGGGCAGCTTCAGGGCGTCATCCACCCGTTCGCCGATCAGCGTCTCGTCGTAGGCAACGGCCGAAAACTGAAGCGCCCAGGCGTCGGCCGGTAATACCACCTGGTGCGGCACCCCCTCTTCCACCCTGAACACCGTGCGCAGCGCTTCGTGCCGGTCCACAATGCCCCGGAACGTTTTTTCCAGCGCGTTCCGGTCGAGCTTGCCGCTCAAGCGGATCACGGCCGGCATGTGGTAATGGGTGCTGCCGTGCAGTTTGTCAATGAACCAGATCCGTTCCTGCGAAAAAGACAAGGGAATCCGTTCGGGGCGGTCCTGCGGCAGGATGGGGGGCAGCAGGGCCTGTTTCTTGCCCAGCAGCTGGGCGGCCAGTTGCCGGATGGTCGGCTTACGGAACAGGTCGCTGATGGAAAGCTCGGCCTGGAGTTCCTTGCGCACAGCCATCATCACCCGGGTTGCCAGCAGGGAGTGCCCGCCGACCTCGAAAAAGTTATCATCCAGCCCTACATCCTCCACGCGGAGAATGGTTTTCCAGATGCCGGTGATCTTCTCTTCGGTCTCGTTGCGGGGAACGGCGCTTTTGCGGGGGCCGGGGCCCCGGCTGCCCCGGCGCTGGTAGTGCTGAAGCAACTGTTTTTCGTCCACCTTGTCGCTCAGGTTGACCGGCATCCGTTCCACCACCACGTACTGCGAAGGCTGCATGAACGGCGGCAGGCGGTCCTGGCAGGCGGCCTGGAGGGTGGTCTCCTCGGCAGCCACGTCGGCCGGAACGGCCCGCAGTACCACGAAAGCGATCAACTGTTCTTTCCCGCCGGGCTCTTTGTGGATGAGCACGTGGCAGTCGTTCACATTGGGTTCGCGCCGGATCTGGGCTTCGATCTCGCCCAGTTCCACGCGGTGGCCCCGGATCTTGACCTGTTTGTCCACCCGGCCCAGGAACACCAGGTTCCCGTCGGGCAGCCACTTGCCAATGTCGCCCGTTTTGTACAACACCTTGCCGAGCGTGCCCGGGAACGGGTTTTCCACGAACGCGGCGGCGGTCTTGTCGGGCATGTTCCAGTAGCCCAGGCCCACCCCTGCCCCCGCGATGAACAGTTCGCCGGGAACGCCGACCGGGCACAGGGCGCCGGCCCGGTTGAGCACCAGCACGTTCATGTTGGCGAGGGGGCGCCCGATGGGCACGTAGGGTTGTTTTTCGGACACCGGCCCGGTGAACTCGTGCTGCACCACGTCGTCGGACGCCTCGCAGGGGCCGTAACAGTTGATCACCCGCAGCCGGGGGTAGAGGCGGTTCAACGCGTTGACCAGTTGCACCGGTACCTGTTCGCCGGTGAGCATGAGCCAGCGTAATTGCTCCAGTGACGCGGCCGGTTGCTGGTGCTTGACGTGTTCGAGCAGGCTCCAGGTGTAGGTAGGCACGAATTCTGCCAGGTCGACCCGGTGCGCCCCGATGATGCTGATGACCCTGGCGTGGTCGAGCAGGTCGTCTTTGTCGGCGATCACCACGGCGCCGCCTTTGAGCAGGGGCCCCAGCAGTTGCCACACCGAGATGTCGGAACCCATGCCGGCACTTTGCAGAAAGCGGAAGCCGTCGGGCAGTCCCAGGGCCTCGTATTCGGCCAGCACGTGGTTGATGGCGCCCTCGTGGTGGAGGATGGCGCCCTTGGGCTCTCCGGTAGAGCCGGAAGTGTAGAGCACGTATGCCCAGCTCTGCATGGCGTTGCGGTTGACCGGGTTGGCGGTGCCGGCGGCCTCTATGTCCACGCGGTCGAGGAGGGTGAAGCCGTCGGTTTGGGCCTTCCCGCGCAGGCCGGCATCGGCTTCATCCACCAGCAGCACGTGCGGGACCGGGACGGCGTTCAGGCCGCGGCACCAGCCGGCGCTGCTGATCACCAGGGTCATGCCCTTGCCGGCGATCATGCGCCCGACGCGGTCGGCCGGGTTCTGGGTGTCGAGGGGCACGTAGGCCGCGCCGCTCTTGAGGATGCCCAGGAAACAGGCCACCCAGGCGGGCGTGCGGTCCATGTACACACCTACGCACGCACCCGGCCCGGCCAGGGGCCCGATCACGCGGGCGACCTGGTTGGCCAGGGCATTGAGGCGGCCGTAAGACCATTCTTCACCCCGGTGGATCACGGCAATGGCGCTGCCGTTCTGCTCGGCCTGTTGCTCAAAACGCACGTTGATGGGCAATGCGTTGGCGTAAGGCCGGGGGCCCCGGTTGAACCAGGCGCCCTCCGGGGTGGGCGTACGGCCGAGGATGAGCTGTTCTTCGCGGGCGGGCAGCAGCGAAAGGGCGCGGATGCTGCGCCCGGGGGCCTCCACGACCGACCCCAGCAGGGTTTCGTAATGCGCGAGCAGCCGCTCGATGGTGCCGGGCAGAAACAGGTCCGCGCAGTATTCCACGTCAATGCTCAGCCCTTCCGGCGTTTCAATCACGTCGAAGTTGATGTCGAACTGGGCAGTCCGGGTTTCGGGCGCCTCGCGGTGCAGCACCACGTCGTCCAGGTCAATGGCGGCGGGCGCCGGGTTGTTGTGCAGGGTAAACAGCACGTCGAACAGGGGGTTCCGGCTCAGGTCCCGGCCCTCCACCACTTTGTCTACGATCGTCTCGAACGGAACCTCCTGGTGGGCGTAGGCCGACAGGTACACTTCTTTCACCCGGGCCAGCACGGCGACAAAGGTAGGGTTGTTGCCCAGGTGGGTCCGCAGCGCCAGCGTGTTCACGAACAGCCCGATCAGGGGCTCGGTTTCGCGCAGCGACCGGTTGGCGACGGGCGTACCGACGCAGATGTCTTCCTGGTCGCTGTAGTGGTGCAGCAGCACCTTGAACGCCGCCAGCAAGGTCATATACAGCGTGCTGCCTTCCCGCCGCGACAACGCGTGCAGGTTTTCGCGGAGCGCCGGCCCGACCCGGTGGGTGGCGAACCCGCCCCGGGTGCTCTGGATGGCCGGCCGTACGAAGTCGGACGGGAGGTTGAGCGGCTCCACGCCCTTGAGCTGTTGCACCCAGTAGTCGAGTTTGGCGCCCAGCACCTGGTCGGTGAGGGAGTTGCGCTGCCAGGTGGCGTAATCCGCGTACTGGATGGGCAATGCCCCCAGCCGGTGGGCCTTGCCCGTCTTGAGCGACTTGTACAGGGCCACCAGTTCGTTGGTAAACACGGTTGCCGACCAGCCGTCGAACACGATGTGGTGCATCACGATGACCAGGGTATGGGCGCCGGCGCCGGTGCTCACCAGGTGGGCCCGCAGCAGGTAGTCGGCGGCCAGGTCAAAGGGCTGGTCGAGCAGTTGCCGGATGCGCCGGCCCACCGCGGCGGGCCCGGCCGACTGCATGTCGGAATGCCCCATTGCCCAGGCGTCCGACGAGCGGATTTCCTGGTAGGGTACGTTGTTTGCTTCCCGGATGACCGTGCGCAGCACCTCGTGCCTTTCCATGATTTGCTTGAGCGCCCCCGACAAGGCGGGTACGTCGAGCATACCGGCTACGTTGAGGACCATCGGAACGTGGTAGTTCACGCTTCCCTGGAGCTTGTCAATGAACCACAGCCGGCGCTGGGAAAAGGACAACGGAATGAATTCGGGCCGTTCTCCCGGCACGAGGGCGGACAGGGCGGCCGTTCCCCGCGTGGCCGCGATCACTGCCGCCAGGTCCCGCAGCACCGGCTGCTCAAACAGGCTCCGGAGGCTGACCTCGGTTCCGAATTTTTTCCGGACGGCCGCCATCATCCTGGCGCCCAGGAGCGAGTGGCCTCCCAGCGCAAAGAAGTCATCCTCCGCGCCGACCGGCGCCTTGCCCAGCAGTTCCTGCCAGATCAGGGCCAGTCCCGTCTCGGTTTCACCCGACGGCGCAATGTACTGCTTGCCCGACGGCAGGGCTTCCTTTTCCGGGTCGGGCAACTGTTTGCGGTCCACCTTGCCATTGGGGGTCAGGGGAAGTTTATCCAGGGGCACGTAGTACGCCGGCAACATGTAGTCAGGCAAAAAACCACCCAGGTAGGTGCGCAGTGCCGGCACGGTCAGCGTGGCCGGGGCCACCAGGTAAGCGACCAGTTCCTTCCGGCCCTCCTGCCCCGACCGGGCAATCACCGCCGCCGCTTCCACGTCAGGGTGGCTTTGGAGCACATTTTCCACTTCCTGCACCTCCACCCGGTACCCCCTGATCTTTACCTGCTCATCGCTCCGGCCCACGAATTCAAGGTTGCCGTCGGGGAGCCACCGGCCGAGGTCGCCGGTTCTGTAGAGCTTTTCGCCGGGCGCAAAAGGGTGCGGCACGAACTTGGCGGCCGTAAGGGCGGGTTGTTTGAGGTAGCCCCGCGCCAGGCCGGCGCCGCCCACGCAGATTTCGCCCACCACGCCCACCGGCACCAGGTTTTGCAAGGCGTCCAGCACGTAGGCACTGCTGTTGCTGAGGGGCTTGCCAATGGGGATGTTTTCGTGTTCGTGCACCGTCCCTACCGGGAAAGTGAGCGAGAAGGTCGTGTTTTCGGTGGGGCCGTACCCGTTGATGATGCGCAGGTCCGGGTAGGTGCGCCGCAGCCGGGCCACGTGCGCCGGCGAGAGTTTGTCGCCGCCGACCAGTATGGTCCTCAACCCGTCGAATACGCGTATGTCATTGTCGACCAACTGGTTGAGCCAGCCCGCCGTGAACCACATGGTGTCCGTTTTGCTCGCGGCAATGGCAGCGGCCAGTTTTCCGGGGTGCAATAATACCTCCTGGGAGCACATGACCAGCCGCCCCCCGTTGAGGAGCATTCCCCAGTATTCGAAGGTGGTGGCGTCAAAGGAAACCGAACCGGTGGACAGCAGCGTTTCCGCGCCGGTGAGGGGCAGGAACGTGGCCGCTTTCACCAGGCGCACCACGCTCCGGTGTTCCACCATTACGCCTTTGGGCTGGCCCGTCGAACCGGAGGTGTACATCACGTAGGCCAGGTCGCGGGGGCCCACCTTCTTGCCGCGGTACTGCCGGTCGTACTGCGCGGCGTCTGTTTCGAACCGCCCGAGTTCTTCGGGGTCAATCTGCACGGTACACCTGGCGTCGCTGAGCATGTATTCGATCCGTTGCTGCGGGTACGCGGGGTCCAGGGGCAGGTAGGCCGCGCCGGCCTTGAGCACGCCCAGCAGGGCAACGATCAGGTCGGCGCCCCGGTCCAGCCGGATGGCAATCAGGTCGCCGGGCTTTACGCCGCGGGCCTTGTGCAGGTAATGCGCCAGTTGGCTGGACCGTTCGTGCAACTCCCGGTAGGTGAGTTGCCGGTGTTCGTCGACCAGGGCAATCTTGTCGGGGGTGTCGGCGGCCTGTTCGGCAAACAACTCCGGGATCGATTTCCCGGCGGGGAACGCCGTGGCCGTATCGTTGAAGGCGTGCACCAGTTGGTGCTTCTCCCGGGTGCCCAGCCACTCCAGCCGCCCTACGGGCATTGACGGATGTTGCACGGCGGCCCGCAGCAACTGCTCCAGGTGATCGGCCATCCGCTCGGCGGTTGCCTGGTCGAACAGGTCAGTGCTGAATTCCAGCCCCAAATGGATTTCCCCGTTCGCCTCCGTGAAATTGAAAAACAGGTCGAACTTGCTGGTCAGGCCGTCCAGGGCCTCGTACGCCCCGATGCGGAAAGCCTCCGGCAGTTGCATCGTTCCGTTCAGGTCGTGGTTTTGCAGGGCTACCACCACATCGAACAGCGGGTGGCGGCCCAGGTCCCTTTTTACGCCCAGCTGGTTCACCAACTCGTCGAACGGGTACTCCTGGTGCTCGTACGCACCGAGCGTATTCTCCTTTACTTTGCCGAACAGCGCCTCGAAGCTGTCCTCCGCGCGCAGGCGGGTCCGCAGGGCGAGGGTATTGACGTAAAAACCGATCTGCTCTTCCAGGTCGGCGTGGGGACGGCCCGAGACCGGGCTGCCGATGATGAGATCCGACTGGCCCGTGTACTTGTGCAGCAGGAGGTTGACCCCGGCGAGCAGGCTCATGAACAGGGTGCCGTTGCACTGCTGGCTGAGGGCGCTTACCCGGGTGCTGAGCGACCGGCTGAAGGTCCGTTTCACCACGCCGCCCCGGTAAGACTTGGTCCGCGGCCTGGGCCGGTCGCCGGGCAGTTGCAGTACGGGCAGTTCGTCCCGGAATTGATCCAGCCAGTACGCCTTGCCGGCTTCCGCCGCCTTGCCGGCCAGCCGTTCCTGCTGCCAGTGTGCGTAATCTTTGTAGTGAATGCGCAGCGGTTCGGGCAGCCCGGCGGCTCCCGCGGCCACTTCACCGGCGGCGTGCCGGTAATACAGCAGCAGCTCCCGCATCAGGATTCCCACCGACCAGCCGTCGCTGATGATGTGGTGCATCACGTAGGTAAACACCCAAGCCTCGTCGGCCAGCTGGTAGAGGTTGGCCCGCAGCAACGGGCCCTTGGCCAGGTCGAAGGGCAGCAGAAAGTCGTCCTGCACGGCCTGGTGGAGCTGCGCTTCCCGCGCCGCCACCCCGCGCAGGTCGTGGTAGCCGAGCCCGAAGCGGACCTCGTCCGGCGCAAGCACGAATTGCCGGAGTTCACCTGCTTCGTTCTCCCCGAAAACCGTGCGCAGACTCTCGTGCCGTTGCAGCAATTTCCCGAAGGCAACCTGCAGCGCCGGGTAATCGGGCTTGCCGCTGAAGGTATAGACGGCGGGCATGTTATAGGAAACACTTACTTCGTCGAACTGGCCCAACACCCACAGCCTCTGCTGCGCCGATGACATCGGGTACCCTTCACGCCGGGAAGCGGAAACTACTGCCGGAATGGATTGCTCCCGCTGGGAAAGCAGTTTATGCTTCAGGTAGGCAATGATGGCAGGCTTGTTGGACTTTATGGAGGCAAGCAACCCTTTGGGTATCGTTACAAGATCACTGCTGATCTGTAGATTTTCTCCGTGCAGGGTAACGTCAATGTTACTCTCCCTTATTTCCTTCAGTAATTTCTCTATTTGCATGTCAGTTACACTAAGCGTACAAAATCAGGTATTGACGGGCCCGGTGCCGCGGGCAACCCGTGCGCAAGGAGTTACTTCGCGTTTTACTTGAGCTGGCCCTCGTTCTATTTTATTTCTGTTGTCATGCACCGGAGCGCAAGCATTCGACTGGCTATAAGTGTTTGATGGTCAAATGCTTGCCCTCCGTTTCATCGTGTTCACTCCCGCATTGCTTCCCCGCCGGCGGCCCCTAGATGATGGCAACGAATTTCTTTTCGCTGGGCCGGTTGATCCAGAGTTGGTTTTCTACTTCATTGGCAACTTGCCGCAGGCTCGTATAGGTGAAGAAATCTTTGATGGTAATGGCGACCTCAAATTCTTTTTTGATTCTTTTCAACAGGACCATCGCCTTCAGCGAGTCCCCGCCGAGTTCAAAAAAACCATCCTCCATGCCGATGTTGGCAATGCCAAACAAAGCCTCCACCATGCCGGCGAGTTTTTTCTCCACGTCAGTGGCCGGTGCGGCGTAGGCCGTGCTGACCAGGGGGCGCTCCTCTTTTTTGGCGGCCGGTCCGTCCGCGCGGGCCTGCCCGTCGCCGCTTTGCCGGGCGCCGTACACCCGGCGGAGGCGCGCCTCCAGGTCTTCAACCGTTTCCAGTACCAGGGGGCAATCGGGCAACGAGAGGCTCCACTCAAACAGGTGGATGATGTCGTGCGGCTGGAGGGCTTTCTGCGGTTGCCGCGCCGATTCGGCATTGGCCGGGGCAAACTGCATCTCCGATAACCCCACGCACTTCCACCCGGGCAGCTGCCCGGCGAGGGACGCCACGAAAGCGTCGGTGAACAGGTTGGCCGAAGCGTACGCGCAGTAGCTTATCCCCGAAAGCACCGTAGCCAGGCTCGAACTGACCCAGACAAAATCCGGAACTGCCTCCTTGAATACCTCGTAGAGATTGAGCAGGCCCTGCACTTTGGCCCCGAACAGTTCCATGGTCTGCTGCCCGGTGATGTCTTCGATCAGCTCGAAGCTGTCGGTGTTGGCGTTGCCGGCCGTGTGAATGATGCCGTGCACGGCACCGAAGCGCCGTTCAATCTCGCGGGCAGCCGCCCGCAACGACGCCAGGTCGGATACGTCGGCGGTGAAATAGGCGGTTTTCCCGTTGATGCCCTGTAAGTAGCCGAGCCGGCCGGCGCTTTCCCCCGAGTACGTTCCGGCGTTGCCGCCGGCGTCAGCCAGTTTTGTCCGGCCCACGATCACCAGTTGTACGTCGTACGTGCGGAGCAAATGTTCGCAGAGCACCATACCCAGGTTGCCCAGCCCGCCCGTTACCAGGTAAGTGCCCCCCGTCCGGACGACGGGTTCATTTGGCTCCAGGGTCCGGGTGTTTTTGAGGTAATCCTGCACCCAACGCTGCCCGTGCCGGAGCGCTACCACGCGGTCTTCGCCCCGGAAGCGTCCGATTTCCCGGACCACCTTGCCGGCAACGGCGCGGCTGTCCTCCTCCCGGTTAACGTCTATGTTGCAGCAGGGCACACCGTATTCCTGGGGCACCGTGTTCACCAGGCCCAGCATGAGTGCCTGCGCATAACGCACCTTTTCGGCGCCCGTTACCCGGTGCAGGGAGTCGGTGAGCACAAACACGTTTTTAGCCGCACGGTCTGCCTGCGCGGCCAAAGCCCGGACCAGGTGTACCGGACCGAAGAACAAGCAGTCCAACGCGGCGGATCCTTCCTGGAGGGAAAGCGGCTGCGGACCCGTATTCATGCCCCAGGCGTATACCACGTCCGATGCCGCAACGCCGTCCTGCCGCAGGTCTTCAAAGAGGGCCTCGTACTGATCCCGGTCGCCGGGGTTGATCAGGTACCGGCCCGGGCCCGTTTTCTGGTAGGTGTTCCCTTTGGTTACCTCCACTACGTTTGCGCCGGGCTCCTTTTCGAGCAGCGTCCGGACGTGGCCGCACCATTCGTCATCCTGGGAGAAGAACAGGTACGTGCGTTCCCGGTTGGTCCGGCTTTGCGCCAGCGGGGCGCCGGTTTTCCAGGCCGGGTAATAAATCCAGTCCTTGAGCGAAGTATTTCCGGCTGTGTTGTCACCCGACAGTTGGGGCAATCCGCTCATCTGGGGGTTGACCATGGCCGGGAACCGGTGCTGCTCGTACGGATAGGTCGGCAATGACACCCGTCCCCGCTTCTGGTTGGCGTAATACAGGTTCCAGTTGACGTCGACGCCGTACTCCCACAGCCGCCCGGTGGCGTCAGCGAGGTGCCGCTGGTCGTCGGTTGCCTCTTTGGGGTGCCTTACCAGGTTGAGGCAGAAGGGTTTGATGTCTTTCTGCTGTTGCTTTACCAGCGTGGTAAGCGCGTGGCCGCCCCCGATCTCAACGAATACCATCTCTTTTTTGAGGGCCGCCAACGTCCTGATCCCTTCCGAGAACCGTACGGTCTGCCGCATGTGGCGCAGCCAGTACTCTACCGATTCGGCTTCCGCCGGGGTAATGCGGCCGGCCGTCAGGTTCGAAATAAAGGGTATGCCGGGGGCGTTCCGGCGGACGCTTTTTACCACCTCCCGGTACGCGGGAACGATCTCGTCAATCATGCAGGAATGGCCGGCGTGGGAAGCATGCAGCCGCACGCAGGAGATGTCCTGCCCGTCGAGTTGCTTTACTAAGGCGTCAATGGCCGCCAGGTCGCCCGAAAAAACCACCTGCTCGTCGCCGTTCAGGGCGGCAATGGTAATGCGGTCGTCGACGAACCGGAGGGCCTCTGCTTCGGAGATTGATGCACTGACCATCCCGCCCCTGGGCATGTCGTTCATCAACTGCCCGCGGGCCACCACCAGTTTGAGGGCATCTTCGTAGCTGAACACGCCGCTCAAGCAGGCCGCAATGTATTCGCCGATGCTGTGGCCGATCATGTAGTGCGGCTCGATGCCCCACGACATCAGCAGGCGGGCCAGCGAATACCCGAAAACGAAAATCAGCGGCTGGGTGTGCAGCATGGCGTTGATCCGCGCGTCGTCGGGGAACGGGGGATAAAGAATGTCCTTGTAGTTGATGCCTGTCATTTGGCCGAGCAGGGCGAAGCCTTTGTCCAGTTCTTCCCGGAAGAAGGGTTCGCCGTCGTAGAGGTCTTTGCCCATGTTGGCGTACTGCGAGCCGGCCCCCGAGAACATGAAAACCACCTGTTTGTGCTCGTTGCCCGTCCGGGTTGCCGGCGCACCATCGCCCCCCAGCAGGTCCAGCAATTCGTCCTTCTCCCGGTACACAAGCGACTTGCGGTACTCAAAATGCTTGCGGCCGACCTGCAGGGTGTACGACATATCGGCCAGGTCCACGTCGGGCGAGGCGGCCAGGAAATCCCGCATGCGGCCCATGTACCGGGCAACCGCTTCTTCGGTTTTTGCCGACAGCGTCAGCAGTTTGTAACTGCGGCCCTTGCTGCCGGGCTGCCGGGGAGGGGCTTCCTCCAGCACGGCGTGTACGTTGGTGCCCCCGATGCCGAAAGAGCTGACGCCGGCCCGCAGGGGCGCATCGTTTTTCCGCTCCCAGTCTTTGAGGGCGGCGTTCACGTAAAAAGGTCCTCCCTCAAAATCAATTCCCGGGTTGGGCGATTGGAAGTGCAGGCTGGGGGGAAGCTGCCGGTGCTTGAGGCTCAGGGCAACCTTCATGAGCCCGGCCACCCCGGCCGCCGTGTCGGTGTGGCCGATGTTGGATTTGACCGAGCCGATGCCGCAGTATTTTTCGCCGCTGGTGGCAAACGCCTCGTTAAGACCCCTCACCTCCACCGGGTCGCCCAGCTTGGTGGCCGTCCCGTGCGCTTCCACGTAGCTGATGCTCTGCGGCGACACCCCGGCAATCCGGTGAGCCGTCCGGATGCAGTCGGCCTGGCCTTTTACGCTCGGTGCGGTATAGCCTACTTTCTGGCTGCCGTCGTTGTTGGCGGCGGTAGCCCTGATGATGCAGTACACGTGGTCGCCGTCCTTGATGGCGTCGGTCAGCTTTTTCAAAACCACTACGCCCACGCCCTCACTGAAGACCGTGCCGTCGGAATCCTTGTCGAAGGGCCGGCAGTGACCGTCGTGGGAGGAGATCATGCCCTCCTGGTGGAGGTATCCCTTCGGTTTGTGGGAAGAAAGCGTAACGGCGCCGGCCAGGGCCATTCTGCACTCCCCGAACAGCAGGCTCCGGCAAGCCTGGTGCACGGCCGACAAAGAAGTGGAACATGCCGTGTCCACGAACGATGCGTTGGCCCGCAGGTTGAGCTTGTAGGCGATCAGCGTGCTGATGAAGATATGATTGGTGATCATATCCCGGTAAAAAGGGTCCAGATGCGCTTCTTCCGCTTTCTGGTAGGCGTATACCTTCCAGTTGTCGTTGCGGGCCGCCCCGGCAAACAGGCCGATCTTTTGTTTCTCAATCAGTGAGGTGTAGCCGGCGTCTTCGAGGGCACTCCAGCAGTTCTCGTGCAAGAGCCTGATCTGGGGGTCCATCAGCAGCGCTTCGTCGGGGGTATAGCCGAAGAACTGATGATCAAAGCAGTCTTTATCGTCTACTACGCCGAAGGCTTTCACGTAAGACGGATTGGTCAGGTCACTTTCGGGTACTCCCCATCCCAAGAGTTCTTCGTCGGTGAACCGCCGGATGAGTTCCTTGCCGTCCCTTACATTTTGCCAGTAGCTGCGGTAATCCGGGCTGCCCGGAAATTGTCCCGACATGCCGATGATGGCGATTTCCAACCCGTCATATTTAGTACTCATATTCATCGAGATTGAATTTGTTCATGTCACTGATCAGTTGGCCGCGGTCAAACGCCTCTTCCTCCTCCTCGTTCTTCTCCCCGTTCAGGTAATCCGAAAAAGCTTGTATGGTGGGGTATTGAAACAAAACTGGCACTGGTATTTCCCGGTGCAGCGTTTCACTGAGTCTTTTGGCCAGCCGGACGAGCTTGAGGGAGTTGCCCCCCAGCTCGAAGAAGTTGTCCAGCAGGCCCACGCGCTGCTTTTCGAGCACCTGCTGCCAGAGCTCCGCCAGTTGGGCTTCCAGTTCGCTGGCCGGGGCCAGGTAGCCCGCCTGCGGCTCGTGGGCCATCTCCCCGGGCGCCGGCAGAGCCTTGCGGTCGAGTTTGCCGTTGGGCGTGAGGGGCAGGGCCGCCAGTTGCACAAAGTGCGAAGGCAGCATGTAGGCCGGCAGGCGGCCGGCCAGGTAGTGGCGCAACTCAGCCCCGGCCAGGGGCTGGCCGGCCGTCAGGTAAGCCACCAGTTCCTTTTCCTGGGCCTGGTTGGCCCGGGCCACCACCACCACCTGCTCCAGGCCCGGGTAGTGGCGCAACTGGCTCTCGATCTCGCCCAGCTCGATGCGGTAGCCCCGCACCTTGACCTGGTGGTCCAGCCGGCCGGCAAACAACACTTCGCCCGAAGGGGTGCGCTTGCCCAGGTCGCCGGTGCGGTAGAGCTGCTCACCCGGGCGGTAGGGATGGCTTATGAAGCGCTCCCGGGTGAGGGCCTGCTGGCGGTAGTAGCCCCGGGCCAGGCCTTCCCCGCCGATGCAGATCTCCCCGGCAACGCCTACCGGCAGGAGTTGCTGAGCGGCGTCCAGGATGAGCACCTCCGTGTTGTGGATGGGCCGGCCGGTGTTGTTGACCTGCTGGG
>CADCTQ010000258.1 GCA_902805615.1 uncultured Cytophagales bacterium
ACATTTAAACATATCAATATTGTAAATATACTTCTTGCAATTTAACATGCTAAACGACACGATCAAATCCTTCATTGTATCCAAGAACCTGAGCCCTTCCAAATTCGCGGACGAAATCGGCGTGCAGCGTTCGAGCATTTCGCACATCCTGTCGGGCCGCAACAAACCCAGCCTCGACATTGTGCAGAAGATTATTCGGCGCTACCCCGAGATCGGCACGGACTGGCTGCTGGAAGAGCCGCCCGCCCCGGAACCCGTCCGCCAGGCTGCACCGGCACCGGCCACCGCCAACGGCAACGGCACACCCGTACAACCGCTTACGCGAGACCACAACGCGTTGCCGCCCTACGTGCAGCACCAGGAAGAACCCGAGCCGTACGAACCCGAGCCGGTTCACTTCCCGGTCGCGCCGATCGGCTCCGACAAACAAATCGTCAAGGTGCTTGTCTTCTACAATGACGGCACGTTCGGCGAATTCTCCCCGGCAGGAAAGTAAGGGAGGATCAGGATTTACAGGATGCAAGGATGACCAGGATGTGGTGGAGCAGGGGAGAACAGAGGGGCGCAACTACTTTCGGTAAAAATTTGAATAGGGCGGGAGGGAAGTTATAAAAGCAAAATTTTATGTTAAGTAGGAGTCCACCTCCATCAGGAGGTGGACTCCTTTGTTCTACGTACTTGTTTATTAAAGTTTATTGAACCTCTTATCATAAAAATAGGATAGGGGTCACACCCTATCCTACTGCTATTGAATTTGCGTTCTACCTTTTACTTCCCGGCTTTACTTCCTCCTTCTTCCCACTCACTACTCACTACTATATTTTCGCCACGTACCCCATCTTCTCCCCGGCCCGGCTGTAGATGTAGCCGTCATCGGCCAGGTACACGAACGTATTGTTGCGGCTCTGGATCACGAACGGGTACTGGCTATTGTCGGTCTTTGCCAGTTTGCCCACTACCTCCTTGCCTGCTTCCGTCACCCGCACCAGTTGCAATTTTTTGGTCAGGTAATACTCCTTCCCGGGTGACGCGTTGAATACCACCTTGCCTACCAGTTCTTCCCGGGGGATGGCTGGCCCGGCCGGACGGGTGGTTGTTGCCGCGGCGGGCTTTTCGGCCGGTTGGTTGCGGGCAATGGTGGCCTGGCCGCCCCCGTTTTCCTTGGCCCGGTACCAGCCGGCGGCAATGGCTTCGAGGCGGGCATTGCGCGGCGGGTGCGTCTCGGTGGCTTCTTCGTGGGCCAGGGCGTTCATGGCCGCCTGCGCTTCGAGCATGGTGGCGCCCATCCGCTGGAGCACGAACCCCGAAAATTCGTCGGCTTCCAGTTCGTTCGACGGGCGGCTGCCGTCCAGGCCCAGCGTGTGGCCGTTCAGGTGGTGACCGATCTCGTGGGCGATGATGCTCACGGCGCCCCAGTCGGTGCGGGTGGCCTGGTTCACCTGCTCCACGAAGTTCTGGCTGTACAGGATGTACCGCTGGTTGTTGTAGATCACGGCCGCCGCGTTGGGCACGTTGGCGGCTTTTACCTGGAAGCGGGGCTTGAGCCCCACGCTGCCCATGATCCGGCCCACCATCTGGCTGGTGGCCTGGCTGGGGGCAAACTCGTACACCGGCCCTTTGATCGGCGTGCCGTCGTAGGTACACACGTGCTTGGGGTCGAACGGGAGGGGCTGCTGGGCAAATACGGCCGGCGCCGCGGCAAAGGCGAGCAGCAGGCCGGCAAGGATTTTCTGGGTGGTTTGAATGAACGGCATACGGGAATGGGGCAAGTGAAGTGGGAAATGCGCCGCGCCAATGGTTTTCGCGCAGCTATATAACGTGGTACGTTCACAGAAAATTTCGTGCCGGATTGTCCGGGTCTGCGCCCGCCTGCTTTCCCACCGCGGACGGCTCTCCGGGCAGCCCTTTCCCGGCCAGGCGGGTTTTTCTTTTCGATGGCCCTGGCACTTTTTGCGAAAGAATTCGTTATAATTACAGAAGTTTTTCACACCTTATCTATACATACATGGTAACCGACGTAGTAAGGGTACTGGGCCTGACTCCGGGCATTCAAACGCAGCGGGACCTGGCGCTGCTCGCCGAGAGGGGAGTGCCCCGTTCGGCCGTGGAACGCATCGCCGAGCACTTCGGCGTAAAGGTCACCGACCTGGCGGCCTACCTCAATGTGACACTGCGCAGCATTCAGGGGTACCGCAAAAACCAGTTGCTCAGTTCCAACATCAGCGACCACCTCATCCAACTGGCGGGGCTGTACGTGCTGGGCGAAAACACGCTGGGCAGCGAGGCGTTCCGGGAGTGGTTGCAACTGCACAACCCGGCCATGGGCATCCGGCCGGTGGAACTACTCAAGACGTCCACCGGCATCGAGACCGTGAAGGACGAACTGCTCCGCATTGACCACGGGATATTCGCGTAAATGGAGCTGTACCGCCTGACGAAGGAAAAGTACGGGAATGACATTTCCGGAACGGGGGCGTTCCTGGCCGGTGGCCGCTGGAACAGCAAGGGCACCCGGATGCTCTACACGGCGGGAAGCCGTTCGCTGGCCCTGGCCGAATCGCTGGCGCACCTGGTGACGGTGCGCAACCTGGAAGCGTACGTGGTGATGGTGCTGTACGTACCCGACGACGCGGCCCTCACAATACTGGCAGGCAGCACGTTACCGGCCGACTGGCGCACCGACCTCAACTTTACCCAGGGCCGCGGCAACCGCTGGGCGCAGACGGGAGAAAGCCTGCTGCTGCAAGTCCCCTCGGCGGTTGTGCCCAAAGAATACAACTTCCTCCTCAACCCATTGCACCCGCAGTTCAACGCCGTCAAGGTTGTGGACATGGAACCGTTCACGTTTGATCTCAGGCTGAAGAATGAGGGGTGAGTAAGAGTAAACACACCCGCCGGTTCTCCCGGAGCCAGGACGCCGACGGGTCCCGTCATGCTGACTCATGCTGACGATGGGAAGGATTAGGCATAGGTCCTCCGTACAGATTGTAAGTGGTCAGTGGGACACTGACCACGGTGCATCATGATGGGTCGGCCGCCGTCAGTGTCTCACTGACGGGTTTCGATTTGCTGCATGACGGCTAAACTGATGCAAGGAACGGTTGGCATCCTGCGCATCCCTTTCACTGAGTCAATCAAGGCCCTCTTTCCATCCTGCGCACCAAACTCCTTTTGTTATATAATTTATATTATGTTAAGTAGCTTCGGAGCAACTCCCCTTACTCGCCCGGCCCCGGCTTTTGCGCCCACCTCAGCGCATGATAGCCTCCTCACTTCTCCACTGCATTGATGCGCGTCCTCAAAACAAAACGGGCACCGCTGATCCGGATAATCAACGGTGCCCGTCGGCACGGCACGATCCAATCTTATTTTTTAAACACGCTGCGCACGATCAGGCTGTTGCCCGTTTGCAGTTTGATCACGTACAAACCCGTTGCTTGCGCGGACAGGTCGAGTTCGACGCGGCATTCACCCGCACCGCCCGCCGGATTGACCGTTCTCACCAGGACGGTTCTGCCGATCTTGTCAACCACCAGCACCTCTACGGGACCGCTTTGCGCGACCGGCAACGCGATCACCAGTCGGCCCGGCGTGGGATTGGGAAAAATGCGAACTGCCGCCAACGCCCCCGGACCCACGCCCGTCACCCCGTACGCGTACGCCTCGGACGGGTCCGAGTGACACCCGCTCGACATCTCCACCCGCACCGTGTAGCGGCCGGGCTGCGACACCCGGATCTGCCGGCCCGCCTGGTCAAGCTTCGTGCCATCGAGGAACCATTCGTACCGGCTCCCGGCCACGCTGCACACCAGCTCGTCGGCGCCCGATTGCGTAATCACGGGAACTGGTTTTTCCAGCCGGGTAATGGTGACGTGAGCCGCCAGGGAATCGGTACCACAACCGCCGGCGGGAATGCGCCATTCAAACACGTTCTCCCCGTAGGCCAGGCCCGTAACGGTTGCATTGGGCCGGTTCCCTTCGCGGATGGTCCCCGCTCCTTTCAGCAGCTTCCAGCGGCCGTTCCCTTCCGGCGGCGCCTCGGCTGACAGCTTCACGGTATCCTGGGCGCACACCGTACGGTTGGCCCCGGCACGGACTGCCGCATTCCGGTCCGGGCACACGTCGCCCGGCGCCAGGGCAACGTCGGCGGCCACCACGGGCGGCACGTCATAGATGGTGTTTAAGGTGGTATTGGTGCGAACCGGTTCGTTGTAGTCAAAGAAGATGTCGGCAAAATTTCCCACGCGGGTCTTCTCGGGCAGGCCGGCTTTGGGCTGGATGCTGAACTGGATGCGTCCGTGGCTGCGCGGCTCGTCGGCGGTGCTGTCGGGCAGGTTGATGCCGTTGAAGGTAAACGTGAGCACGGGCCTCCCCTTCCCGGATACCTGCATTTTGTACGGGTGCGATACCGCTCCAACCCGCAACGTGCTGATGTCCAGGTATTCGGAAAGCGTATCCACGACTACTACCTGGTAGGCCACGTCGGTACCCGTGTTCTGGAAACGCACTACGTAGTCCAGGACCCGGCCGGTGGGCGTGTAGCGTTGGTCGGTGACGCCTTCGGGCGAAACGGCTTTGTCGTTGGGATCAAAGGAGTCAATGATGGGCAGGCACTCAATGGCCACCTCGGGCGCCTCGTCGTCCTGCGGGAACTGGCCCACGAAGCCTTTGCTCACCGTGCCCCCACCGTTGGTGCCGCAGGCTTCGAGGGTGATGTTGCTTTGGCGCTTGTCGGGATGCGCCGGACGCTGATCGGCTTCCAGGCGCACGGTACGGCCGTTGGCGGGAACGTGCAGGACCAGGCTGTCGCCCTTGGCGAGTTTATAATTGCGGGTAAAAGCCAGTCCGGCATCCAGGTAAATCCGGTAGGCACTGCTGTCGGCCATGTTGCTTGTGCCCGTGTTGTACAGGGCCAGCCGCACCCGGCCGTTGTTGCCGCAACTGGCTTTGAGGGTAACGTCGGAACGGTCCCACCCGGCACCGGGCGTCCGGTCATTGACCGGGGTGATCCAGGCCTTGGTGCATTGGGTAAGCCCGCGGATGGCCGGGTCGTTACAGACCACCGAATCAACGAGTTGGATCGTGCCGCAGCTACCCGCCGCCAGGGTACCAATGGTGAACACGTAGTTGCCTTCCCGGTCTTTCGCGTAAGGTTGCCGGGCACCCACCAGCGCCACGTGCCCGGGCAGTTGCACATGCACCCGTACGTTCTGGGCCGCGGCCAGTCCTTCGTTGCAGTACGAAACGGTCGTAACGCTGGTGAAGCACCGCCGGCGCCGGTCCGAAGAAACGCCGACGGAAAGCAGGGGCGCAATTGCCGTTTGGTTGGCAAAGTCATACCCCGCCACGGTACTGCCGTATTGGGTGACGTGGACCGCGTGCGAGTTGGGGTTTGCGGGACACACCCGCCGGGTGTAAGGGTTCAGGTTTGCCGGCACCACTTGCTCCACGGTGTAGCGGCCCGTGTCTACGGTGATGGCATAATTGCCCAGCGAATCCGTGAACGAGAAGTAATTGCCGGGCCTGGTCACGACCACCCGGCCGGCCATTCCCTTTTCCCCATTGTTGAACACGCAGTCCCCGTTGGCATCTTCGTACACCCTCCCTTTCACGAGGCCGTAGGAAGACCTGGCGGGGAAAGCAACAAAATGGTGCCTCACTTGCCCCTGCACGTTGTAAAAGGTGCCCACTGCGTAAATTGAACCTTTATATTGGGACAAGCCAAGCACATCACCGGCGACACTGGGGTTCCAGGGGGCCAGTTGTCCACTCAGGGCATCAAAGGCAACCACCCCGCTCGGGTCGGCATTTTTAACCAGGGGATGCCGGCCCGCCACGTACACCAGGTTGCCGGCGACCGCCACCATGTAGACGGAATTATCCAGCTGCGGTTTCCAATCGGTCAACCGGGCGGTCGTCAGGTCAAACGACCTGAGCGCCTGCGTTTGCGTTTGCCCGGGTACGTTGAAAAACCCCGCCACAATCAGGTGGTTGCCATGCAGCGCCAGGGAATACACCGCCCCGGGCGCCGGCAGATCGGGATTCCAAGGCGTAACTTCCCCACTGGCAGCGTCAACGGCGGCCAGGCAATACCGCGGCACTTCGTTCACGGCAGTGAATTCGCCGCCCACGTACACGATCCCCTGCCGGACCACCAATCCCCACACCAGGGGCTGCTCGCTCATCCGGGGGCTCCAGGGCGTCAGTTGGTCGGTGGTCCAGTCCACCGCCGCCAGCCCCTTCCTGGTTTGCCCGTCCACCTCGGTAAAATTGCCGCCCAGGTACAAAATATTTCCCGCTACCTCCATGGAAAGCACGTTCCCGTTGATGATGGGGTCCCATTTGCTCCTGGCTCCCGTAACCGCATCCACCACGTACAGGGACCGGGCTTGGGCCGGGTCCGTGGTGTCGTTGTTGGCGCCCAGGTACACTTTCCCCCCCGCAACGGCCATGCAATAGGACGTGATCGCGCCTTCAATCCCGGGGTTCCACGGGGTGACTTTGCCGGTAGTGGCATCCACGGCGGCAAAACCATTGCGAGGCTGCATCCCCACGGAGGTTAATTCGCCGCCGACGAACATCCGCTCACCGGCAACGGAAATGGTGAGTACTCTTCCACTTGCCATGTGATTCCAGGCTACGGACTGGCCGGTGGTTGCATCCACGGCGCCCAGGGAGTTGCTGCGCCCGCCATTGAGGTTGGAAAAATTTCCTCCCAGCACGACAACGTTCCCGGAGATTGCCAGTGCGGAGACATCTCCATTGGTCCGGGGCTGCCAGGCAGTAAGTTGCCCCGTGGTCGCGTCAAATGCGGCGAGGCGTTCCCTGGCCTGTCCGCCGATGGTTTGGAAAAAGCCCCCTACGTAGATCGTATTCCCGGACAGGGTCAATGCCGAAACCCATTCGTCCGGCGAAGGATTCCAGCCATTTACCTGGCCCGTCACCGCATCCAAGGCCGCCAGGCGGTTTCTGAATTGCCCGCCGACCTGGGTAAAGGAGCCGCGGGCATACACGGTGCTGCCGGCCACGACCAATGCATCCACCGACGCGTTTGCCCCCGGGTTCCAATCCTTCAATCCGCCGCTGGTGGCATCTATTGCCGCCAGGTAAGCGCGTCGCTGGCCGCCCATCGCGGTAAACGAGCCGCCGGCATATACCGTATTTCCCGAGACGGTCAGGGTATACACGACCTGATCCGCCTGGGGGTTCCACCCGGTGACCCGTCCCGTAGGGGCATCCACGGCGAACAGGGCATTGCGGGGTTGCCCTCCCGCAGTGGCAAAGTCACCGCCTACGTACAGGATGTTATTTGCCAGGGCAAGGGTGTATACGATCCCCTGTCCCCGTTCCCCGTCTATTTTCACGTCCCAGTCCGGGTCTGCTTTGCCGTCGGCTAAAATGTGCGCCAGGCCCGTCCGGGGCTGGTTTCCCACCCGGGTAATTTCTCCCCCCACGTACCAACCGCCTTTGCCATCGGGAACTGACGTTCTTACCGTGCCCACAATTTTTGCCGGGAGGACGGCGGGCAGCGTGCCGTTCTGCGCGTTCAGCGTGGCGCCGTTACCGGTTGGGGGACCTATGCTGCTGAACTGGCCGCCCAGGTAGATGGTATTGCCCCCGCGGGTAACCGTGATCACCGGATTATCGGCGACCCACATGGTGGAGTCAAAGTCCTGCGCAAACGCAGAAAAGGTAAACAGCAGCGCGACCAGGAGGCCGGGTAAATGTTTGTGCATACAATCAGGTACTTGGTATAATGGGGATGGGAATGCGGGCCGCCACGCAAATGCCGGCTACCCAATTCTCATTAATTCCGTTCGGGCAGGAATGGTAAACCCGGACAGGGGAAATAAAAAGGGCAAAAAAAGCACATCCCCCTCCCCTCCTGCCTTGCCCTCCGCTGGGCCAATTCCTCCGGCCGGAGGCACCCACAAAAAAAGGCTCCCCTGCCGGAGAGCCTTTCTGCATCGTAAAGTACGGTAATTCTTACTTGCCACCGGCGGCAGCGGCGGCCTGCAACTCCTTGTCTACGCGTTCGGCGTCGGCCTTGCGGTCGAGCACGGTGTAGATGCTCTTGAGCGGTTCGAGCACGGCGGCGTCTTTGGGGTTGGCCTTGTAGTTGGATTCAAAGTAAGGCAGGGCCTTCTTGAAGTGTACTTTGGCTTCGCCTTCGAGCCGCTTGCCGTCCTTCTGGTACTGCTTGAGGTCCATGTCGCGAATCTTCTTGGAGATGTCGGCGCCCTTGTTGTAGTGCAGTACGCCCAGGTTGAAGTTGGCGTCGTAGCTGGTGGGGTCCACGGCCAGGGCTTTTTCGTAGTATTCGATGGCCTTTTCCTTCTCGCCGCTCTGGTCGTAGAGGATGCCCAGGTTCTTGAGGTACACGGCGTTGTTGGGTTCGCGCTTCACGGCTTCGAGCAGGTTGTTCTTGGCCTCGTCGGTCTTGTTGCCGGAAATGTAGAGGTTGAACTGCTTGTCGCGCAGGTCCTTGTTGTCGGGAAACTTCTCGATGGCCTTGTTGGAAACGGCAATGGCCTGGTCGGTCTGTTCGGTGGCCTGGAGCAGGTCCACCAGCGTGGTGTACACGGCCGGGTTGGGCGAGTTGTTGTCCACCATCACTTGCAGGGCGTCAATGGCCTTGGGGTACAGGGCCTTGTCTTGCATGTTGATGTAGGAGTACGCCGCGTAGAGGGCCGCCGTAGTGTCCTTGGGGTTGAGCTGGCGGGCCAGTTCAAACTGGCGGGCGGCGCCGGGGTAGTCATTGGCCTGGAACTTGGTGGCCCCGGCGTTGATGGCCAGCGCCCCGAGTTCGTTCTGTTTTTCGGCGGCCTGCTTGGCAAACGTGCTGCCCGGCTCGAGTTCCTGGGCCTTCTTGTACGAATCGAGGGCTACCTGCACGGCGTTGGAATCCAGCTTGCTGTACACGCCCGTGGGATCGGAGGCAATGCCGCGGTAGATTTCGCCCCGGTAGAACCAGGTTTTCGCCTTGGTTTTTTGCTTATCGTTGTTGATGGCGTTTTCGATCTGGGTCTTGGCGTCATCCAGTTTCCCGGCTGTGTAGGAAGCCTGGGCCGCCCCGATCTGGGCGATGGCATTGCCCACCAGCAGGTTGCCCGCAACAACTAACAGAACTTTTTTCATGGTGTGTATAGAATTTGAGGTTGGGTTGATTTACTCTTTGATTGCGTCAATCTGGTCGGGCGTCTCCTCCATCTTCTCGACTTTGGCCACCGACGAGATGGCGTCCGTTTCGTTGAGGCGGATCAGCCGTACGCCCTGCGTGGCGCGGCCCATCACGCGCAGCTCGGCCACGGGCATCCGGATGGTAATGCCGGATTTGTTGATGATCATCAGGTCGTCGGAGTCGGTTACTTCCTTGATGGCAACGATGCCGCCGGTCTTGTCGGTAATGTTGAGCGTTTTCACGCCCTTGCCCCCCCGGTTGGTGATCCGGTAGTCATCCACCGAAGAACGCTTGCCGAAGCCTTTTTCCGACACCACCAGCAGCTGGGTGTCGGGGCGGCTGATGCAGACCATGCCCACGGCCCGTTCCCCTTCTTCGGAGAGGGAAATGCCGCGGACCCCGGCCGCCACCCGTCCCATCGGCCGCACCCGCGATTCGTTGAAGCGGATGGCCATGCCGGAATTGAGGGCGATGATGATGTCGTTGGAGCCGTTGGTCAGGGCCACGTCCAGCAGCTTGTCCCCGTCATTGATCGAAATGGCATTGATGCCCGCCTGCCGGGGCCGCGAATACGCTTCCAGGGACGTCTTCTTGATGGTACCTTGCTGGGTGCACATGATTAAGTAATTGTTGTTTACGTAATCGGCATCGCTCAGGTTTTTCACGTTGATGACGGCCCGCACCTTGTCGTCGGCGTCAATCTGGATGAGGTTCTGGATGGCCCGGCCCTTGGCGATCTTGCTGCCTTCGGGAATGGCGTACACCTTCAGCCAGAACAGCTTGCCCTTCTCGGTGAAGATGAGCAGGTAGTTGTGGTTGGTGGCCACGAAGAGGTGTTCGGTAAAGTCGTCCTCGCGGGCCGAAGCCCCGCGGGAGCCTACCCCTCCCCTGCCCTGCGTGCGGTACTCGGCCAGCGGGGTGCGCTTAATGTAGCCGGCGTGGGTGATGGTGATCACCATTTCGTCGTCGGCGATCATGTCCTCGTCGGTGAAGTCGTCGCCGAAGTACACGATTTCGGTGCGGCGGGCGTCGCCGTACCGCTCCTTCATTTCGAGCAACTCGTCCCGGATGATCTGCATCCGCATGCCTTCGTCGGAGAGGATCTTGTTGAGGTGGCGGATGAGTTCCTGCACCTCTTCGTATTCCTTCTGGATCTTTTCGCGTTCGAGGCCCGTGAGGCGCTGGAGGCGGAGTTCGAGAATGGCCTTGGCCTGCACTTCGGAGAGCACGTAGTCGGGGCGGTTGCCTTCGGCCTCGATGGCCTCGGCGTCCTGCATGGCCCGTTCGAGGAGTTGCTCAACGTTATTGAAGCCCACGCCCTTCATCAGGTTGGTCCTGGCCTCGTCGGGGTCGCGCGAGGCGCGGATGAGGTTGATGACCGCGTCGAGGTTGTCGAGGGCGATGAGCAAGCCTTGCAGGATGTGGGCCCGCTTGCGGGCTTCGCGCAGTTCGAACCGGGTGCGGCGCACCACCACCTCGTGCCGGTGCTCCACGTAGACCTTGATCTGGTCCTTGAGGTTCATCGTCACGGGGCGTCCCTTCACGAGGGCCACGTTGTTGACGCCGAACGACGACTGGAGCTGGGTGTAGCGGTAGAGGTTGTTGAGCACCACGCCGGGCACGGCGTCCTTGCGCAAATCATACACCACCCTGAGGCCGTCGCGGTCCGACTCGTCGCGGATGTCGGAGATGCCTTCGATCTTCTTTTCGCCGATCAGCTGGGCCGTGCGTTCGATCATGCTGGCCTTGTTGACCATGTAGGGGATCGAGGTGACGATGATCTGGTCGCGGCCGGTTTTGCTCGTCTCGAAGGTGGCGGTGCCCCGCATGATGATGCGGCCGCGGCCCGTTTCGAACGACGACCGGACGCCCTGGTAGCCGTAGATGATGCCGCCCGTGGGAAAGTCGGGGGCCTTGATGTACTCCATCAGGCCGGGAATGGTGATCTCGGGGTCATTGATGTAGGCGATGATGCCGTCCACCACCTCGCTCAGGTTATGGGGCGGCATGTTGGTGGCCATGCCCACGGCAATGCCCGACGAGCCGTTGAGCAGCAGGTTGGGAATCTTGCTGGGCAGCACCGAAGGCTCCTGCGTGGAGTCGTCGTAGTTGGACTGGAAATCAACCGTTTCCTTGTAAATGTCGAGCAGCATTTCCTCGGCAATGCGCTTGAGGCGGGCCTCCGTGTAGCGCATGGCGGCCGGAGAGTCGCCGTCAATGGAGCCGAAGTTGCCCTGCCCGTCCACGAGGGGGTAGCGCAGCGACCAGTCCTGGGCCATGCGCACCATGGTGTCGTACACCGACGAGTCGCCGTGCGGGTGGTACTTACCGAGCACGTCCCCCACGATGCGGGCGCATTTCTTGTACGGTTTGTTGTAATTGACGCCCAGCTCAGCCATCCCGAAAAGGACCCGGCGGTGCACCGGTTTGAGGCCGTCGCGGGCATCGGGTAAAGCGCGGGAGATGATTACCGACATAGAATAATCTATGTAGGCACCGCGCATTTCATCTTCAATGTTGATTGGAATTATGGTTCCGCCGTCGGCCATGTTTGCGTAAAAATAGGTTGCAAAATCATGGCAATTTACGCAAAAAATTGCACGAATGCTAAAAATAGTCATAAGTCGTAAGTCGCCAGTCGTAAGTGGGAAGTGATGACTGACAGCCTCTTACTTACGACTTACGACGGGCGGCTTACGACGGGCAACTTCATTAAAAGCCGTCTTTCTTCTCGTCCTCGGCGGGCTTGGGGGGCGGCTGGGGCTTGGGCGCGGGCCTTTCGGCGGGTTGGGTTTCGGGCTCGGCCGGCTGCTCCTGCTTTTTCTTCCTGCTTTCGCGGCGGCGCTGGCGTTTTTCGGCCTTGGTTTCCCCGGTCGGCTCCCCGATTTCGCCTTCCGGATCACCGTTGGCCGGCGTCGCTCCGGTTTGGGTTTCTTCGGCCGGCGTCTCCCCGGCAGGAGCGTCCTCGGCGGGGGTCTCCTCGGGTTTTTCCTTGCCCTGCTTGCGTTCGAGCTTCTGCTGCTCGCGGTTGCGCTTTTCTTCGATCTTCTTGAGTTCGGCGGCCGTCAGGGGCTTTTGCTTGCGGTGGCGGTACTTGTAGCCTTCCTTGTAGCCCATGGCGATCTTGGGGTTTTTGTTGCGTTCCCAGAAGGGTACGCCCCGGTACACCTGGCTGCCGCCGGAGGCAAGCTGTTCGCCCGTCTGCGGGTCAATGTTGGCGTCGGGGTTGAACCCGCCGCTCCCTTCCCCGTCCTTGCTGGGATGCCGGTGTTTCATGCGGATGTGGCACGAAGCAATGGGACAACGCGGGGGACGGCACGATTCGAGGACGAACCCGAGCAGAAAAACGGTCAGCAAAAACCAGTATATCGAACGCATAGGGGCTGAATGGCAGTACTTTATGAGAGAATAACGAACAAAAAGGGAAAGTCTTGAAAAGACGACCGGCTTTTTATTTTACAAAACGCATACCAATGCTAGCCAAATTATGCCGGATCTCCATAGACAAATCCCGCCGGGCCTCCCCCGGCCGGGCAAGAAACGGCGCAAAACCGGGCCTGCACTCCCGGAAAACTACCCGTTTTTGGTTTACCTTCACGGAACAAAGGGGTTTACCACGGAGACACGGAGGGCACGGAGTGACACGGAGAAGAGAGGTTCATGCACTGGCGCAAACGGGGATCAGAAAGGGCGCAAAAAAATACGCGTTCTCCTTGCGCCCTTTGCGTCTCCATTGCGATCCTTGCGGTTCAGTTCCTTCTCACTCCTCGCTTCTCACTCTTTTTCTCCGTGCCCTCCGTGTCTCCGTGGTGAATCTTAAAACAAAAAAAGCCAGGTATGATAGACGTTCACCAAACATCGCGCCCCGGGACGGCGGGCAGCACCCCCGGGCGTAACCGGCTCACCGGTTGGCTGTTTGCGCCGGTGGACAACAGTCCGCTGGTGGTTTTCCGGGTGCTGTTCGGGCTGCTGCTCGTGGCCGAGTCGGCGGGAGCCATCCTCACGGGTTGGGTGAAGGAAACGTTCGTGGACCCGTCCTACCACTTCCCCTTCCTCTGGGTGAGCTGGCTGCGGCCCCTGCCGGGCTACGGCATGTACGCGTACTACGGGGTGCTGGCCGCGCTGGGCGGGATGGTGGCCGCGGGCTGGTACTACCGCCTGGCCGCGGGGGCCTTTACGCTGCTGTGGTGGGGCGTCTACCTCTTGCAGAAAACCCACTACAACAACCACTACTACCTGCTCATCCTGCTGACGGGCCTGATGACTCTCGTGCCGGCCCACCGCTATGCCTCCCTCGACGTGCGCCGCCGCCCCGGCCTGCGGAGCCTCACCTGCCGGCGGTGGCACCTGGCCCTGTTCGTGGCCCAGCTCGCCGTGGTGTACACGTACGCGGCGGTGGCCAAGCTCTACCCCGACTGGCTGGCCGGCAAGCCGGTGTCCATCTGGTTTGCGGGCAAGCACGACTACCCGCTGATCGGGGGACTCTTGCAGGAGCCGTGGGTGCAGACGTTGGTGGTGTGGGGCGGCATCGGGTACGACCTGCTGGTGGTGCCCCTCCTCTTGTGGCGCCGCACGCGCCTGTTTGCCTTCGGGGCCTCCCTCCTCTTCCACCTGTTCAACTCGGCCGTGTTCGGCATCGGCATCTTCCCCTACCTGATGATCGGCATGTCGGTGTTCTTCTTCCCGCCCGAAACGATCCGCCGCCGGTTTCTCCGCCGCAAGCCGCCGGTCCCCGCGGGGGTTGAAACGGCGCGGGAAGCGCCGCGCGGGGCGGGATGGGTGGTGGCGGGCCTGGCAATGTACCTGGCCGTGCAACTCTACCTGCCGGTGCGGCACCTGCGCTACCCGGGCAACGTGCACTGGACGGAGGAAGGCCACCGCATGGCCTGGCAGATGATGCTGCGCACCAAGTCGGGCTCCATTCACTTCCGGGTGATGGACCCGGCCACGGGCGGGGAGCAGACCGTGTCGCCCTACGACTACCTCACCGCCGACCAGGCCCGCGCCCTGGCGACGCACCCCGACCTGATCTGGCAGTTCGTGCAGGTGCTCAAGGCCGAGTACGCCCTGCCGGGCCGACCGCCCCGCATCTACGCCGTCAGCTCGGTGAGCCTCAACGGCCGCCCGTCGCAGCCCCTGGTGGATGGCCGCGTAGACCTGGCCCGCGTCGAATGGCACCCCTTCCGGCCCGCCGACTGGCTCGTCCCGTTGCAGGAGTAATCAGACTTGTTTGTAAAAGGCCATCAAGAGCCGTCAGCGGGAGTATGTGATTAGCGTATGGACGTATTTGAGGGGCTTAAGGTTGGTGATGGGTGGAGATAGGATGGGGATTGGTTGATCTTTGCGGGAAGTGGGGTTTGTTCTTTTTGGCATTGCCCCAAAAAGAACCAAAAAGGGCTAGGCCCAATGATGCTTCCCCCCGCCAGGCAACCCGCCCCT
>CADCTQ010000259.1 GCA_902805615.1 uncultured Cytophagales bacterium
ACCGACACCCCGATCTTCCCGCCCAACGCCCCGTTTGTGTCGCCCAACCGGCCGGAAGACGCATCGGGGCCGTTGGGCGACACATCGGGCCGGTTGGTATAATAGATTTGTACGGGCTTTTTCTTCTCCGTTCCTTTGAAAAGTCAGCAGCCATTGGTCAGCGGCCATTGGTCATTCGTCATTCGTAATCCGTCATTCAATATGACTTCACCCATCATTTCCACCCACGGACTCAACTACGCATTCGGACGGCGGCAGGTACTGCACGACCTGAGCCTGTCGGTGCCGCAGGCCAGCATTTTCGGCTTCCTCGGGCCCAACGGCGCCGGCAAAACCACCACCATCCGCGTGCTGCTGGGCCTCATCCGGGCGGAGGGCGGCAAGGTCGAACTGTTTGGCCGCGACATCCGGCGCCACCGCCTCGAAGTGCTGGCCCGCACCGGCGCCCTCATCGAATCGCCGTCCCTCTACAAGCACCTCACGGGCTTCGAAAACCTGGAAATCACCCGGCGCCTGCTGAACGTGGACAAAAAACGGATCGGGGACGTGCTCGAAACGGTGCGGCTCACCAAAGACGCCCACCGGCGGGTGAAGGAGTATTCGCTGGGCATGAACCAGCGGCTGAGTATTGCCCTGGCCCTGCTCCACAACCCCGACCTGCTCATCCTCGACGAGCCCACCAACGGCCTCGACCCGGCGGGCATCCGCGAAATCCGCGAACTCATCATCAGCCTCAACCGCGACCTGGGCAAAACGATCTTCGTCTCCAGCCACCTGCTGAGCGAAATCGAAAAGACGGTGACGCACCTGGCCATCATCAACGGCGGCAGCCTCCTGTTCCAGGGACCCATCGGCGAACTGCGGGAGTTGCAGACGCCCGTCCTCACGGTGCAGACCGACGACAACGAGTCGGCCTTTCACCTGCTCATCCGCCACGACTACGACGTGGACGTGCACGCGGCCGGCAGGGTGAACGTGCGCATCCGCGACGTGCGGCAGATCGCCGAGATCAACGGGTTGCTGGTGGGGCACGGCATCGGGGTGTACGGCCTGCAAACCAACCAGGAAAACCTGGAAGAACTGTTCCTGACGCTCACCCATGCCGAAGCGCAGCCATGAAGCGCGCCGTGCAGTACCTGGGCCGCAGCCTCTCGGTGGAGGTGCTCAAATGCCGCCGCACGCTGGTGTTCTGGCTGGCCGCCGGGGCGCCCTTTTTCATGGTGTTCCTGGCCTTCAACCTTACGTTCTTTCACGGTGAAAATTTCATCCGGCAGGGCCACAATCCCTGGGGTTACCTGCTGTACAGCATCCGGGACTTGTGGGGGGCCTTCCTGTTCCCGATGTACATTGCCCTGCAATCCGTGCTGCTGCTGAACATCGAGCACCAGGCCAACACCTGGAAGCACGTGTACTCGCTGGCCGTGCCGCGCTGGACGGTGTACTTCGGCAAGCTCCTGCTCGGGGTGGGCCTGGTATGCTTCTGCATCTTCATGCTCTACGTGTTCACGGAAGGGGCGGGCCTGCTGCTGGCTTTGCTCAGGCCCGAGTTCGGCTTCGACAAGTACAACGTGAGCGTCCTCCTGCTGCGGGGGTATTCGAAGATGTTATTGTCCGGGCTGGGCATCGTGGCCCTCCAGCACCTGATCAGTACCCGTTACCATAACTTCCTCGTTCCGGCCGCGTTCGGCTTTGCCATGACGGTGGCAGCCACCGCCCTGGGAGGTCAGCGCGTTATTGAGTACCTGCCGTATGCGTTTCCGGCGCTGGCCCTGAAGGATGACAACATGACGTACTTCCCCCTCTTCAACCGCCCGGTGTACCTCAGCCTGGCCGTCTTCGTGTCGGTCAGCGCCGGGGGCTACTGGGCGCTGAGCCGGCGGGACGTGGAGTAGGGCATAGCAACGTATGCTCTGTACCCTTTCCCGGCCGGGCTCAAGGAAAATACCCATCCCTTCACTCATCTACCGCTTGCATGCCCATGACGACAACTACCTGGCAGTACTACACCCGGAACCTTTCCGTGGAAACGCTCAAGTGCAAGCGTACTTTGGTGTGGTGGCTGGCGGCCGGCGCCCCGCTGTTCAACGCGTTCATCGCGTTCAACGTCTTCTACTTCAAAGGGCACGAGATCATCAAGCCCGGCCAGGACCCCTGGCCTTACCTGATGAGCAACGTCCTCCAGGTTTGGGCGCTGTTGTTTTTCCCGCTGACCATCACCCTCCAGTCGGCCCTGTACCCGGCCATCGAGCACCAGGCCAACACCTGGAAGCACGTGTACAGCCTGGCCGTGCCGCGGTGGAGCGTGTACGCGGGCAAGCTGACCCTGTTTACGGCGCTGATCGTCTTCACCATGGTCACGCTGTTTGCCTTGACCGAAGGCGTGGGCGCCCTGCTGGGCGGGCTGCGGCCGGAACTGGGTTTTGCCCGTTACACCGCCCATGCCGTCCTGGCCCGGGAGTGCAGCCGGCTCTTCCTGGCGGCGCTGGGCATTGCGGCCATCCAGTTTTACGTGGGGTTCCGTTTCCGCAACTTCGTCCTGCCCGCCGGCTTCGGCCTGCTGATGACCGTAGCCGCCGTCACGCTGATGCGGTGGGAACACATCTACAAGTTTCCGTACGCGTGGCCCATGCTGACCTGGCTCCGCCGCCACGTAAACCCCGCCTTTTTTACCACGGAGATCGCCCTGAGCCTGCTGGTCTTCGTCACCGTAGCCCTTTTCGGCTACTTCGAGACGGCCCGGCGGGACGTGGAATAGGGTCTGAACCATGATGTACTTGATGAAGGGATGAACATGATTCTTGCCGCTGCTACCCAGTGGCGCATTGGATCAGGTAAATCATTTCATCAAGTACATCATGGTTCAGACCATCAGGTGAATCAAGGTTCAGACCACTCCGTACAGCAGCTTCAGGCCCCTTTTCATCCAGGGCTTGAGGTCGGCCAGGTACTTGTCGAGCACCAGCAGCTTGTTGACCCGCGAGGCCGTGGGGTAGGGGTACGTTTTGTTGAACAAGTGCTTCAGCGTGAGTCCCGATGAGTTTGCCAGGATGAGTTCCTGGATCATTTCGCCGGCGTTGGGCGCAATCATGGTGCCGCCCAGGATCGCGTTGCCCTGCGCGTACACCAGCAGTTTGCCGTACTGGTAGTCCTCGATCACCGCCCGGTCGTCGTCGTCGAAGTTCTTCACCAGCTTCTGGTACCGCACCTTCCGTTCCCGCAACTGCGGTTCGGAGAGGCCGAACGTGGCTACTTCCGGGTCCGTGAACGTGACCCAGGAGAAGTGATCGTAGTTGATCTTGCGTTTGAGGGGCGAAAAAAAGTTGTTTGCCATCACCGAAGCCTGGAGTTCGGCCGCGTGCGAAAAGTACAGGGTGCCCGAGGCGTCGCCGATCACGTACACCCGCTTGTTGGTCGTGCGCAGGTATTCGTCCACCACAATTTTGCCGTCCCGTACCTCGATGCCCGCATTTTCGGGGTGCAGCCCTTCCAGGCGCACCCGGCGGCCAATGGCGACCAGCACCGCGTCGAAGGGTACCTCTTGCCGCGCTTTGGCCTGGTTCTCGATCACGGCCGTATCGGTGGTGGGGAAAAAGAGCACCTTCGATTGCGGGTGGAACACGATGCCCTCCGCCCGCAGCCGGTCGAGCAGGATTTGCGAGGCTTCCGGGGCGTCCTTGCCCAGAATCCGGTCGTTGCTGTACACCACCGTCACCTCCGAGCCCAGGCGGCGCAGGGCCTGGCCGATTTCGAGGCCGATGGGGCCGCCGCCCACCACCAGCAGCCGGCGCGGCAACTGGGGAATCTGGAAGAAGTTCTGGTTGTCGAAGTACGGAATGTCTTCCGAGCCGGGCACGTCCAGGCGCACGGGCTCCGAACCCGTGGCGACCACGATCCGGGGGGCCGAGTAGCGTTCCCCGTTGGCGGTCACCGTGGCGGCGTCGGCGAACCGGGCCGTGCCCACCACCACGTCAATGCCCATCCCGCGGTAGTAGCCCGCATTTTCGTGGCCCCGGATGATGTCCTGCCGATCCCGGATGTAGGCTTTCACCTTGTCGAAGTCCACCGGGCCCGGCGTGAGCCCGAAGGCCCCGGCCTGGCGGGCTCCGTGCACCAGCCGCGACACGTGGATGAGGGCCTTGCTGGGCACGCAGCCCGAGTTGAGGCACTCCCCACCCACGTTCCCTTCGTCCTGCTCGATGAACAGCACGCGGAAGCCCAGCGTGTGCATCGTCAGCCCGATACTGAGCCCACCCGAGCCCGTACCAATTACAATGATGTCGTACTTCTGCATAGGGAAGTCTGAACCTTGATTTACTTGATGAAATGATGAACATGATGGGCTGAACCTTGATGCACTTGATGAAAAGATGACAATAACTTAGGGCGCCGTAATCCGATTGGGCGGGCAACCACGCTACTCCTGACGCAGACACGTAATCCTGGTCATCTTTTCATCAAGTGCATCAAGGTTCAGACGTCAATTGTACATTTTCTGGTAGTGTTTCTCGAACAGCGCCTGGTACTGCGGGGCGTCGGGGTGCGCTTCTTCCTTGAGGGAAGTAGCCAGCTGGTTGAGGATCACCAGGTTTTCCTGCACGGCGCCGGGGTCCTGCGGGCCGTCGCCCAGGTAGTAGGCGAGGTTGCGGTCGGCGCGGCCGGCCATCGTGCGGGCCAGTTGCAGCGCCTTTTCCCGTTCGCCCACCTGCAGCAGCGGCGCCACGAACAGCGAACAGATCCGGTCGTACGGAATGGCCGCGTCGGGAATCGTCGCCAGGCTTTTGAGCAGCACCTGACGGGCCTTTTCCCGCTGGTTTTCGGCAATCAGTTGCTCGGCCGTTTGCAGGAAAGCCACCCGGCTGTTCTGGAGCCAGTTGCGCGAGGTTTCGTCGTGGTACACGTCCGGGTCGTTCACCCCGCGCAGAGTCGTGTGGCGCATCATGTTCTCGTACGACCGGGCGGCGTTCACGTAGCCCTGCCTGGCCCCGGGCACCCGTACCGGCATCAGGCGGTACACCATGCCTTCGACCTGCGTGTACTCGGCCAGGTTGTACTGCGCCGCCGTGAAGAGCGACGTAAAGTAGATCGGCCGTTCCCAGTTGTTGTGCGTGAGCAGGTCCAGGAAGATCAGGTCATCCTTGAGGAGGCTCTTTTTGGGCAGTTCGATGGTCATGCGGTCGGCGAGCAGCGGTTGCAGCCGCGGGTCAACGAAGCCCTTTTTGAGCACCGCCTCCTTGTCCACGGGCAGCACCAGCTTGTTGGACGGCAGGATGTTGATCATTTCCCCGTTTTGCAGCGGTACTTTGAGGGCCGGGTTGTTTTCGCGGATCAGCTTGAGGTAGTTGGGCAGGCTGATGCCCGCGGCGGCGTACTGCTCATTTTCGTGGAAGAGGATCTGGTTGTTCACCGCCGACACGTAGTTCTCGTAGTTCATGGTGATGGGCAGCGCCTTGCCGTCGTAGTTGGGCTTTTTGAGCTGCGAGATGTACCAGTCGGTGCCCATGAACTGCGAGATGCAGATGCGCACGTCGCGGCGCACGCCTTCCACCTCCTGGGCGTAAATGAGCGGGTAGGTGTCGTTGTCGCCGCTGGTGAGCAGGATGGCGTTGGGGGCGCAGGCGTTGAGGATGCTCTTGGCCGAGTCCACGGCGATGTAGCGGCCCGACCGGTCGTGGTCGTCCCAGTTCTGGCTCACCATCAGCAGCGGCACGCCCAGGCAGGCGGCGCCGGCCAGCACGGGGCGCAGCACCTCCCGCTTGAGCACGACCCTGAGGGCGTCGGCCACGGCCATCACGCCCAGCCCGATCCAGATGGAGAAGGCGTAGAAAGAGCCCACGTAGATGTAGTCCCGTTCGCGGGGTTCGGTGGGCGGCGGGTTGAGGTACAGGATCAGGGCCACGCCCGTCATGAAAAAGAGCAGCGCCGTGAACCAGAACGAGGAGCGGCCCCGGCGGTACTGGTACACCGCCCCGGCCAGGCCCAGCAGCAGCGGCAGGAAGTACAGGCGGTTGTGGCCCCGGTTGCCGGCCAGGTCGGGCGGCAGGTTTTTGACCGGGGTCAGCGTGGCGGCAAAGCCCGCGTCCTGCTTGTCGCTGTCGCGGCCCGCGAAGTTCCACAGCAGGTAGCGGCCGTACCAGAAGCCGAGCTGCCGCGAAAAGAGGAAGCCCAGGTTGTCGGCCATATTGGGTTTCTGGCCTTCCTGCAGGCCGAGCAGGTCCCGGTACGCCTGGGGGTGGTTGCGGTCCTGGCTGTAGATGCGGGGCAGGAGCGTCATGCCCCTGGGGTCGTACTTGTAGGAGAAATAGTGGCTGTACACCTCGTACTTATCCTTTCCCTGCACGTACTGCGGGGCGCCCTCCTCCGAATCAATCACCTCGGTGTTGAAGTACGGTCCGTACACCAGCGGCCGGCCGGACCCGTACTGCTCCATGTTCATGTAGTACTGGAAGCCGACCACGTTTTTGGGGTCGTTGAGGTTGAACGTGGGCGACTGGTTGGCCCGGATGACGATGGTAAAATAAGACGCAAATCCCACCAGCACGAACGTCAGGCCGAGCAGGGCCGTGTTGAGCACCACCTTTTGCCGCCCCGCCGTGGCGTAGAGGGCGTAGGCCAGTCCGGCGGCCAGCAGCAGTACTACTACGCCTACGCCGGTGCCGAAGGGCAGGCCGAGGGAGTTGACGAAAAACACGTCCAGCTTGCCGGCCAGGGAAGGCAGCGTCAGGCGCAGGCCGGTCATCAGGCCCAGCGTAACGGCGCCGCCGGCCGCCACGGCCCCCACGCCGCCCCGGAAGGTTGGTTTGAATTGCTTGAAGTAGTACACCAGCGCCAGGGCCGGCAGCGTCACCAGGTTGAGCAGGTGCGCCCCCAGCGAAAGGCCGATCACGTAGGCGATGAGCACCAGCCAGCGGTTGGCCGCGGCCGGGTCGGTGAGGCGTTCCCAGCGCAGGGCGGCCCACACCACGAACGCCGTGAACAGCGACGACAGGGCGTACACTTCGCCTTCCACGGCCGAAAACCAGAACGAGTCGGAGAAGGCGTACGACAACGACCCGACCACGCCGGCGGCCAGCACGGCGAAGGTCGGCGCCGGGGCGTTTTCGGTTTCGGCGGCCGGGGCCAGCTTGCGGGCCAGCAGGGTGATCGTCCAGAAGAGGAACAGGATGGCAAAGGCGCTGAAGAGGGCCGAAGAAATGTTGATCCAGTAGGCTACCTGCGTGACGTCACCCCCGGCCAGCAGCGAAAACAGGCGGCCGACGAGGAGGAAGAACGGCGCCCCGGGCGGGTGGCCGATGAGCAGCTTGTAGGCCGCCGCGATAAACTCGCCGCAGTCCCACCAGGAGGCGGTGGGTTCCACGGTGCGGACGTAGGTAAAGGCCGCCACCCCAAACACGGCCCAGCCGGTCAGGTTGTTGAGTTTCCGGAAATGCATGCGTTGCAAAAGGTTAGTGGTTTGGCCTAAAAGGTAAGCAATTCGCGCAAAAACCCGAAAGGTTTGGGAAACCTTTCGGGTTTCCCCGCTGCGGCGCCGTCCGGACGGGAACACGGTTTGTCCGGAAACGGACGGACCAGGCGGCCCGGTGCGGGTGAATCTGCCCCGGATGCGCCAGTAGGCGGGGCGGTGTGGTTTGGCCGGAAATTTGGGGCCTTGCCGGGCAGGCGGTCTCCCGTAACCCGCCGGCCGGAATTAAATCGCCGATTCGGGCAACGATTCCGTCCGGCGAAGCATTTTTTGCGTGACCCGTCTGCCACGCTATCCCCGTTTTTCGTATGCTCAGCAATTTCCTCATCATTGCCCTGCGCAACTTCCGCCGCCAGCGGGGGTTTGCCCTCATCAACATGCTGGGCCTGGCCTGCGGCCTTGCCAGCGTGACGCTCATCTACCTGTTCATCACCGACGAGGTGGGCTTCGACCGCTTCCACCCCGACGCCGACCGGGTGTACGTGGTGAGCACCCACGGCACGTACAACGGCGAGGAGTACTACGAAATGGGGGCTCCCGGCGCCTGGGTGCAGGGGCTCAAGGACCGCTACCCCGAGGTGACGGCCGGCGCCCAAACGCTGTGGATGGGCTACCCGGCATCGTTCCGCGAACCCGAAACCGACAAGATCCTGCTCACCGAACAGGAATTGTGGGTGACGCCCGAGTTCGGCCGGTTCTTCCACTTTCCCCTCAAACAAGGCAACCCCAACACGGCACTGGCCGCCCCCAATGGGCTGGTGCTCAGCGAAACCACCGCCCGGAAGTTTTTCGGCAACCGCAGCCCGGTGGGCAAGGTGCTGGAACTAAAGCACATAGGCGCTACCGACGACAAATACGTGCCCCTCACCATTACCGGCGTCATGGAAGACTACCCGGCCAATTCCCACATCCGGCCCGACTACCTCATCAGCATGGGCACGCTGGAGCCCCTCATGAAAAGCACCGGCCGCAACTGGTTCGACAACTGGGGCAACGGCCCGGGCTGGTTTGCGTCCTACATCAAGGTGAAGGAAGGGGCCGACGTGGCGAAAATCACCGCCGGCTTTAAAAAAGTAGCGGCGGCCAACGTGCCTAAAAACCCGGAAGGCACGATGGAGCCGTACCTGGTGCCGCTGGCGGACCTGCATTTCCACGAGAAGGTCCGTTCCATGCAGATGCACAGCGGCGACATCAAGTACCTCTACATTTTCGGCACCACCGCCGTGCTGGTGATCGTGATTGCCAGCATCAACTACATGAACCTGGCCACGGCCCGGGCCATGCGGCGGGCCAAGGAGATCGGGCTGCGGAAGGTGATGGGCAGCAGCCGGCGGCAACTGGTGGGGCAGTTCCTGGGCGAGTCGCTGCTGACCACGCTGGCGGCGCTGGGGCTGGCCCTGGTGCTGGTGGCGGTGCTGCTGCCGGCCTTCAACGGCGTGGCCGGCAAGGCCTTCACCCTGGGGCACCTGCTGGACGGGCAACTGGTGGCGGCCGTGCTGGCGACCACACTGCTGGTGGCCCTGTTGTCGGGCAGTTACCCGGCCCTGTACCTGTCGGGCCTCCAGCCCCTGGCGGTGCTCAAAAGCAACCGTTTCACCGGCCGCTCTTCCGAAACCATGCGCAAGGGCCTGGTGGTGATGCAGTACGCCGTAACCCTCGTGCTCATCGTGGCGACCGGCATCATCACCAAGCAGATGGACTTTATCCGCAGTTCTACGCTGAGCAAGCAAGGCGACCAGACCCTTTCGATCCGCTGGTTCGGCAACCTGCCCCTCGACAAATACCGGCTGTTCCGGCAGCGGGTGCAGGAGGACCCCGAGTTGCAGGTCGTCACGCTGGCCAACCACCTGCCCAAGCAGGACTACTACGGCCGGCCCCAGGTCGAAACTTCGTTTCCCGGCCTGGGCAACGAGAAGCGGCAGTGGGACATTTTGCAGGGCGACTTCGGCTTCCCGGCCACGTTCGGGCTGGAAATCATCGCCGGCCGCAATTTCGACCCCCGCGTGCCCACCGACTCGATGGCCTTCCTGCTCAACGAAACGGCGGTGAAGGCCCTGGGCGTGGGCGCGGAAAAACTGGTCGGCGCCACGATCCTGGCCGGTTCGCCGGGCGACAGCCTCCCGCGGCCGGGCAAGGTGATCGGGGTGGTGCGCGACTTTTCCTACCGCACCATGCACGAGGCCATTTCGCCCCTCGTGATCCAGGGGCAGCCCCACCGCTACGACAAGATCGTGTACGTGAAGCTGCCGGCGGGCAAATTCCAGGAGAAGATCGCCGGCCTGGAGCAAAAGTGGAAGTCGGTGCTGCCCGGCTACGGCTTCGACCACTGGTTCGTGAGCAAGGAGTTTGACCGGATGTACGAGGGCGAAAGCCGCATGAGTGACCTGTTCCGGACGTTTTCCCTGCTGGCAATCGTGATTGCGTGCCTGGGGCTGTTCGGCTTGTCGTCGTACCTGGCGCAGCGCCGCACCCGCGAGATCGGCATCCGCAAGGTGATGGGTGCCTCCGTGCCCCAGATCGTCCGGCTGCTCTTCACCACGTTCGTGCGGCTGCTGGCGGTGGCCTGCCTGATTGCCATTCCGCTCGGCTGGTACGCCATGCACAACTGGCTCCAGGACTTTACCTACCGGGTGGACGTGGACGCCTTCGTGTTTGCGCTGGGCATCGGCCTGGTGCTGGTGCTCACCGTGCTGACCGTGAGCTACGAAACGCTGCGGGCGGCTACCGCCAACCCGGTGGAGACGCTGCGGGCGGAGTAGGTCTGAACCTTGATGTACCTGATGGTCTGAACCTTGATTTGCTTGATGAAGGGATGACCGGGATGGTCTGGACCTTGATGGGCTTGATGAAAGGATGGGCGGGATGGTTAGAAAGGGCTCACGCGGAGGCGCAGGGGGGATGTGATGGTCCTCTTTGCGGCTTTGTGGGGGAGCGGGTGGCGAACCCGGCGGGGCGTTTCCCGTATGCGGGGGAGTGTAACCGGTTGCCACTTTTCCCGCGTACTGCCATGCGTATCCTCCTGACCTCTTTGCTGCTCACCCTGGCGCTGCCCGTGTGCGGCCAGTCCAAACCCGAAAACAACGCCAACCGGTCCGCCAAAGGCTCTACGGCCGACGCCCTGATGGACGAATGGGTCAGCTCCTGGAACCGCGACGAGGCCGCCTACATTGAGAACGGGCTGGCCCCCGATGCAGTGGTGCTTCTTGGCAACGGCGCCCCGCTGAAGGGCAAGGCTGCCGCCGGCAAGGACTTCGTGCGGGGCCAGATGCCCCTGGTGTCGAACCTGACGGTGAAAGCCGCCGACAGCGGCATGAGCAGCGACCTGGCCTACCAGACCGGCTCCTACACCCAGCGCATTGACAAGCCGGCCGGCGGCGGCCAGCCCTACACGCAAACGGGCCGCTACACCTTCGTGTGGCGCAAACTGCCCGGCAGCGTGTTCAGGCTCAAATCGGTGCTGATGGCCGCGGACCCGGCCGCTGCACACTGAGCCCTCCGTTCCCGGCGTGTGGCACCGGCTTAAAGCACGACTTTGGCTTTTAGGTACAGATTGGTAAAGTCGGGTTTGGTATTGGCCAGCACGGTTACGTGCTTGAGATCCATGCCGGCCGTTTTGGAACTGGCCCGGTAACGGACTTTGATCTGGCCCGATTCTCCCGGCTTGATGGCTTGGCGGGGCCACTCCACGGCCGTGCAGCCGCAGGAAGGTTTTACCTCCCGGATCAGGAGCGGCTGCGCTCCTGCATTGGTAAACTCAAACGCGTGCACCACTTCGGTGCCCTGCTTGACGGAGCCTAGGTCTGCTTCCTTCGCCTGCCACTCGGCCAGGGGATCAGGACTTTTGGGTCCGCAGCCAGCCGCCAGGACTAACGCGAAAAGAACGGGAATGATTCGTAAGATGGCGATATACATACTGTTGTGGTTTTTAAAAAGCCGGGAAAGCATTGGGAGATGATGACATTCCGGCCGGCTCCCGGCAAGGCGCGGCGCAAGAAAGTACTCACGGCCTTACACTCCGTTTTCAATTGAAGGAAAGGCCGTGAGGCACCCATATTACGCAGGGAGACGTGGCTGGGGTAGCCAAAGAGATCGCTACCCGCTTTGCCGTCCTCCATTAAAAATACAACAACACCAGCGTCGGGGCCACGAACTGGGGTTCTAAACCCCATGCGAGCGAAACCCTGCCTGCACCGAGCAAAAGGCCGCGAATGGCGCCATTGGGCGTTTGCGACGCAAATTGCCCGCCAAAGCCAAGGTATTGAGGCGAAGCCCTTAACATCCACCGCACATAACCGTTCGTACTGGTAATCGTTTTATGCGTGCTCTGCAAGCTACAAGCAGCTTCAAAGCCATAATCACAATCAGGGTCCCCTTTGACGGCATCCCACACTGACACTTCCAGGCCCTGGTCAAACTTATGGCCGTTCGTTGAGCCACTGTCGTTGTACCCTAATGATTTATTACAATTCCAGACAACACTACAACCAGGATTGGCAGCAGTCCTGCCGGAAGGATTGGCTTTTGCCCCAGTATTGGTTGACCACGGGAATGCTACTTCGCGGGCTACGCGGATAAACTGTTCTTCCGACAGTTGCATGTACGACTTGCCGAAGGTACTGGCCGCACGGGCATTTAACAGCTTTCGTTGCTGAGAAGCAAATTCAAGGCGTTTGATGGCCGGTTCCTGGTCGGCAGCGGGATGGTGCTCCCTTACGAAAGTGATGGAACGGCTTTTCACCAGGTCATTAAAGTAGTCCAGTTCGGGAGCGGTTAGTTTTTCAAAACCAGTTCCGAATGCCTGGAACTCGGTTTGGGTGAGATTCTCCTTGAAGCCCAGACTCTCCAGTTCCCGCAGGCGGGCCTGGTCGGCTTCGGTCAGCCGGGGTTTGTTGGCCGGCACGTCTTCTCTGGTACAACCGGCGGCCAGCATCAGTGAGGCCACCAGGGCTACCTGGTAAAGGAAAGATAATTTCATAGGAATAAGGTTTAAGTTTAAATAAGGTTTATTGATTTGTAATACACCCATTCTACAAAGCCGGATGGAGGCGGAGCCGCCCGCCTTTCTGAAAGGGAGCGGATCGGGCGGCAGGATTACTTTGCACAAGCCGGCTCGTCACCGGTAACGCGGATGGGGTTTACAGGATTGATTTCGGTTGATCAAGCCCCCTGCCGTCAGGGGCGGGAGCAGCAGCGGCCGGGGACGGCAGGGTCAGCCCGTTGCTGTTCCGCACGGTGGTTCAGATATTGGTGAGGCGGATATAAAAGGCGTTTCCCGGTTAAAGGTGCAGCCGGCGGTGTCGCTATTTTTTAATGCATTTCAGTTAACCTTTAAGGCATGCGCCACCTGTCGGAAGCACGGGAAGAGAGGCAGGTGCAGGGGAACCGGATGCAGGCAAAACTAGGGCAGCTTTTGCGCAAAAGCAAGGGTGTTTTCGGGTAAACTATTGAAGTACAATTACTTGGCTAAAAGCTTGTACTGCTCCCGACCAAGCGCAACGTGAAGAGCAGCAGGCGTTTTGCGCAGAAAAGAAGCTGCGCATATACCAGCCAAAAAAGTACAGATTCTTTTTATTGTTTACTTTATTTTATAACCCCTGCATCCATGAAAATATCTGCTTGCGACATCGCTTAATGGATATGGGCTTTTGCTTTACTGCCGCGTACGTTCACAAACGCAATGATCAGCTTTGGGCGATACCTCACCGGGGACAGCCGATTCACCAGGGGCCGTTCTTCAGGCCGGAAAGCACCTTCCGCATTACCCGGAGCCCGCTGTTGGGACCAACGACTGAACCTGGAAGGGGCTCAGCCGATAGTAGCCGGGGCGGAAAAAGCGTTGCGTTTACGCCTGCGTCATTTCCGGCTGCGAACGCAGTAATGGCAACAACGGTACCGTCTTCCGCGAATTGGGCCCAGGGCCGGCTTGTGCGACCGTGCTGTTAACGGCGGGGCACCTTGCGCTTCGCAACGGGCATATAAGACAAAAGGGGTACACAGTTGTCTGTATACCCCTCGTAGTTGGAGCGTGACTTGTTCGGGATGTTTCATGCTTTTGGCGGAGAGGTCTTTCTCTCTGAAGGCTGCCGGTTCTTTTCGTAAGCCCCCAATCCATTTCTTCCCGTATTTCAATGCATCCGGGTAAGGATGTTGTCACCGCCGCTGCTCATCAAGCAAAAGCCGAACGCTGCGGTTCGGCTTTTGCCGCACGCCAGCGTGCCGTTTTAACGTACTGTTTTGCCACCTAAGGTACAAACACAAGGATGCCATCCAGTGCTTGGATTGCTGCGACCCCAGTTGTCGTAGTCAGGTCTGTAGCTGCCGTAGTTAAACCACTTCTCCGTTCCCCAGGTGCCGGTATAACACCATACCGTATCGATGCTCTCAACGAGGCCTAACTCCAAGAGTTCTGCGGCCCTTTGCGGATTTCCGATAAGATATGTAACGCGATCTTTGCCAAGCATCAAATCTTGAACATAGACGCCACAATCAATTTTGTCGGGATTTATGTCTTGCAATTTGCTGGCAAAATTCTCGCCGAGTAAAAACAATACCCCCCGGGCTCTCCAGTTTATAGCTCTGTATACCTTCGAATAATTAAAACGGAACACGTAGTCGCAGTCGTCCTGATAGGTAGTTTCCGTGCATTGAAGCGTGCGTTCCCCTAAGTAAATACCTTTTATCCAACTTGCATTGGCATCGGGGTTACCGGATACACTGCCGTTGGGCCTCCAAGGCATACAATATGCATCGGTGATACAAGCAGCAGCGGCTGTTCTGCCATTAGGGCTGGAACTATTGGCCGTCGTCTCGCCGGACACTACCGGTTTTAAACTCTGCAGCACTTCTTCCGAGTTGGCATAGTCAAGCTGGTGAAATGCCTTTTGCTTGAGTACGTACGCTTTCTGGTTTACTTTGTGTCTGAAGTCGCGCAGATAGGCAGCTTGATCCTGGTCTACATCTTTAATACGCAAAGAATGTTGATACCGCACATCAATAAAAGCCTCCATTTCCTCATACGATAAATTACTGTACAAGTCAATCACTTTC
>CADCTQ010000260.1 GCA_902805615.1 uncultured Cytophagales bacterium
AGTACAACAGCAGCAGGTCGCTGTACCGGGGGACGGGTCACCACACCCCCCGGCCCCTCATCCCGGTCATCCTTCCATCATGCCAATCAAGGTTCAGACTCCCGGACGGCAACGGCCCGGCCGGCGGCCCGCCCCGTGCGGAATGCCTGCACGGTGCCGTCGTTGTGGGCGACCACCACGAGACCGCCCTGCGGGGTCTTCAGCAGGACCGTACCCCGGGCGTCGCCCGGCGCGAAAAAGCCGCTTTCGGATGGCGACAGCGGCCGGAAGCGGCCCTTCCCGTCGCCCAGCAGCACCAGGCCGTACCCCGCGTCGTTGCGCCGCGTCTCCGATTCGGTGCCGTAGTGGTTGCCGGCCAGCAGCAGGTCGGCGTGGCCGTCGCCGTTGAGGTCGCCGGTGGCAATGCCGTTCACGGAGGAAAACTGGGCCGGTACGGGCAGGGGGATTTTGGTAAACTTTCCCTTGCCGTCGTTGCGCAGCACCACCGAGGCGAATTCCGTAGCCGCGTAGTGCCGCGCCTGCGCCAGCGCTTCCCGCCCGAACACCGCTTCCACCGTGGCCGTGGCGAAGGAGGCGTAGTCGGGGTACTTGCGGCGCAGGGCGGGCAACTGCTCCACCAGGGCCTGCCGCCCCCGCCAGGGGTACACCTGGCCGCCCTGCCCGTAGGCCAGCACGGGGTCCACCGAACCGTTGTCGTCGAAGTCGGCGGCGTAGAGGTGGAACGGCACCGCCGGGCTGGCCTGGTAGGGGTAGTTGAGGCCCACGTTCCCCAGCACGTAGTCGGCGTCCCCGTCGCGGTCGAAGTCCCCCTCGGCCACGCTCCCCCACCAGCCGATTGAATGGGGCACCGAACCGTCCCCTGGGGCACCCGTCGCCGGGGCGCCGCGGACGGCATCCCAAAGGGCCAGCTTGCCGCCCCCGTTGCGGTAGAGTTGCACGGGCATCCATTCGCCGGCCAGCAGCAAGTCGGGGGCGGCATCGCCGTCGAAGTCGGTCCACCGGGCCGCCCGCACCAGGCCGGGTTGCACCAGCCCGGGGGCCACGGCGGCCGTCACGTCCGTAAAACGGCCGCCTTCGTTGCGCAGCAGGAAGCTCCGGCCGGCCTCGGGGTAGCGGCCCGCCACGGATGCGCCGCCCACGAACAGGTCCGCGTCGCCGTCGCCGTCGAAGTCGCCGGCCGCGACGCACGCGCCGTTCACCCGCTCGGCCGGCAGGGCGTCGGGGGAACGGGTGAAGTGGCCTTTGCCGTCGTTGAGGTACAGCCGGTCCTGCAACCGGGGAGAGCCCGCCGGGAATTCGGTGCCGCCGCTCACCACGTACAGGTCCGCGTCGCGGTCGCCGTCGGCGTCGAAAAAGGTGCCGCCCACGTCTTCACTCCCCGCGTCGGCCGCCCAGGGACCGCCCGCCGCCCGGAACGTGCCCCCGGCGTGCAGGTACAGCGCCCCGCTCTGCCCGGCCGCACCGCCCACGTAAAAGTCGTCGTAGCCGTCGCCGTTCACGTCGCCGGCCACCAGGCAGGGGCCCGCCGCCGAAAGCCCGTGCGGCAGCAGCGGCTGGGCGGCAAAGTCGTCGTGGGCGTTTTCCCGGTGCCGGAAGGCGGGCGACAAGGCCCCCGGGTCTTCCGCCAGCAGCCCGGCCGGCGCGGGGGCCGGCGGACCGGGGACCACCGCCCCGGCTTCGGGCACCACCACGACCTGGCCGGCCGCCACGTCCCGCAGCAACGATACCTTGCCGCCCGGCCAGGTCACTTCCAGGGTATCCACTTTCCCTGCGTCGCCCAGGCCGAAGTGCCCGACCGGCTCGGTGGCCGACAGGAAGCCGCGGGTGGTGGCGATTTCCGCGTGCTGGGTGCGGCCCCCGTACCGGAGCACGACCCGGGCGCCGATGCCGAAGGGATTCCCGCCCGCGCCCCGGCACTGCACCCGCAGGAAACCGCCCCCCGGACCGGCCGGCCGGCGGTTTTCGTACACCGTCGCCACCGAATCGAGGTTGTTGAGCACCAGGTCGAGGTCGCCGTCGCCGTCCAGGTCGCCGTAGGCGGCGCCGTTGGTGAAGTGGTGGTTGGTGAGGCCCCAGTCGCCGGTCACGTTCCGGAAGCGGAGGTCGCCGCCGTTGCGGAAGGCGTACTTGTTCACCCGCTCCACGGGCATCTTGTTCAGTTCGCGGAAGTACTCGGTGGGGTCTACCTTGCCTTCGCTTCGCTCCTTGCGGAAGTAGAAAGTAAAGTCGTTGTTGTTGACCTCGCGGCGCATCCCGTTGGAAACGTAGAGGTCCTTGTGGCCGTCGTTGTCGAAGTCGGCCAGCAGCGGCGACCAGCTCCAGTCGGTGCGGGCCACGCCGGCCAGTTCGGCGATTTCGGCAAAGGCCACCGGCGCCGGGCCGGGGGTGGCAGGCGAGGCGGGCAGCGGCACGTTGAGTTGCAGGGCATTCTGCATGTACTGGTGGCCGAAGCCTTTTTCGACGGTGTTGCGGAACGCCTGCGCCCCCATGCCGGGCATGCTGATCTTGCGGCGGCGGTTGTCGTCGGGCGTCATGTCGAGTTCCACCAGGTCGGGCCGGCCGTCGTTGTTGATGTCGGCCGCGTCGCAGCCCATGCCGAAGTTGGCCGTGTGCCGCAGGGCCTCCCGGGACGCTTCCCGGAAGGTGCCGTCCCGGGCGTTGAGGTAGAGAAAGTCGGGCGTGTTGAAATCGTTGGCCACGTACACGTCGGGCCAGCCGTCGCCGTTGAAGTCGCTCACGGCCACGCCCAGCCCGTAGCCGTAGTTGCGCACCCCCGCCTCCATCGTCACGTCGGCAAACCGGCCGCCGTCGTTGCGGTACAGCTTGTCGGATTCGTAGGCGTCGGGGCTCTTTGACTCGGCGGCCAGGAAGTCGTTGGACGTGTTGAAGGCAATGGGGTGGTTGAGCAGGTAGCAGTCCAGGTCACCGTCGCGGTCATAGTCGAAAAAAGCCGCCTGCGTGGAGTAGCCCGGGTCGTCGAGGCCCAGTTCGGCGGCCCGTTCGGTAAAGGTGAGGTTGCGGTTGTTGACGTACAGGCGGTTGCGGCGGCGGTTGGGGCGTTCCTTGCCCGAGGCGCACACGTAGAGGTCGAGCCAGCCGTCGCCGTTCACGTCGGCCAGGGTGACGCCCGTGTCCCAGCGGTCGTCGCCGCCCACGCCGGCCCTGGCGGTAATGTCTTCGAAGGCCAGGCCGCCCTTGTTGCGGTAGAGCTTGTCGGGGCCCTGGTTGCTCACGAAAAACAGTTCGGGCAGGCCGTCGTTGTCGAGGTCGCCGGCCGCCACGCCCCCGCCGTTGTAGAAGTAGGCGTAGTTGTAGTAGTTGTGGAACCAGCTCTCCCGGAGCTTGTTGGCAAACGCAATGCCCGTTTCGGCCGCCGGCACGCTGCGGAACCGGCCGGGCGACTCGTCGGCTCCCTGCCGGCAGGAAAGCAGCGCGGCACCCAGTACGGCTAGGAAAAGAAAATTACGCATCAATTGAGTAATGGTACACTGATTTATTATGATGATTATGATCAATGGTACACTGATTTGTTAAGATGATTATGATCCTTTATGATTAAATGATTGCAGGACTACATGATTAGGTGCGCGTACCCACCCACTATCGAACTAAGTCATACAGTCATGCAATCATTTAATCATGTAGTCATTTAATCAGTCCTTATCATAATCATCATAACCAATCAGTGTACCCACCAATCAGTGTACCCACCAATCAGTGTACCAACAACCCTACTTGTAGTAATCCGCCTGTTCCAGCGCCGGGTTGCTGATCAGTTCGTTGCGGTTGACGGGCAGGAACCAGCTGCCGGGGTTGGTGAGCACGTTGCGCACGTCGGCCTGGCGGCTGGTGGGCACCACCGGCAGTACCTGGTCGACGACCAGCGAGGGGCGGCTGCGGCGGCCGGCCCGCACCAGGTCAAACCAGCGTTTGCCTTCGAACGCCAGTTCGAGCTGCCGCTCCTTGAGGATGGCGTCTTCGATCTGTTCGGTGGTACTGGCCGCCGTGACGGGCGTGGAAGCAATGCCGGCGCGGGTCCGGACCTGGTTGACCAGGTCAATGGCTTCCTGCTTGCGATCCAGCCGGTTGAGGGCTTCGGCCCGCAGCAGCAGCACGTCGGCCAGGCGGTGGATGATCCAGTCGCGGTCACTCTGGAAGGCCGGGATGTTGGCCGTCGGCGAGGTGCCGATCCATTTCCAGATGCGGGCATCGCCCGTGAGCGAACCCTGGTAGGAAGCCCCGTTGCCCCGCGTGACGTCCGCCTCGTCAATCCAGGCCTGTTTGGCTTTGTTGGAAGGCTGGTAGATGTACGACCCGCCGTCGCCCGGCGACCAGTGGGTGAGCCGCTGCAAGGGGTTGGTTTCCTGCTGGCCAAAGTTGAAGTTGACGGCGAAAATGATCTCATTGTTCGACTTCCCCCAGAAAATCCGGGTCCAGTCGGCCGTGCCCAGCAGCGCCAGGGCGGCGGGCGGCGTGGTGGTTGCGGCCACGGAAGCCTCGTAGGCTTCGGTGTACTTGTTCTGCCACAGGTACATTTCCGTCAGCAGCGAATTGACGGCCGCGCGGTTGGCCCGGTTGCGGGCGTCGCCGGGGTTGTAGGTCGCCAGTTTGGTCCGGGCCTCCAGCAGGTCGGCTTCGATCTGGGCCAGTATTTCCGCTTCCGTGCTCTTGGTGACGTTGTAATCCTGGCTGGAGGTTTCCGACGGCTCGGTCACCAGCGGCACGGCGCCGAACGTACGCACCAGGTACGCGTAGGCCAGGGCCCGCAGGTAAAGCGCCTGGCCCACGGTTTCATCCTTGTTGCGCTGGAGGAAGGTGACGTCGGTGATGCCCGGCACGTTTTTGATCACCGTGTTGGCCCGGTTGATGAGGTTGTACCAGGGCGTCCAGCTGGTGTAGCCGTTGTCGGGCGTCACCACCTGCTGCCAGAGCTTGAGGTTGTCCTGCCCGTTGCGGCCGCAGCAGCCCATGCCCCACGAGTCGCGCACCAGGTCGCTGCGGCCCTCCCCGAACACGAACATGTCTTCCACGAGCCCCTGGAGAGCGTCGTAGGTGGCATTGAGGGCGGCCGAAGCGTCGGCGCCGGTTTTAAAGAAGTTGTCCTTGGTGAGTTCACTGTAAGGTTCCTGGTCGAGCACGTTGCAGGAACTGACGGTCCACCAGGCGGCCAGCAGCAGGGCCGCCGACCGTATTGTTGTGATGATGCGTTTTTTCATGGCTGTCGGAATGCTTGATGGGGTGAGCGGGGCGCTTAGAAGGCCAGGTTAAGTCCTACCACTACCTTGCGGGGCTGCGGGTAATTGAAGAAGTCGAGGCCCAGCATCAGCGGGTCGGCGCTGGTGTTGAACTCCGGGTCGAGCCCTTTGTATTCGCTGAAGGTGAGCAGGTTGAAGCCGCTCACGTAGACCCGCGCGTTCTGGATTTTCAGTTTGTTCATCAGGGCCTTGGGAATCACGTAGGCCAGCGTCACCGTCTTGAGGCGCAGGTAAGAGCCGTCTTCCACCCACCGGCTCGACTGGCGGCTGTTTTCCACGGCGTCGCCGGCCCGGGGCATGTCGGTCACGTCGCCCTGCTTGCGCCAGCGGCGCAGCGTGGAGGTCAGCTGGTTGTCGGAGCCGGTCAGCGATTCGAGCCGTTGCCGGGTGCCGTTGATCACCTCGTGCCCGTAGGCAAACTGGAGGAACATGTCCAGCGAAATGCCTTTCCACGAGAAGGTATTGTTCATGCCGCCGTAGAAGTCGGGCTGCGATCTGGCGATGGTCACCAGGTCGGCGTCGCTGATCACGCCGTCCCGGTTGATGTCGGCCCAGATGACGTCGCCGCCGCGGAAGGCCGGGCCGTTGGCGCTGCTGTTGCGCATCACGAGCGGGTTGCCGCTGGCGTCTTTGGCGGCTTCCTCGGCGGAGGCGGCCAGTTCGTAGAGGGGCCGTCCTTCGGGCGAAGTGCCCACCTGCCGGAGGTACGCCTGCTCGTCGGTGGCGTACACGCCCAGCATCTGGTGGCCGTACCAGGTGCCGATCTCTTCGCCCTGCCGGGCAATGCCCCGGAAGATGTCAAACCGGCGGATGATGTCTTCCCCGTTGGGCAGGCTGGTGATCCGGTTGCGGTTGCGCGAGAAGTTGTAGTTGATGTTCCACCGGAAGTCGCCGGCCCGCACCACGTCGCCGGTCAGGTTGAGTTCGATGCCCTGGTTTTCCACGTCGCCGATGTTCTGGAAAGTGGTGTAAAAACCCGAGGTGCCGGGCAGGTTTCTCTCCAGCAGCAGGTCGCGGGTCTTTTTCACGTAGTAGTCGGCAATGAGGGTAAAGCGGTTGTTGAGGATGGAGAAGTCCAGGCCGACGTTGGTCTGGGCGGTACTTTCCCAGCTCAGGTCGGGCGAAGCCACGTTCCGCGGGAATACGCCCGGGTTGCCCAGGTAGTTGCCGCCCCCGCTGAAGATGCTGCGCGCGGCGTAGTTGCCGATCCCGTTCTGGTTGCCCGTGATGCCGTAGCTGCCCCGCAGCTTGAGGTCGGAAACCAGGCCCAGCCCGGCCATGAACTCCTCGCCCGAAACGCGCCAGTAGCCGGAAACGGCCGGGAAGACGGCGTACTGGTTGTTTGCCCCGAACCGCGAAGAACCTTCGCGCTTGAGCACGCCGGAGACGGAGTACTTGTCGTTGAGCACGTACGTGGCCCGGGCAAAGAGCGACGAAATGCCGTAGCCCTGCGTGTTGGAGGTAGCCCTTTCGAGCACGGCGCCCGAGTTGAGGTCGCGGGAAGCGTCCAGGTCGGTCGGCGCCCGGCTGGTCTGCCCGTAAATGCTCTCGGTGGTAAACTCCTGCACCGACGAGCCGAGCAGCACGTTGAGGTCGTGGATCTCGTTGAACTTGCGGTTGAAGGTCAGCGTGTTGTCCACCACCCAGCTCAGGTCCTGCAAGTTCCGGTTCTGCGCCTGCCGGATGCCCTGCTTGAAGCCTTCCTGGGGGTAGAACCGCTTTTCTTTGAGGAGGGTGAAGTCGGCGCCGAAGCTCGTGCGGAAGGTGAGGCCGGGAATGATGTCGTATTCGCCGAAGATGTTGCCGATCAGGCGGTTGTTGACCGCGTCGTTGGTCATCAGGCGGGCCACGGCCACCGGGTTGTTGCGGTCCTGGAAATCCCCGGGCGAATACACCGGCAGGTCGCGGCCCAGGGAATCCTGGCGGTACAGGCCCAGGAAGGGGAACTTGATGTAGGACAGCATGAGCGGGTTGGTGAAAAAGGCGTTGCCCTCGTCGTTGCGGTTGTTGTGGGAGCGGGTAAAGGTCACGCTGTTGCCCAGCCGCAGCTTTTTGGACAGGTTGTAGTCGGTGTTGAGGCGGCTGGTGAACCGCTTGTAGCGGGTGTCAATCACCGTGCCCGACTCGTCGTAATACCCCACGCTGATGTTGTAGCGCACGTTTTCCGCCCCGCCGTTGAGGCCCAGGTTGTAGTTCTGCAAAGTGCCGTTGGTGCGCACGAGTTCCTGCCAGTCGGTGTTGTTGTTGTAGGCTTCTTCCTCCTCCGGGTTGCGGAGCGGGTCGGGCAGGAACTGGGTGAAGCCCGGTTCGCCCCGCTGGTTGTAGTTTCTTTCGAGCAGGTACGTCTTGTTCTGGTCGCCGTTGAGCAGGGGCAGCTTGGGCGGCGCAAAGGTGGCGCCGTACTGGCTGCTGAACGTGACGGTGGGCTTGCCGGCCTTGCCCCGGCGGGTGGTGATGAGCACGACGCCGTTGGCGGCCCGGGCGCCGTACACGGCCGTGGCCGAGGCGTCTTTGAGGATTTCGATGGACTCAATGTCGCTGGGGTTGATGTCTACCAGCGGGTTGGTGCTGGCGTTGAAATTGTCCACCACGTTGCCGTCGGTCCCCCGCTGCCCGGCGTAGGACTCGTTGCGGATGGGCACCCCGTCCACCACGTAGAGCGGATCGTTGCTGGCGTTGATGGAAGTGGCCCCGCGGATGCGCACGGTCACGGCACCCCCCGGCGCGCCGGTGTTGGAAATCACCTGGATGCCGGCGGCGCGGCCCTGGAGCAACTGGTCGGTGCTGGGCGAAGGCACACTCTGGATGTCGGACGCTTTGACGGAGGCAATGGCCCCGGTCACGTTGCGCCGCTCCTGGGTGCCGTACCCGATCACCACGACTTCCGAGAGGGCTTTCACGTCCGGCGCCAGGGTCACGCCGAGCACCGACTGGTTGCCCACCGGCTTTTCAGCCGTCAGGAAGCCGATGAAAGAAAACACGAGCGTGGCATCGCCGGAAGGCACGGTGAGGGAAAACTGCCCGTCGGCGTTGGTGGTGGTGCCGTTGGTGGTGCCCTTCACCAGCACGTTCACGCCGGGCAGGTTGCCGCCGTTCTCGTCGGTCACTTTCCCGGTCACGGTCCGGCTCTGCGCCAGCGCAAAAAGGGGCATCCAGCAGAGCAGCCACAGCATACTCAGGAACCTGCCGTACGGTTGTATTTTTTCCTGCATGGGAATTGGTTTTTAAGGGGTTGGGAGTTGGTTGTTGACCGGTCTCCCCCGGGCCGGCACCCGGCCGGGGGAGACCGGCGGTTTACGGCTGGAGCACTTTGCTGATGGTATGCACGACGCCGTTGGTGCCTTGCCCGTCGGCGCCCACCACGGCCGCGTCCGGGCTGACGGCGTTGAGGTCCGCGATGGTCACGGCGCCGCCGGCCACGTTGAAGCGGAGCTTCTTGCCGGTCAGCAGGGTCCCCTTTTCCTGCGCGTTGGTGAGGTCGGTCGAGAACAGCCGCTCACCCACCACGTGGTACTGGAGGAGGTCTTTGAGTTCGGCGCTGCTCAGCGCCGACAGGCCCGCCACGCCGCGTTGCGCGTAGAAATCCTGGAAAGCCTGGTTGTTGGGGGCGAAAATGGTGAAGGGGCCTGCCGCGTCGAGGGCCGCCAGCAGGCCGGCCTTGGTGAGGGCGGCCTTCAGTTCCGAGAACTGGGGCAGGTCAATGAACGTCGCCAGCACTTTCACCGCCGGGGGCGTCATCACCCGGCCGAGCTTGTGGTACACCCCGTTGGAGCCCGCAAAGTCTACGGCCGTGATGGGCGCCGGCTGGTTGGTGGGATCAAGCAGGGAAGCGCCGGCGACCTTCACCCCCGGGCCCAGCAGGGTCGGGTACAGTTTGCCGTCCACCAGTCCGGTTGATTTCACCTCGCTGGTCAGCACGTGGGTTTTCAGGATCGGCTCCAGCTGGGCGCCGGTCAACGCGGCGACGTTGATGCCGGCGTCGGTGAAGGCCTGGTTGGTGGGCGCAAACACCGTGTACTTCTTGTCGGCACTGAGCAGTTCCCGGAGCAGCGCCGCTTTCTCCAGCGCCGCAATGAACTGCGTCAGGTCTTTGTCCTTGTTGAGCAGGATCTGCCCGCCGACCGTGCCGAGGCTGGGCGGGATGAGGACCTTGCTCACTTTGTGCAGGGCGCCGTTGCTGACGGAAATGTTGGGTTCGGCTACCGGAATGGCGGCGGCCGGCAGGGTTTCTCTGCCCGCCGTCACGAGATCACCCGTCAGGCCGGCCGCCGTCCTGGCCCCCGTCAGCAGGTGGTATTCAATGATCGGTTTGAGCACGTTGTCGGGCATGTCGAGGGAGTCGGTGCCCACCAGCCGGAACTGCGGGTACTGGGCAAGCAGGTCCTCAAAGGCTTGATCGGTGGGGGCCAGGGCCGTGATTTCGGGGTCTTCGGCGCCCGGGTTGAGGGCCAGGCGGCTGCGCTTCACGTAGATGGTGTCAATCACCCCGTCGTTGTCCAGGTCCTGGCTGCGGCGCTGGTCTACTTCCCGGAAGGCAAACCGGCGCAGCACCCGGTTGAAGATGCGCAGGTCGTTCTCCAATTGCACCACGCTGTCAATGGCCGGCCGGGGCACCAGCACCGCCGGAATGCCGTGGATGGCCCCGTTGGCGGCGGCAATGTCGCGCCGGTCGGGCGATACCTCCACGCCGTTGATGGTGAACTGCGCCCCGCTGCGGATCACCTTGGCGTACTTGAGGGCGTTGGTCTGGTACCGGTCATCCTTGTTGTTGTTGAACCGGCGGGCCGAAAAATCGAACGTGAACATCATGGGCGTCAGGATGTGGTTGCCCACCAGTTCGTAGAGCTGCCTGGGCGGAATCTGCTCCAGCGACCGGTACGGACCCTGGCTGAAGTACGCATCAAACGCCTGGTTGGTGGGCGCAAAAATGGTGTACAGGCCGGAGCTGCCGACCGTCTGTTCCAGCTTTGCCAGTTCGAGTGCCCGCACGTACGTACTGAATTCGGGGTTGGCTTTCAGTTGTTCGAGCAGCTTTCCTTCCTGCCCGGCCGGGGGTTCAAAGTAGTCGTCGTCCTTCCGGCAACCGTTCAGCAGGAAGGCGGTAAGCAGTACCCCGAGGGTGAACCGGAGCAAAACGGGTACCCGGGCAGTGGTTGGTTTGGTCATAGAAGGAGTTGAAATAAAATATGATAAGCACCTGTGCAAAATTAGCTTGGGGTACAGTAACGGATATAATTCTGATTTTCAGTGATTTACCAATCGAACAACGAACAACTGATCACCAACAACTACTTAGGATTCCGGATGTTGGTGCAAAAAGGGGACTTTGCCGGCCGCCCGTGAAGCATTTCTTATAACAAAAAGTAATTTTTCCGGTACGGCCCCGGCCTGGCGGGAGGGCGTGACAGACTGCCAAACCCGTTGCCCCGTGCGGTAACACGCCCCTTTATCTCCCGGCCGCCATCCCGGGTAGAAGATAGGCGCGAAAGCAAAAAGGACCAAGGAATTTCAATAATTTTTATTTGGAAAGTACCGGTAACGGTACCGGAAATTTTTTAACGACCCGTGAAAAATGGCTGTTGTCGTTATGAAGGACCTTGCTTGCCTGCCGGGTTGGAACTTTCACCGGTCGGCCCGCAAAGGATTGGGCAGCCGTGCTTACACGCGCCCACCGGCTTCATAAAAAAAACCACCCCTGTCCCTTCCTTAATGGAGCTACAATCAGGACACTTTTTCGAAATTGAGCGAAGAGCCGTCAGTGGGACACTGACGGCGGCGGACACTGACCTTTTAAATGTATGATGCTTAGGGTACGCTGGTGAGCCCAAGCGGCCGGTGCGGTGGCGTATTACTGTGGCCTGCTGGCGCGCATCGCAGTCGCGGGCTGGCGCGAAGCTGTGCTTCGTGCCGGCTATGGTTTCCGCCTCTGGCGGAACGAGGTTGTTTCCCGGGCGGCAATTGTTTCATCGCCCTTGCCTGGCATCACAGATGCATTGCCTCCATTGCCTGGGCACGGCCTTTGCCCCGGCACACTGGCGCAGGCGTCCGCCGGTGCCTTCCCCTGCCAAGCGTCCGCTTGTTGATTTGCATGAGGAAGCCACCCGCTTCCCAGCCGACCGGCTTACCTGCGCTGCTTACCCGTTCCAATCCGGTTCCCTGCATTGCTGCCTCTGCCGGTACTCACCAAAGTTTCACCGGCTGGAATGGGTTGAATCTGTGAGGGGTAGCAAGTGGGGCACTTGGTGGGCGAAAGGGGCAAGCGGACGCCTGCGCCAGCGGGTCCAGGCAAGGGCCGTGCCCAGGCAATGGAGGCAATGCATGAGTTGGGCGTAGCAACACTTGACATGCGTTGTAAAACTGCCTTCGTTCCGCCAGAGGCGGAAACCATAGTCGGCACGAAGCACAGCTTCGCGCCAGCCGGTCACACCAGCCCGTTTTACTACGCGCCAGCACGTCACATCGCGCCAGCCCGTTTTACTACGCGCCAGCCGGCAACAGTGATACGCCACCGCACCGGCCGTTTGGGCTCACCAGCGTACCCTAAGCACGTACTAACCCCTTGCTTCACCGTGTACGCAGTAACCTATCACCTACGCAGTACCCCGTCAGGAATTGATGAAACGCGGACGGATCAGGTTTTCGAAGGAATACAGCTCGTCCCACTTGGCCTGGGTGAGCAACTTTTGTTCTTCCACCACGATCGAATGCACCGACTTGCCCGTCGCCAGGGCTTCCTTGGCAATGGCGGCCGTGGTTTCGTAGCCCAGCAGGGGCGCAAGCGCCGTGACCAGGGCCACGCTGTTCATCACCATGCGCCGGCACTCGGCTTCGTTGGCCGTAATGCCCTCCACGCACCGCGTCCGGAGCGTCCCGCAGGCGCTGGTCATGTAACCCAGCGAGGTAAACAGGCTGAAGGCGATCACCGGCTCCATCACGTTGAGCTGGAGCTGGCCCGCCTCGGCGGCGAACGACACCGTTACGTCGGCCCCGATTACGTAAAAGGCCGTTTGGTTCACCACCTCGGGCACCACCGGGTTCACTTTGCCGGGCATGATGGAAGAGCCCGGTTGCAGGGGCGGCAGGTTGATTTCGTGCAGCCCCGCCCGCGGCCCCGAAGAGAGCAGCCGGAGGTCGTTGCAGATTTTGGAGAGCTTGAGGGCGCTGCGCTTGAGCACGCCCGACACCTGCACGAAGGCCCCCGTGTCCGAAGTCGCCTCGATCAGGTTGGCCGACAGGGTCATGGGCACCCCCGACAGTTCGCCCAGGTACTGCGTGCACAGGGCGGCGTACCCTTCCGGGGCGTTGATGCCCGTGCCGATGGCCGTGGCCCCCAGGTTGCTTTCCTGCATGGCCCCCTGCGCGTCGCGCAGCCGGACCACGTCTTCGCGCAGCGTGAGGGCAAAACCCGTGAATTCGTCCCCGAGACTCATCGGCACGGCGTCCTGCAACTGCGTGCGGCCCATCTTGAGCACGTTTTTGAAGGCGACGCCCTTGGCGGCAAAGGCGCCGGCCAGGGCTTCCAGCGCCTCCGCGTAGACCCCGATCTTCCAGTACAGCGCCAGGCGGAGCGCCGTGGGGTAGGCGTCGTTGGTGGACTGGGAAAAGTTGACGTGGTTGTTGGGGTGTACGTACTGGTAGTCGCCCTTCGGGTGGCCCAGGAATTCGAGGGCGAGGTTGGCGATCACTTCGTTCACGTTCATGTTCACCGAAGTGCCCGCCCCGCCCTGGATCATGTCGGTGGGAAACTGGTCGAGCAGCTCCCCCGCAATCAGCCGGTCGCAGGCGTGGCTGATGGCCCCGGCCACCCGGGCGTCGAGCACCCCCAGCGCGTGGTTGGCCTTGGCGGCGGCCTGCTTCACGTAGGCGAAGGCTTTGATCAGCAGGGGCTCTTTGGAAATGGGAATGCCCGTGATGTGGAAATTTTCGAGGGCCCGGGCCGTTTGCACGCCGTAGTACAGGTGGTTGTCAATTTGTTTTTCACCCAGGAAATCGTGTTCAATGCGATGGGATTGGGGCATGGCAGTGGAGATTGGTAGCCGGACCGGCCGGGATTCGCCCGCCAATCTAGGAAGTTACTTTCACTTTTTTGTGAACCTGCCCGACTTTATGCCCGCGCCCGATGGGCACGGACCGTTCCTTGCCAGGGAGCCGCCAACGACCGGTACCCCTTGCGGGTTGGTTGGTGCATTGGCCGAAGGGGGCAGGGGGATGACTCGCCCTCCTCATGCCAATCCAAAGAAGCCATCCCCATTCATCGCCACAACGCAGCGGGTACCACCCGCCACCAGCAAACCCATTCGCACCACGACTCTTTCAGCAAATCACTTTTGTATACAGATTTATTGCACGTTTGTATACGTAATTTTATATTTGACCAAAATGCCCGGCCTCCAGGCACCCTAATTCCCTAATTCCCTAATTCCCTAATTCCCTAATTCTTTAATTCCCTAATCTCCTAATCTCCTAATTCCCCAATACCCAACACCCAACCCCATGACCCGATACCTCCTCGCCGCCCTCCTCCTCCCCCTCCTGCTCGGGTCCGGCCGCGCCCAGACCACGGCCGCGCAATCGTCCGACTCGCTGGGGGGCCACCGGGCGCAGAAAGACCGCAGCGGCAACCTGCTGGCCTGGTACCAGCCCGGCACGCCCGGCGCGGCCTACGCCCACGTGTCCCGGCTGGCGGCGGAGTTCATCAAGAGCGGCACCCCGGTAGACCACAACACGGGCCTCAAGATGTACCTGGTGACCTGCTGCTTCGACGGGCCGCACAAGCGCAGCCCGCAGGATTTCGCGGCGGGCAAAACCGGGGAAAACTGGATGCACAACCCGGCCTGCGTGTACGCCGGCATGGTGCAGAGCCTCGTACTCGATTACATGCCTTATTCGGGCGACACGGCCTACGTGGGGGTGGTCCGCGAAATGCTCGACTACCAGCTCGCCAACGGCACCACGCCGGCCGAATGGCCCTGGGGCGGCGTGCCCTATGCCAGCGCCGACCCCTTCGAGAAAACCTACCAGGGCGCCACCAAGTGGGAAAACGAGGGAATGCGCGGCGACGGCCTGCACGGCGTGGAACCCGATAAGATCGGCGAAATGGGCTACGCCTACCTGAAATTCTACCAAGTGACGGGCGGGGACAAGTACCTGAAGGCGGCCCTCGCGTGCGCCGACGCCCTGGCAAAGCACGTGCGGCCCGTGACCGGCGGCCTGGAGTATTTTTCGGAAGTGAACATCCGCAA
>CADCTQ010000261.1 GCA_902805615.1 uncultured Cytophagales bacterium
ACGTACACCTGTCGGAAGTGTACCCCGGGGAGTGCGTTGACGTCAACATCCTGGGATCGCTCAACGTGGCGCGGGTTGCCATGGAAAGCGGGGTGAGGGACGTGATCGGCATTTCGACCGACAAAGCCACGCCGCCCACCAAGACCATGTACGGCATTTCGAAGAGCGCCATGGAAAAGCTCTTCATCCTGCAAAACGGCAAGGCCGCCACCCGGTTCATGTGCGTGCGCTTCGGCAACATCGCCTGGTCTACCGGCTCGGTGTTTCCGATCTGGAAAGGAATGCTCGACAAAAGCGGCCACATCCTTTCGACGGGTGCGCACATGCGCCGGTACATCTTTTCGGTGTCGGAGGCGGCGCAGCTCGTGGTGACGGCGCTGGAAAACATGGAACGGACGGCCGGCAAAATCCTGTCGCGCAAGATGAAAGCGGCTTACATGGAAGACGTGCTGAAACTTTTCGTGAGCCGGCACGGGGGTACGTACGAGAAGATTGCCCCGCGCAAGGGGGAAAGCGTGGATGAAATCATGATCGGGGAGGTTGAACTGCCCCACACGACCATCGTCACGCTCAACGGCATGGAGCATTACCTGATTGACTACAGCCGCGAAAGCAGCCACGCCCTCACCGGCGTGGCGGACACCAAAACCGCCGAGCGGCTGTCGGAAAGAGAGATTCTGGCGCTGCTCAAAGAGCGGCCGTAGCGAGGGTCGAGGCGTACAAACCACCAAATCAACATCGTATGATTACTCATTCACTGATCATGGCGGCCGGCCGGGGCATGCGCATGATGCCCCTGACCGACCACGTGCCCAAGCCCTTGATCAAGTTCAAGGACTCCACGCTGATCGCCAACGCCATCGGGCAGCTTAAAAACAAGGTTCCCAACATTGCCATTACCGTGGGCTACAAGGGGGCCGAGCTGTCGCACTACGTGATCGGGCAGGGCGTTTCGGCGGTTTTCAACACGCAGCACAAAGGCAATGCCTGGTGGTTGTTCAACACGCAGATGCGCTTCATCAATGAGCCGGTGCTGGTGCTTACGTGCGACAACGTGGTAGACCTCGACATTGGGTTCATCGGTGAGCAATACCGCCGCCTGCACCAGCCGCCCTGCATGGTGGTGCCGGTGCAACCCGTGCCGGGCATTGACGGCGACTACATTTTTGAGCGCCGGAACCGGGTTACCGAATTGAACCGGCATAAAGTATCGGAGCAGTACTGCTCGGGCATCCAGGTAGTCAACCCGTTTGTCATCAACCAGTTGATCCGGCCCACCGAAGATTTCTACGAGGTGTGGTCCGGGCTGATCGCCCTGGAAAAGCTGTACTGCTCGGCCCGCTACCTGAAGGCGTGGTACGGCGTGGACACGCTGGAACAACTGGAAGCCGTCAAGAAAATAAAGTTTGAGCACAACAGTGCCGAAGCGTTTGGTTAAATCTACTCCAATTAGAAAAAATTCCTACCTGCGGGACCTGTCCCCACAACCAATCACCAACACAACCAGAATGATGAAAGAGAAAATCGCCCGGATTCTCAGCGCGGTGCTCGAAAAGCCGGTTGCCGCCGACCAGCTGCACGACAACGCCGACCTCATCCGCGAGTTCGGCTTCAATTCGCTGGACATGATCCAGTTCATTCTCCAGGCCGAAGAAGAATTCGACATCGTGATCGAGATCGAAGATTTCGACATCAAGTACTTCAACAACCTGGCGCAGTTGATGGAATTTTTCGAGCGGTGTCCCCTCAAAAAATAGTCCCATGCCAGGCACCCATCCAAGCCGCATCGCCGTGCTGACCTCGGTGATCGGGTACGGCGTGTACTTTCCGGCCCTGATTACCAGCGGGCAACTGCGGGAGCGGGGCATCCCTACGCGGGTGTTCATCCTGGAGCACCTCTTGTCGGAGGCCAAACGGGAGGTATTCAAGAAATCGCGGGACTCCTTTCGCAAGAACTACAACCTGGCCAAGCTGGCCGCCAAGTTTCCCGTCCAGTACTCCGACAACCTGGCCGACGGGGCCGTGGAGGCGTTGTTTGCAGGCTGGCTGGCCGAAGGCACTACGCATTTCCTGTGCTTCTCGGGGCTGTGGCTCGACATTCTCGCGCGCTACCGCCGGTTGCAGCCCGGCCTGGTGGTAAGCTGCTGCCGGATCGACGCGGGCATTTCGCCGGCCTGGGCCGTGCAGGAAGCGCACCCGGACCTGGTCACCCACGCGTTCTGCTTCTTCAGCCCCGCCGAAGGCCGGATCAACTACCTGCTGAACGTACCCTTTGCGCCGGGCACCCTGGTTCCCTTCGACGAGCGGCCGGCGGCCGTGCTGGTGCATGGCGGCGGCTGGGGGCTGGGCGGCTACGCGCAACGCACCCGGGAACTGGCCGGCACCCCCTTCGAACGCAACCTGATGATCCACGCCGCCGCCGATTACGACGGCCCGCAGGAGGGCGTGCGCTGTTTCCTCAACGACCCCGGCTGGGACCCGCTGGAGGAAGCCCCCGGCAGCGACCACGGTTTCCCGCCCTTCGGGGAAGTAACGTCGGCCGGCGAGGCGCCCCGTTACCGCCGGTTTCACGCGCATCCGGGCATCCTGAGCGTGATCACGCGCAGCCGGGCCATCCTCTCCAAACCCGGCGGCATGTCGCTGGTAGACGCCCTGGTGACGGAAACGCCCCTGGTCTACTTCGAGCCGATGGGCGCCAACGAGGAAGGCAACATCCGGATCTGCGAGGCGCTGGGCGTAGGCCTGGCGTACGAAACCTGGCAGGAAAGCAATTTCTCGCCCGACCTCCTGCGGGAGGTCCACCACAACATCAAAGCCGCCAAAAGGCACATCCCCGAATTCATCCAATCTTACCTCAAACACATTCCGGTTCCAACCCTTTAACCCACCGCTTATGCAGCCTTTATCCGTTTTGAATTACCGGGAGCAAGCTTTAAGAAGGCTTCACCGGAAGTTAAAAATGACCAAACTGTGCGCCGAGGAACGGGAGAAAGACCCCACCTTCGCCCTGGAGTTGCCCTACGAAATCGGTTTAAAGCTCACCAACCGGTGCGACCTGCGCTGCACCCACTGTTTCCAGTGGAACGACGAGGGATACCACAAGCACCTCGACAAGCCGGAAGTCAAGAAGGAAGGCGACCTGTCCATTGACATTGTCCGGCACCTGTTCGAGACCACCCGGGCGAGCAAGTCGCTGCTCTACCTGTGGGGCGGCGAACCGATGATTTACACGCACTGGAACGAACTGGTGGAACTGCTGGCCGAAGACCCGCGCGAAACGGTCATCTGCACCAACGGCCTTTCGATCAAAAAACACCTCGACTCCCTGCTCCGCATTTCGGAGAACCTGACGGTGCTGGTGAGCGTGGAGGGTCCCGAAGAACAGCACGACAAGCTGCGGGGCAAGCATACCTTCCGGCGGATCATGGACAACGTGAACACCCTGCTGGAAGCACAGGCGCAGGGCCTCTACCACGGCTACGTTTCCATTGCCGCCGTGTTCAGCAACGACCTGATTCCGCGGCTGTACGAATTCTGCGATTACTTCGACGACAAGGGCATTGACACGCTCTACATCAACTACCCCTGGTACATTCCCGAGGAGGTGGCCCTGCACATGGACGCTTTCTTCCGCGACAACTTCGCCTGGATGGGCACCGACAAAGGCTGGCGCAACACCTGGCACTCCTTCGATTTCCACCTCAGCCCCGACCTGCTGGACGCGCTGTTCGACCAGCTGGAAATGATCAGTCAGCGCAGCTGGAACATCCGCATCCGGTTCCAGCCCGAACTTGACCCGCAGGACGTGAAGGGCTTCGTGGAGGGCGACACCAAGCCGGGCCAGAAGCGCACCCGGTGCCTGGGCATTTCCAACCGCATTGACCTGTTGCCTAACGGCAAGGTGACGCCCTGCAAGAAGTTTACCGAGTTCATCGTGGGCGACCTCAACCAAAATACCCTCCCGGAAGTATGGCACGGGGAGGACTTCCGGAAGTTCCGCGAAATCCACAACAACACCCTGATGGACATCTGCTCCAAGTGCGAAATCCTGTACGCGAATGGTATATGAGTTGCTGAGGCGGAACGTGGTCAGCCGGCCCGACGCACCTTTCCTGGTGACGGAGCGGCGCACGTATTCCTACCGGCAGGTACACAATCTGGCGGGGTACCTGCGGACGCAGTACCTCCACGCCGGCAGCCCCGCGGGGACGGTGTGCCTCAACATCGGCGCGCCCGAAGTATTGTGCGGGTGGATCTGGGCCTGCCTGATGGCCCGCCGCGACTTTGCGTTGCTGCCCGCCATTGCCGACCCCGGCGCGGTGAGCACGTACCTGCAGCTGGCCGGCGGCACCCTGCTGGTGTCGGACCTGGAGGCCTTCGGCGGCTGGGCCATTCCCGCCGCGCCGGTGCCGGAAGCCCCGGAGTACCCGTCAGACCCCGCGGGGGAGCCGGGCCCGGGCGAGGGGACGGTTTCTTTTCTTTCGAGCGGCACGTCCGGGGCGGCCAAGCTCATCCGGGTGGCTTACGCCCAGATCACCGACGCCCTGGCGTGCATTGCCCGGGAAGACCGGATGCCCTACACCCGCGGCCAGTGCGTGGTGATTACCCCGTCGCTGTCGCACTCCTACGGATTCAGCGCAATGCTCGAATACACCCAGGGCGGCAGCACGATCATCCTGCCGGCCGACCGGAGTTTCGTGGGCCTGGTGCGGAGCCTGATGCACAAGGCGTTGCGGGACCGCATTACGGCGGTGGAAGGCGTCGCCTATTTCTACCAGCAGCTCCGGCCCCTGCTGCCCCGGCTGGCGCTGCCCAACCTGCGGCACGTGGGGTTCGGCGGCGATTTCGCCGAGCACGCCTTCGTGGCCGAAAGCCGGCAAAAATACCCCGGCCTGACCTATTCGGTCCGGTACGGCCTGTCGGAAATTCCTTCGGCCATCAGCGTAAAGGTACACCCTCCCCCCTACCCCGCGGATTGGGAGTCGGTGGGCAGGGTGCTGGGCCTGTACCAGGTGCAGATTGTGGACGACGCCGGCACACCGCTGCCCGACGGCGAGGAAGGTGAGGTGGTGGTGCATTACGCCCACCCGGCCGGCGGCACGCCCGAAACCCGGCGCATTGCCACGGGCGATACGGGGCTGCTCCGGCACGGGGAACTGGTCATTAAAGGCCGCAAGCAGTTCTTCCTCAAGTGCAAGGGCTATAAGATCTACCCGGCCTTCGTGGAGGGGGGCGTCAAAGCCTCCGGGCTGGTAGAAGACGTACGGGCCACGGCCCGGCACAACAAACTGAAAATCGAAATCATTCCGGGCAGCGGCTACCGGGACAAAAACCAGTTACTGGATTTCCTGGTGCGGCACCTGCCCGACTACGCCGTGCCCGACATCATCGAAGAAACGGATGAAATCCCCCGCAATGCCGCGGGAAAAATTATCCGGGCCGTGGAAACGAGCCACCCCGATCGGGCGCAAAACCACCTTTTCAGCAATGGGTAATCAATTTAACCAGCGCCGCGTGCCCGTATTTACCTTGTACGGCATCAAGCGGGATTTCGAGAACGACGCACCCACCCTGGAGGACATCGGGGAATTCGTCCGCCGGACGGAGCAGTACGGCTACGCGGGCATCCTGCTGCCGGAGTCCAACAACGGTCCGCTGCACCCCTGGGTGTTTGCGCAGACGATGTACACGACCTCGCAGCGGCTGCACCCGTTCATTGCCATCAACCCGGTGTACGCACACCCCTTTTTTACGGCCAAGTACATTGCCAACGTGTCGGCACTCTACAACCGGCGTTTGTACCTCAACTACATCACGGGCACGGCCAAAGCGGACGCCACCGGGCTCAACGACCCCGTACAGCACACCGACCGGTACCGGCGCCTGCTCGAATACATGACGGTGGTGAACGGCCTGCTGGGGAGCCAGACCGGGAAGTTTTCGTTTGAAGGCGACTTTTACACAGTCCGGGAGGCGGCCGTCAAGTTCCGGCTGTCGCCCGAGCTGCTGCCGGTCAATTACGTGGCCGGCAATTCCGACGCCGCCCTCGGGGTGGTGCAGCAGACGGGGTCGGCGCGGCTGCGCATGGCCCTGCCGGCCGACGCCCTGGCGGCGACCTCGCCCCCGGCGTACCCGGTGGGCTTTCACCTGGGCATTCTGACGCGGCCCACCAGGGAAGAAGCGTTGGGAGCCCTGGCGGCGTTCAGCCCCGTGAACCGGTCCCGGCAGATGCTGCAACAACTGGCTACCAAAAACGCGAACGTGGCCTGGAAGTCGCAGTTGCTCGAACAGGCCCGGCACCTGGGAGACACGGACGTGTACAACCTGGTGCCTTTCAAGAACTTCGACACGGACGTGCCCTACCTGGTGGGCAGCTACGAAGAAGTGGCCGCCTGCCTGGCGCGCTACCTGCACTGGGGCATCAACCTGCTGGTGGTCGAGATTCCCATCACGGGGCACGACGAATTTGCCCACATCAGCCGCGCCTGCGACCTGTCCGCCCCCGCGTACCCGCACCGCTACGCCGACGGCCCGGTGCTGCACGCGGGCGGCGCGTAAGGGCCGGCGCGGCCCCAAAGAGACCCTAAACAGCCAATCCAAATGAGCAAACATATTTTATTGACCGGAATTACCGGCAACCTGGGCGCCTTCGCCGCCTGCCGGTTTCTGCAGGGCGGGCACACGGTGACGGCGCTGGTGCGGGCCCGGGCGGCCCTCACCGAGAATGCCCACCACAAAAAAGCCGTCAAAAGCCTCTCCGCGTTCATGGACCGCGAGGAAGCGCAGGGCTACATTGCGGCCGGCCGGCTGGTGCTGGTCAAGGGCGAAATGACGGTGCCGGAATCCCTGGCGGCCATTCCCGCCGGCGACGTGTACGACGAAACGTGGCACTTTGCGTCGTCGCTCAAGTACATGCCCAAGGACAACGACGAGATCATGGCGGCCAACCTGGGCGGGTTGCAGAACATCCTGGACGTGCACCGGCGGCACTGCCACGCGGCCTCGCGGTTCATCTACATCAGCACGGCGTACGTGGGCGGCAAGCGCACCGGCACGCTGCCCGAGGCCCCGGTGCCCCTGTCGGAAGACGCTACGTTCAACAACTACTACGAGCAGTCGAAGCTCATGGCCGAGAACCTGATGCTCGACTTTACCCGCCGGCACGGCCTGTTCAGCCTCATCTTCCGCCCCTCCATCGTGATGGGGGACAAAACCAACGGCCGCCTCATCAACTACACGGGCATGTTCCTGGCCCTCGACGCCATGGCGAGCCTCAACGAACACATCCGCAAGACCTCGGGCGACCGGGAACTGCTGCGCTTCGAAGCCGACGCCGACAACCGCCTCAACCTGGTCCCGCTCGACGACGTGATTGACAACATGTGCTCTCTCAACGAGCAGGTCACCGAACCGTACCAGGTGTTCAACCTCACCAACAACACCTCCGTGACGCTGCAACAGCTGGAAGAAGTGCTCAACGGGGCGTTCAGCCACCTGGAAATCCGCGTGGCGACCCGGAAGGACTTTGAAGTACGGCCGCGCAACCGGAACGAAAAGCTGATGGCCTACGGCTTCAACTACATTCTGCCCTACGCCAAGAACCAACTCCTGTTCAACACCGAAAAGTCTTCGGCCGTGCTGGGCGGGGCGTACCACTACGCGTTCTACCCGGATGCGCTGCGGAAGATCGTTACCGGGTACGTGCAACGCAAACAGGCCGTTCTGGCCCCGGTCTAACCTCCTACATCCAACGTCTTAACCCTCAATTGCGGTCTCATGGAAAAGAAAACAATCACATCGCGGGACGGATTGCCCATTACCTACTACAAAGCCGGCGCCGGCGATACCTGCGTGCTCATCAGCAACGCCCTGGGCATGAGCATTAAATTCTGGGTGCCGGTCATTCAGACCCTGTGCGCCGAAGCAACGGTGATCGGGCTGGAATACCGGGGTTTCCCCGGCATTGACCGCGAACTTACGCCCGACGAGTGCCGCTTCGAGGCCGCCGTGCAGGACTTCGTGGACGTGGTGGACGCCGAACGCATCGGCCCGTTTCACTGCCTGAGCTGGTGCCTGGGGTCCAAAATCGCCCTGGCGCTGTACGGGCGGCTGCCCGGCCGGGTGCTGTCCATCGTGGCCCTCAACTCCGCGCACAAGCAGCTTGACCTGCAAAACAAGGGCAAGTTCTCGGGCCTGATCCTGAGCATCCGTGACAAGATCCGCAAAGACCCCGACGCCCTTCAGCGGATGATCAAGATCATGGCGCAGGTGGGCGCCATTCCCACGGCCGATTTTCTGGCAATGATCGAAGAGGAGGAAGACGATTCGCCCAGCCTCGACCTGTACGACTTCCTGGAGGCGGAAAGCTCCCTGTCGAGCCTGGCCTTCTACCTCATCAACACGCCTGCCGGGCTGACCAACTACCTGAACATGTACGAGCAGTTTGGCTTGTACGACGGCGAGGCGACGCTCAGGACCATCGGCAAGCCCTTCGTCATGCTGCACGGGGAGAAGGACAACGTCATCCAGTTCGAGGAGCGGGACCAGCGGCTGTTCCACGCCAACCCTTGCATCCGGCAACACACCCTGGAGGCCGGTTCGCATTTCATGATCGTGGAGTACCCCAAGAAAGTGGCCCGGATGATTGCCGACGCCCTGCGGGAAAACCAGTATGCCTTGCATGAATAACCGGCGCGTAGTCGTTACCGGCATGGGCGTGGTGGCGCCGAACGGCACCGGGCTCGGTCCGTTTACGGAAGCCATCCGGCGCGGGACTTCCGGCGTCCGGTTCATCCCGCTGCTGCGGGAACTGAACCTGGGCTGCCAGGTGGCCGCCGTACCCGAAATCGGGGAGGACGTCCTTGCCAACTATTTGCCGCGCAGCACGGTGCGGAGCCTCCGGAGCAGCGCCATCAAGTACGGCTGCCTGGCGGCCATTGAGGCGTGGCACGACGCCGGCCTTGCCATTGACAAGGAGGAGGCAGACTGGGACACGGGTTGCGTGTTCGGCAGTACGGTGTGCGACCTGAACCTGGTGCGCGACACGATGGAGACCATCCACCAGGGCGAGGCCCGCCGGCTGGGGGGCCGCGTGATTGAACAACTCATGTCCAGTTCGGTGGCCGCCTACGTGGGCGGCCTGCTCGGGCTCGGCGGACAGGTGTTCGGCAATTCGTCGGCCTGCGCCACGGGCACGGAAGCCGTGCTGATGGCCTACCAGAAGATCAAGTCGGGCGCCGCCAAAAGAATGCTGGCCGGCAGTTGCGAAGCTTCGAACCAGTACGTATGGGCCACCTTCGACGCCATGCGGATTCTCAACCGCCGGAGCAACGACTTTCCCGAGGCCGCCTCCCGGCCCATGAGCCAGACGGCCGCGGGGTTCGTGCCCGGCGCCGGCGCCGGGGCCCTGGTGCTGGAAGACGCCGAAGCGGCCGAACGGCGCGGAGCCCGCATTTACGCCGAAATCCGCGGTGGGGCCATCAATTCCGGGGGCCAGCGCAACCACGGCACCATGACCACGCCCAGTGCAACGGGGGTGCAGCGGTGCATTGCCCAAGCCCTCCGCGACGGCGGGGTGGACGCGTCGGAAGTGGACCTGGTGTCGGGGCAGTTGAGCGCCACCTTCACGGATAAAACGGAGGTCGGCAACTGGGCAACCGTCCTCGGCCGCCGGGGCGCCGCCTTTCCCTACATCAACTCCCTGAAGTCAATGGTGGGTCACTGCCTCGGCGGGTCCGGCTCCATGGAGTGCGTGGCGGCCATCCTGCAACTGCACCACCAGTTCGTACACCCGAGCATCAACTGCGAAGACGTACACGAGGAGATTGCGGCGGTGATTGACCCGGCCCGCATTCCGCAGTCGGCCGTGGCCACGCCGCTCAACACGGTGGTGAAGGCCAACTTTGGCTTCGGGGACGTAAATGCCTGCATTGTTTTTTCTAAATATCAACCACAGTAACCTGCTTGCTTATGGACCGGCTTACCATTTTATCGGGGTTCAAACAAATCCTGGAAAACTACGTCGAAGACCGCACCCTGCTCGACAACTTACGGGAGGAGCACGACATGGTCGAAGACCTCCACATCAACTCGGCCCACCTGATTGACGTGGTGCTGGATACGGAAACGTTTTTTGACATTGAGATTGACACCGAAGCCATTGAAAGGATCACCACGGTGGGCAGTTGCATTGACATTGTAACCGGGAAGCTCGACAATGCACTCAGTCGGCAATGATCTGGTGTACTTGCAAACCCGCTTTTGCCGGGGCCGGGCCGGCGACCTTCGCTTCGTTGACAAAGTGCTGCACCCGCACGAGAAGGAACTGCTCCGCCACGCGGCGCACCCCGACCCCCTGCTGTGGCTTTGCTGGTCGGTGAAGGAAGCCGCCTACAAGTGTTGCCGGCGGCTTGACCCGGCGTTTCCCTTCGCCCCCACCAAAATCTTCGTATCGCACCTGGCCGGAACGCCGGTTGCCCACGGGGCGCCGGACCCGGCGACCCGGTGGCACGGGCGGGGATTCGCCGGGTTGAACCGGGTGGATGCGGAAGTAGCCGCCCCCGGGTACCGTTTGTTTGCCCGGACGCTGGTGCGGGAGGCGTGGGTGTACACGGTGGTGGGTACGTCGCCGGAGATTCTGGAAGAGGTCCGGTGGGGCGTCCGGCGGATCGGGGCATGGGACCGGGAGGCGCAATCGGCGGAGGTCCGGGAATTTACGGCCGGGCAGGTGGCGGCAGCCCGGGCGTTGGGCCCCGATTGCCGCATCACTTTCGGGAAGCACGCGGCAGGATTCCCCGAACTCTACATTGACGGCGACCGGCAGGAAGACCTAGTTTCTTTTACCCACGACCACGCCTACGTGGGCTACGCGTTATGCCCGGCCTGAACGACTGTAATGCCTGCTACTGCTTTAGTGCTTTAGTTCTTTCGCGATTTGCTTCACGTCTTCCAGAGGCACGCCGGTAAGCTTAGCAATCTGTTCGACGGGCAATGTGCTTTCTTGCAGCATATTGACCACTACTGCGTGCTTTCCTTTTACCAATCCCTCCTGGTAGAGTCCGCAAGGAACTTTAGAAACCCGTTTTCGCCGGGATCGCGCTTGCCTCTATCCGGCTGACTTCCTGGTCAAAATTTTCCAGCCGGGCAGCCGGCACCGGAATGGCCTGGCTAAAATCAAATCCGTGAAATTCGCCGTAGATCGCCCGGTTCTTTGCGCGGGTCAATGCGCTGTCCAGCCGTAAGCCCCCGGGCGATGTTTCGTAATACAAAATGGGATTATAGGCAGTGAGCCGGTAATTCTCCCCCCAAACCTCGCCTCCGCCCCAGTAACCGGCCCGCTCCAGGGCTTTGTCTCCGTCCAGGTCCGCGGCTTCTCCAATGAAAAGGGGGAGTTCGCCGGTCTTTGTCAATGCATTCCGTTCAATCCTTACCCAGCGGAGGTAATCGGGGTTCGGCCGGTCGTTCACTTGCAGCAGCAGTTCGAACGCCTCCGGCCCGGCGGGCATCACCTCCGGGTAGCTTTTATGGCTGAACGTGTATTCCGTCAGGGAGCTGTCTTTAAACACTTCTTTCCCGTTCCGGCTGACCACCACCCGGGTATAGGTCTCCAGGTGGCCCAGCTGCTCGTAGCCGCCGGCTTTTACTTCGAATCCGTATCCGAGTTGAAGGTGCTTCCGGAATTGCGGCTCCGGGACGGCCGCCTCCTTTTCCGTCAATGCAGCCCCTCCCCGCTCCCCGGCGTCTCGGAGACTTTGGTCCCGGCCGGGATTGCAGGCGACTCCCAACAGCAAAGCGACGGTCAATGCCAAGAGCCGATTCATCCGTTTTGATTGGTGCAGTGATGCATTACGCCAAATTCAGCAGGTATTTGTAGAATCCGAAAAACTCCCGGATGATCGCGTAGAGGTCCCGGGCCTCGAAATACGCCGCGTGTACGCCTTGCACGTGCGCGTACCCCTCGTTTCTGAAGGCCAGCTTCGTTCTGGTGATGTGGAAATACTGGCTCACGACGATCACTGACCGCGGCCCGGGATTCATTCTCCGGAAGTTGCGGGCCGTTGCCGCCGTGGTGACGCCCTCATTGTCAACGATGATCTTCCCGGCGGGAATGCCTTGCGCCCGGAGGTATTCGGCCATCTTGGTGCCTTCGTAAAAGCCTTCTTTTCCCAACCCGCCACTCACCACCAACATCCCGACGAGGGAATCCCGGTAGAGTTGGACGCCTTTGTCCAGCCGTTTGGTCAGCCTTTCCGACAAGCTCCCGTCCGGGTGGACGGTGGTTCCCAGAATGACCCCGACGTCACCCTTTCCCCGCTCATCCACCAGCCCGTCGGCAACGATGAAAAAAGTGTGGAGGCAGAACCACACCAGCAGCACCCTGATCCCGTAGCGGGCTGTTTTCTTCATTGTAGTAGTAAAACTTTTTAAGGAATTCAAGCCGGCGGAAGGCGACTACCTCAACGGGGGGTAATAATTGTAGTAGTATAGCTTTTTAACCCGCCGGGCTTTCGCGGCGATTTCGTGCCAGCCGGTATTGCCATCCAATCCTATCCTTTTTACCGTACTCCGCCGGCCGAAAAAGTCAATGACCACCAGTGCCGCCACTTTCTGCGCCGGCTTCTCCCACACCAGATTTTGGTCAATGTCCTTTTTCAGCTTCAACTGGGTTGACAGCAGGGTGGTCTGGTTGTGCATACTCAGCAGGCACGAATTTCCTTCCAGGTCCACGACGATCTGCAAGGACAAACGCCCCCAGACTTTCGGCCTGGGGGTTTTATCAATGCCATTCACAATTACTTCCACCAGCTTTTTCTTGCTGATCCGGGCAATGATCAGATCTTTTTCGAGGGCAAACCGGTCGGTGTTGCACACGAAAAACTTTTCCGGGAAAATGTGCTGGGCGTGGGCAACCGAACAAATGAAAAAAGCCAGGAGGGGCAATAACCGGGTCATCTGAAAAAACGATAATGAATGTTGAAATCCGGGTAGAAGTATGTTGCTGCTTCGTTACTTGAATTCCTCTACCGTCAGGTATTTCTCTTTCTTGTTCAGGTACAGCAAGTACACCCCTCCGTCCGATGCAATTGTCCCCACGCCGCCTAATTTCGCGCCTCCGTTCAATGCTTCGATGCGACTTTTTATCTTGTCATGCACATTTTCAACCCGTGTCGCCGCGGGAGCAACCAGCAGCTGCTCCCTGGACAAGGCCCCGCCGAAATAAGTGTAGATGTCCTCGCCGCTGCCGCCCCCAAAGTACATGGGGCTGTACGTTACCGGCGTAGAAATGGAGCCCCCGGGCGTGGAAAAGCTACCTCCGCCCGTTGGCATCATCATACTGCCCCCGCCGCTGCGGGCGGTGAGATGCGACCCCATGCACAGCTGATACGTATTTCCCCTCGCCCACACGCTGACCATCGGCGTTCCCCCGGCAATCGCCTTGATGACCTTGCGGGAGACGTCCTCTGCCGTCCAGTTCCTTTCGGCATTCTCCCCGTTTTCCAGCAAAGGGGTTGCCTTGAGCCTGATTTGTTCTCCGCTCTGGTAGGAGAAGTGTTTCAAAGGCTGCAAGCTTGCCAGGCTGAACAAGGATAATTGCAAAGCTTTTTTGTCAACGCCCAGTACAAACAAGGTATCGGCGTAGAGAAAGCTGTTGTGCTCCGCGGGGCTGCCCGCTGCGGCAGCAATGCGTTGCACCAGCGGCGCTCCGGCGAGTGGATCAAGCGTTAAAAGCGCAGTTTCCGGCGTGCCTGCCGGGCCTTCCCGGCCGTCGAAGGTAAACGTGAGTTTCCCGGCCCGCCAGTACAGTTTGTGCAGGCTCTTTGCCTGTTCCAGCGGAATCTCCCGCCCGGCGGGAATAAAGGCAAAATCCTTTTTCAGGAGGGATTTCAACAGGGCCTTGTCAGCTACGGCGAACTCTTTTTTACCCGCTGCGGCCCCACCCGTAAAACGTTCCAGGGTCACGGTTCCGGGTTTGCTTTGCGCGGTAACCAGGCAGAAGTCCGGCCCGTCGGTGAAGCCGGCGACCAGTTTGTCGGGGAAATAGAGTGACCTCACTTCGAAAGCCGGGGAGAAAGCCGCGGTTTCCTGGTTGAAGGTGATCCGCTCTATCGTTTCAACGCCCGGGTTCAGGGAAGAGGACACGTATATGGTCAGTTCGTTTCCTTTCGTTGCAATGCCTCTGACCTGCAAGCCGCTCCTGATCAGCTTTACTTGTTGAACCAGCCCCTGTTGGGGATGCAGGATAAAGAGGGAATACGTTTCCGGGCCAGTTTGCCCCGCAGTCACCAAGTACTCGCCAGCCGTGGCGCCCGAGAGGTACGACATTTGTTTCACATCCACGTCCGCTCCCATTACTTCAACTTGTGCCCGCACGGAAGCGATTGTTGAGAGCAGGAAAATCAATAAAGCAAGCTTTTTCATCGGTTCAATTGCATACAGTTACTACCGGCAACCCCTTTGCGGAAT
>CADCTQ010000262.1 GCA_902805615.1 uncultured Cytophagales bacterium
TGCGCAAACACTGTACCCGCGTACCGGGCGGCGCAGAAAGGGCCTTTTTGCGGAATTTAAGCGTTTTTTGGCACCCCCAAGATACACAAAATGTCCGGAATCGGACACTTCCTGCACGTTGACGAACAATAAAACCTTTCGGGTTTCTACAAACCCGAAAGGTTTGCGTAGGTCAGTTTTGCCCGAAACAAAAAAAAGGCAGAGAAGGCAGATCGGGATGGGAGGGGCCGTGAGAATTTGTCAATAGGGCAGCACCACGTAACTCGACTGATTGTAAAAGCTCGTATCCCTGGCATGAGAAAGTTGCACGGTCACCTTTCCTTCCCACACCTTCCGGCCGGGCGGACCTTCTGCTTTAATCCGCACTTTTCCGACCCCGTTTTGGAGCGGAACGGGTTTGCCGTTTGCGTACATGGATAGTTGCCACTCGGGGGAAGGCATGAATATATCCACCAGAAATACTTCTACCTGGCAGGGGGCGCCTTCCCTGACGCTACCGGGAGCGACACGGACCACGGGAATAAGCCGCAACCGGTCCGGTGACTGGCTCTCTAATTGCCGCGTCACGGCAGCCAGTAGCACTTTGGTATGACGGGCTGTTTCTGCCTGTAGCCCGGCGAGCAGCGCCCCGGCAACGGCAGTATCTCGGGGGGCTTCTGCCAGGAGGTCCAGGTACCGGGAGATGCCCTTGGTCCGGGTGTACGGCGTTGCCTTTCCCAACAGCAAAGCCTGCTGATCCAACCGGCGCAATCGTTGCGACAGGGTGTCAAGTGATAACCGGGGCATCGCCTCCCGGGCTTGCCGCAGCAGGTTTTGCGTCAGGCCCAGCAACGCACTATCGGCCGGCCGGTTCCCTTGCTTGCTCACGAGGTCACGGGCGTAGTACCATTGATGCTCAGCCTCGTCCATTTCTACCTCTCTGAGTTTGACCAGCACGGCGCGAAGCGTTTTCATTCGCTGCATGGCCCGATCTTCCTGCTGCCGCTGACACCCCGCAATGAGGAAGCTCGTCAGGATCACTATTTGTAAGCAGAAGGCTTTTCTCATGGCTTTACCGGGCTGGCGGATGAAATGCTTTCGTGCAATGGAAAAGGCCGGCGGATGGTAAGCACCGTATCTTCATCATGCTCATTGAAAAGATAAAGTTGTGCTTCCCACAGTTGTGGCTTGCCGTCTTTGCCGCGGGTTGCGGTAAGGGTAGCCCGGGGAGGGAAGGTGTTTACCGTTTTGCCGTCAATCACCGCCTTGTAAAGGGTCCAGTTGGTCAGTCCGATTGTCAGATACAAGTCGGCCTCGTACGTCGAACCGATCTTTACACTGTCCCGCTCCGGATTGGCGATCAAGGCAATACGGCCGTCTCTGATGACACGAACCCCGATCCGGCTGGCTGCATATTCGTTTGCCTGGGTCTGCAACAACAAAACGCGGGTTTTGTACGCGGCAAGCAATGCCAGGGCTTCGGTAGCAGTAACTTCCCGGAAGGGGTGCAGGAAGGCCCGCCAAGGATCAGGCGAATCGTTTGTCGCCCTCGAACCGGAAGGAAACATTACGTCCGCGGGGACCTCCTGACGGAGCACGTCACCCAGTGGCTTGCGGTACTCCCTCAATAATTCGTACAAAGAATTGAGTTTGCTCCGGCTTTGCGGAGACCCGTTGCCGGCCAGGTAGACTTGTACCGCCCGTTTGCGGCCCGGTTTTGCTTTCGAAATCGAAAGCACGTCGCCTTGCAATTGCGCCAGGAAGCCCAACAGGGAATCGGTGCTTTGCTGCAACGCTTCCACTTTGGTGGCATACGCCACGTCTTCGGCACGCCTGCCCTGGGCATTTACGGCGTACGTAATCTTCATTAATTCCACGCGGTTCCGTTGCCGGGTTCCTTTCTCACCGGCTTGCAGGGTGGCGGTAAGCAGCCCGTAGGCCCGTTCCTCAACCGATGCGGGCCGGCAGCCGGTGAGCACGACGAGCAAAACGGATACGAAGCGAAGGGGAAGGCGGTGCTTCCAAGCCATTTGGGATGTGCCTGGGTTCACCCGTCCGAAATTGATCCTGGGCATGTAGGAATACTGTCCGGTGGAAAGCTACCACGTGCCGTCCGGCCAGTCCCCTGACAACGAAAAACACCCGTTGGCCGGTACAAAACCACCCGGAACAAAAAAAGGCAAGCCCCGTTTCCGGGACTTGCCTCACTCCGAACCCAACTAAACCATCTTAAATATTATTCGCCCGAGCTGCTGCCGCTCCGCGAGGAGCCGCTGCGCATTGTGTTGGCAATGTCGGAAGCCATCTGGCCGTGCTTGCGGATGGAAGGCAGCAGCGTAGTGGCGTACTCCTTCAGCCGGGCATCCTGGCCGTTTTTGGTCTGGCTTTCAAACAGGGCCGCCGTTTTTGCGTGGTCCTTGATCTGTCCCTGGATGTATTCGCGGTCAAACGCAGCGCCGGTCAGCTTGGCCAGCTTGTCCATCATGGTGCGGTGCTCCGGAGAGAGCATGGAGGGATCGTCGAAGTCGGCCGAACCCGTACCCGTGGTGGCGTGGCTGCCTGCGTGTCCCATCGTGCCGCTGTTGACCGAGCCGGGAGAGGTAGCTCCCGAGGGGCTGGTCGTCGCGCCGGTGGTAGAGCCGGTGCCCGAGGCGCCCATGGTGCCCGTCGAACCCGCGGTGCCCGTGCCCATCTGCTCGGGGGCGTTGTCTCCCGCCGCGCCGGTGGTACCCGTTGCACCGGAAGTGCCCGAGGTGCCCATCGAACCCGTGCCGCTGCCGGTCGTACCCGTGGTACCCGCCGTGCCGTGGCTGCCGGCATGACCCGTCGTGCTGCCGTCCGTCGTGCCGGTGGTGGCAGCACCCGAGGCGGTGGTTGAAGCACCGGTGGTAGCACCCGTACCCGAAGAACCTTGGGCGCCGGTATTGCCCATGGCGCCGCCGGTGGTTGCCGTGCCGGTGCCCATCTGCTCGGGACCGCTCATGGCGACGCCCGATACGATGGCCTTCAACTGGTCGTTGGCGCTGCCGTGCTCATCAATCATCATCTGCGCGTATTCTTTCACTTTCGCGGAAGCGCCTTTTTGCAGGGCCAGCTTGGCCATCATGATTTCGGCCAGGTTTGCCTCCATGGCTTTCTGGGCGAAAGCCTGGTCGTCCATCTGGCCCGTGGCCTGGGCCGACGGGGTGCCGGATGCGCCGGCACTGCTCCGGGACGACGAGCTGCTGCGCGTGGTGGGTGTCTGTGCATCGGTGGAAACCACCGTGCCCGTCAGCCCCATGCACATCGCCAGCGCCGTTGTGATATGTTTGAAATTTCTTTTCATAACCGGTTTCACTAAATGTTTGTAGTTGTTATACTGGCCGTTGCAACAAGTGGTTTCGCAAGCGGGTAAAAATTTTAGTTACAGTCATAAGTCCAGAGTCGTAAGTCGTAAGTGGGGTCGGGAAGGGATATTTTCCGTTGGGACCAACCGTTCCTTCCCCGAGAAAGCATCGTAAGCCGTACCCGGAAACGATTCCTTCCCGATCCCCTTACGACTTACGACTCTGGACTTACGACTATAATTCATAAGACATCCGGAACCGGGGCAGCTCAATGTTGGCGTAGCCGAGTCCTTCCAGGTCCTCTTTGAGCTTAAGCATTCCTTCCTTCTCGCCGTGCACGAGGAAGATCCGGCCGATCTTTTCCTTGTCCTGGCAGATGAGGAACTTGGCAATGTCGCCGAAGTCGGCGTGGGCGCTGAATTCCTTCATTTCCTTCACCTCGGCTTTCACCTCAAGGTCTTCGCCCATGATGTTGACCCGCGGCGCCCCGGCCATCAGCTTGCCGCCCAGCGTGGAAGGTTCGCAGTACCCGGTGACCAGCACGGTGTTGCGGGCGTCGGAAATGTGCTGCTTGAGGTGGTGGCGGATGCGCCCGGCTTCCATCATGCCCGACGAGGAGATGATGATGCACGGCTCGTCCACGAAGTTGAGCAGCTTGGAGTCGTCGGCTTCCACCACGAAGTGCAGGTGCTTGAAGCCGAACGGGTCGGGGTCCTCGAAGCGCATGTACTCGCGGAGTTCCCGGTTGAAACACTCGGGGTGCGACTTGATGATCTCAGTGGCGTACACCGACATGGGGCTGTCCACGAACACCTTGATCTTGCCCAGCCGCCCGGCCTCGGCCAGCCGGTTGAGCGAATAGATGAGTTCCTGGGTGCGGCCCACGCTGAAGGCCGGGATGAGCAGCTTGCCGCCGCGTTCCACGCAGGTTTCGTGCACGATGGCCTCCAGGCGTTCTTCGGTTCCTTCGGTGCCCAGGTGGAATTTGTCCCCGTAGGTGGATTCGCAGATGATCACGTCGGCCTGCGGAAAGGACTGCGGGGCCTTGAGGATGCGGTTGGCGAAGCGGCCGATGTCGCCCGAAAAGCAGACGCGGGTGGTTTTGCCGTCTTCCTTCACGTTGAGGTTCACCGCGGCGCTGCCCAGCACGTGGCCCGCGTCGGTAAACAGCAGTTCAACGCCGTCTTCGATCTGGTATTTTCTGTCGTAGGACACCGTTTCGAAAAGCTTCAGGCTCTCCCGGGCGTCTTCTTCCGTGTACAGGGCTTCGTCAATGTCTTCGCTGGATTGCTGGATGCGGGCACCGTCGAGCAGCAGCAGTTCGCACAGTTTGAGGGTCGGGGGCGTGCAGAAAATCCGGCCCGTAAAGCCTTCCCGCACCAGCTTGGGAATCAGGCCGCAGTGGTCAATGTGGGCGTGCGACAGCACCAGGTAGTTTACCATCGGGGGTTGAAAGCCGAATTCCTGGTTGAGTTCTTTCAGCTGGCTGCCTTTGCCCTGGAACAAGCCGCAGTCGAGCAGAATCCGGGTTCCATTCGCCAGCGTAAGCAGGTGCTTGCTGCCCGTTACCATCTGGGCCGCACCGTAAAAAGTAATGGTCATTTTTAAAAAGTGGTAAGTGGTTAGTGGTGAATCGTAAGTGGAGTCCGAAAGGAAGCCCGGTGGGAAATTCTCCCGCCGGCCGCTTACGATACGGCCCAAAAAGAGGGCCGCCCGTTTATCACGGACGGCCCCCGGAAAAGTTGTATGAAAACGGTGCGTTTGCTGCACCCATTTCACTAACTACTTACCACTTGCCCAGACGCGATGCATCGCGTCTCTACTTACGACTTGTGACTTACGACTGTTTTTTACCGCTGCTCTCCCACCCATTTGAAATACGATACCGACAGCGGCGGCATCACGAGGCGGAGGGAGAAGTCTTTGCCCTGCGAACGGACGTACTCGGCTTCCACGCCGCCGTAGTTGCCCATGCCGCTGCCGCCGTACACTTCGGCGTCGGAGTTGAAGATTTCCTTCCAGAAGCCCTTGCGGGTAACGCCCAGGCGGTACTCCATGCGTGGCACCGGCGTAAAGTTGCAGGCCACCAGGATCACCTCGTCGGGGCTTTTGCCCTTGCGCAGGAAGCCGATCACGCTGTTCTCCGAGTCGGTCACGTTCGACCATTCGAAGCCCGTGTGCTCGAACTGCAATTCGTAGAGGGCCGTTTCGGTGCGGTACAGCCGGTTGAGGTCCTTGAGGGCCTGCTGCACGCCCTGGTGGTACTTGTAGTCGAGCAGGTGCCAGTCGAGGCTGCGTTCGTGGCCCCACTCGGTGGTCTGGCCGAACTCGCCGCCCATGAACAGCAGCTTGGTGCCCGGGTGGGCGTACATGTACCCGTACAGCGTCCGCAGGTTGGCGAACTTCTGCCATTCGTCGCCGCTCATCTTGTACACCAGCGGATGCTTGCCGTACACCACCTCGTCGTGGGAGAGGGGCAGCATGAAGTTTTCGGTGAACGCGTAGATGGCGCTGAACGTGATTTCACCGTGGTGGTACTTGCGGTACACCGGTTCGTTGGCAAAGTACGCCAGCGTGTCGTGCATCCAGCCCATCATCCACTTCATGCCGAAGCCCAGGCCGCCCAGGTACGTCGGCCGCGACACCCCGGCGTAGGCCGTGGATTCTTCGGCGATGGTCTGCACGTCGGGAAATTCGCGGTATACCGTCTCGTTGAACTCCTGGAGGAACGAAATGGCTTCCAGGTTCTCGCGGCCGCCGTAGATGTTGGGAATCCATTCGCCTTCCTTGCGCGAATAGTCGAGGTAGAGCATGGACGCCACCGCGTCAACGCGCAGGCCGTCAATGTTGAAGCGGTCGAGCCAGAAGAGGGCGTTGCTGATGAGGAAAGCCCGCACCTCGCTGCGGCCGTAGTTGAAGATGTAGCTCTGCCAGTCGGGGTGGAAGCCCTGCCGCGGGTCGGCGTGTTCGTAGAGGTGCGAGCCGTCGAAGTAGACCGGCCCGTGCAAGTCACCCGGGAAGTGGCTCGGCACCCAGTCGAGGATCACGCCGATGCCCTCGCGGTGGAAGGCGTCCACCAGGTACATAAAGTCCTGCGGCGTGCCGTAGCGGCTCGACGGCGCGAAGTAGCCCGTGATCTGGTAGCCCCACGACCCGTAGAAGGGGTGCTCCATGATGGGCATGAACTCCACGTGCGTAAAGCCCATCTCCTTCACGTAGGCGGGCATCTCGTCGGCCATTTCGCGGTAGGTGAACGAACGGTTGTTCGCTTCGGGCTTGCGCTTCCAGGAGCCGAAGTGCACCTCGTACACTGACCACGGCTGCGGCTTGCCGGCGGCGGCCCGCCGTTGCTGCATCCACGACTGGTCCTGCCATTCGTAGCCGCCCAGGTCCCACACCACCGAGGCCGTCAGGGGCGGCTCCTCCCAGCGGAAGGCGAACGGGTCGCCCTTTTCGACGCGGTAGCCGTTGTGTTTGGATTCAATGTAGTATTTGTAGAGGTCACCGTGCCCGGCGTCCGGCACGAACCCTTCCCAGATGCCCGAGCCGTCGAAACGGATGTAGAGGGGGTGCGACTCGCGGTTCCAGCCGTTGAAGCTGCCGATCACCGACACCTTTTCGGCGTTGGGGGCCCATAGGGCAAAGTACGTGCCCTTGACGCCGTTGTGCTCCATCACGTGCGAGCCCAGCTTTTCGTACAGCTTGTAGTGCTTGCCCGACTTGAACAGGTACACGTCGAGGTCCGACAGCAGGCTTACGCCGGGCACGGACAGCGTCCGGGGTTGCAGGGGCGCCGGGGTTCTGCCCTCCGGGGCTATATCGTTTGATTGCGGATCGGGTGCCGGAAGTTGGGCCTGGGCCATCGTAACGTCAGCTTCTTGGTTATCCATGAGCAGTGGTTTAGGTGTATGGGGGATAAAAAGGGTACTTGTCGTGATTTTTTCGTTTTTTACGGGCAAAGTAGGCCGGAAGGATGTACAAATGCAAGGATAAAACCGAAAAAAGGTAGCAGCTTTGGGCCGGGCAGCCGGCGCGGAATGCGTTAAAAATCAGCCGGGTACCCGTAACTCCGTCCGTAAATTCGGAACAAAACGAATCCTGCCCGCCCGAACATTATTTGTCGGCAACCAGTAGTAAGCAGGGGCCGCCGGGCACCGTACCCCCGCCCGGCCCCGCCGTTTCACCCGCTAACCCCCTTCATTCACTCATGAAAACCCGCACCATTCTGCTCGAAAGCCGCCCGCAGGGAATGCCCACCGAAGAAAACTTCCGGTTTACCGAAACCGAGTTGCCGCCGCCCGCCGACGGCGAGGTGTTGCTCAAGGCGCTGTACGTATCGGTGGACCCCTACATGCGCGGCCGGATGAGCGAAGCCAAGTCGTACGTGCCGCCCTACGCGCTGCACCAGCCCATCCGGGGCGGCGTGGTGGCCGAGGTGTTGGAGAGCCGGCACGAGAAGTTTCCCAAGGGCACGGCCGTGGTGGGCGACTTGCCCTGGCAGGAGTACATCGTTGCCAATGGCAAGGGGCTCAACCGGGTACACCCCGACCTGGCCCCGCTGGGCTACTACCTGGGCGTGCTGGGGATGCCCGGCCTGACGGCCTATTTCGGCCTGCTCGACGTGGGCAAGCCGCAGGAAGGCCAGACGGTGGTGGTGTCGGGGGCGGCCGGCGCGGTAGGCAGCGTGGTGGGCCAACTCGCCAGGATCAAGGGCTGCCGCGCGGTGGGCATTGCCGGCACCGACGAAAAAGTGCAGTACCTGACCGATACGCTGGGCTTCGACGCGGCCATCAACTACAAGACGGCCCCCAAGCTGCGGGAGGCGCTGGCCGCGGCCTGCCCGGGCGGCGTGGACGTGTACTTCGACAACGTGGGCGGACCCGTCACCGACGCGGTGTATTCCCTGCTCAACAACTTTTCGCGGGTTGCCATCTGCGGGCAGATTGCCTACTACAACGCCACCGAGCCGCCCGTGGCGCCGCGGGTGGAGTCGCGGCTGCTCATCAAGCGGGCTACGATGCAGGGCTTCATCGTGACCGACTACGCCGCCCGCTTCGGCGAGGGCATCAAAACGCTGGCCGGGTGGGTGAAAGAGGGCAAGATCCGCTACGAAGAAACCGTGACGGAGGGCTTCGAAAACATTCCGGGCGCCTTCCTGGGGCTTTTCCGGGGCGAAAACACGGGCAAGCAACTGGTGAAAGTGGCCGAGTACGGCGGCTGACCGGCTGGTCACCGGGCCGGGTACGTGCATCAGGGCCGCAGCGCCTCCGCAATCAGCCGCGAAAGCAGTGGCGCCTCCTGGGCGACCATGAAGTGACCGCCCCCGGGAATGGGCGTAAAGTGTTGGATGCAGCCGGCGGGAAAAATGCGGTCGGCGGTGCCGTGGAAGTGAACCAGGTTGGGCACGGGAGTCGGGGGCTGCCAGCGCACCACTTCGTTGACGGCCCAGCGGAGGAATGCCGGGTCGGTGTCGCGGATGATGTCCCGCAAGAGTTGTGCCTCGGCGCGGGAGCGGATGGAGAAATAGTAGTTGCCCGTCAGGACGTTGCCCGCCTTCAGCAGCCAGCCCGGCACGATCCGGTGTACGCCCGTGCGGCGCACCAGGGAGATCGTCCAGGGCATTTCCAGGGGACTTTTGATGCTGGAAAGGATGATGACCCGGCGGCAGGGGAGGAGGGCCGCAAGTTCCTGGGCGACGATGCCGCCGAAGGAGACGCCGAGGAGCGTAACGGGCTGTTGCGCATCAAACTGGGCCAGCAGCCGCCGGGCGTACGCACCGAGGGGTTCGTGCCGCTCCGGGTGCAGCCATTTCACGTGGATCATTTCCACCCCGGGCAACTCGATGAATTTGAACACCCGCTGGTCGGCACCCAGACCGCTGAGGCAATACACTTTCTTCATGTATTTCTGATACCTTCTGCTGCAACTTCGATGATTTAGCAGTCATGCCCCCAGGCTTAGTTACAACTTCTCAATTTGTTCTTTGGTAAGTCCCGTTGACAGAGCAATTACATCAACAGATACGCCATTCCTTTTCAATTCCTTAGCAATCTCTACATCCTCTACATCACGCTCCCTCTTTCCTTGCTCTCTTCCTTCGTGCTTGGCGGTTTGGATGACGCTGTAGTTGTCCCAGTAAACTTTCAGGCTTTCGTCGTAGGTTTTCATCTCCTGTGGGTTTAGTTTGGCAATTTCGGCTTGAGTGAATAATTTCTTGAATATCTTCTCGCGCAGCTTCTTGGGGATGTCCTGCAACCTGTCCAGGTGCTTGAGCACGTAGAGCCACTTGTCGAAGTGGGTGAGCAGTTCCTCCTCGCTTTTTTTGAAGCGGGGCATCTCCAGGTAAATAAACGTTAATTTATCGAAAAACACTTCATGGGTGTGCTTGTCGAGTAACTGCACTTCCCGCAGGTAGCGTTCCTGCCCGCTTGGGTCGGGAAAAGAGAAGTTGAGGATGCAAATCGTGTAGACGGCTTTGAGCTGGTAGTCCCACCGGCCTTTCCGGGCTTGTTCCCGCAGGGGAAAAGTAGCGTAGTAGGCGTAGTAATTGTTGCTACGGAAGTTCGTACGCGGTTGAAGGAACCTCCGAAGGTTCGGAGCCGGGCAGACGCAAAAAAGCCTTGCTGCACCGGGCGGCAAGGCTTTCTCAGGTTTTGGGGGCACTCACCGCGGGGGTGGGGTGCAAAAAATCCCCAAGGTCTTATACCAGTTGCAGCGACCCCTTCTTCGGCTGGCGGCGCTTGTACTGCGTTTTGGTCCAGTTGTCGGCCAGGATGCCGCTCCACTGCGCGATGATCTGCTGGTAGGCTTCGCCCACGGGCCGGATGTTGCGGTCCATGTCGTAGAGACCCAGCGAGTTGATGTTGCCGTTGTCTTCGCGCAGGGCCGTATCCCAATCCACCTGGTCAATGAGGCTGTACCACGTAAACCCGATCACCGGGATGTTGTCCATCTTGAGGCGGTACAGGTTGGCCCACTGCTTGTGCAGCCATTCCACCGACCGGGGTTCCTTCATGTTGGTTTCCGTGTGCATCATCGGCAGGCGGTACCGCTGGTAGTACTGGCGGGCCACCACGTAGTAGCCGAACAGGTCGCCCGAGGCCGACGTAGAGCCGTCGGGGTGCACCATGTGTTCGTTGGTCACGTAGTAGTCGGTGCCCAGCACCAGCTTGCCCTTGCAGGTGTGCTGGCGGAACCAGGCGAAGTCTTCCTTCGTCATGCCGTTCTGCATGAGGTACTTCTGCACGGCCGGGTCCATCGGGAAGCCCGTGGTGATGTCCATCGGCAGGAAGCGCTTCATGTTGAGGAAGTCGGCCTGGGCCTGGCAGGAGGGGTCCTGGGCGTGGAAGTACTCGCACGACTCGGCCTGGATGAAGATCGCCTTGGGCTGAACTTCCAGGATGGCTTCCATGGCCATCAGGTTGGCCTTGCAAAGGTTGCGGAGGGCGTTCACGAAGCAGTGTTCGTTCTTTTTCCGCTCATTCCACCAGCCGTACTGGGCCGAGAACATGGCCGCGATGAAGATCTCGTTGACCGGCGTGTAGTGGCGCAGGTACGGGAACCGCTGGGCGAAAGCCTTGGCGTATTCGGCAAAGTGCACCGGGAAGTCCGGGTTCTGGAAACTGCCGATCCAGTCGGGTACGCCGAAGTGGCAGAGGTCCACGATGGGCGTGATGCCCAGGCGCTTCATCTCGTTGAACACCAGGTCGGTAAAGCTCCAGTCGTATACCCCGGGAGCAACGTGGGTTTTATATAAGGGCGGTCCGTAACGGAGGAAACGTATCCCGGATTCTCTCACCAATTGAAAATCTTCTTTCCAGCGCTGGTAGTGGTTCGCTTTCTCCAGTTCGTCCACACGTTTGATTCGGCCATCAGGTAAAGCTATGGTAGGATAGCTGTTTTCAATACCGGTGGCAAACATGAAAGTTGACATAAATGAAATGTGGTGGCTCGTATTGAAATGTTACAATATTTATACCTGACTTAGCAACAGGAGCCGCTTTTTTAAAAAATTTTTGGTCTGCTAGGGATGGAATTATAAACCCAATATTAGAGGAGAAATTCCAAACGGGGACGCCCAAAATGGACAAAAACCTACATGCGCAATGTCCGCCCGGCATTGGGCCATATCCCTTCGGGAAGCGGCGAAAAAAGCCGGAAAAGGCCGATTGCAGCGGTTTTAGGCCCTTTTGATTGCACCCGGTTGTGGCTCCCGGCGCGCCCGGAATGCACAGTTTTGCGCGAACCCTACTTCTCCGGCGGCAGATTGTGGAAAAATTCCCGGTTACCTTCCGGCTGCCCCCCCTGCCGCCGCCGGGTCGTTTTGGTTGTAAAACATTCTTTTGTGCCATTGCCCCCACCCATAACCCTTTGGGGGCTCTCACCGTATATTCCTTCGGCTCGGATAACCAGCCGAATTTTTCTCCGGACGAAGAATGGGCAAACCAGTGCATAGACATCCTGCCGGCTGTTATAGCTTGAGGGTTTAACCAATTTACGGGGAACCTGCCTTTCGGCGTAAAACGATTCCCTGCTTCTGCTGCTGTTCGATTATTATCAATTTTCCGGCAATTCCACCACCAGGCAAACCGCCCCGGGCGCAGCCTGTCCTGGTCCTGAATACGTGCGTGCTTACAACCCGATTACTTGTACTTATAAAATTTAGTGAACTACACCATCCATGAAAAAAGAGGCTAATGACGAACTAGTACCCACAATGGAGGCCCACGGAAGCCTGACTGCGCAAGCCGTGGCCCCTACCAACCCCAACTCTGCCGGTACCGTGGCCGGCAACGCAGCCGCATCGCCCTTCGGCAACCTGCCGGGACCCGTGCCCGACCTGGTTTGTTATTCGCACTTGCGCTGGAACTTCGTGTTTCAGCGGCCCCAGCACCTGATGACCCGTTTTACCAGGCACCTGCGGGTATTCTACGTGGAGGAACCCCATTGGGACGCGGCCCCCGGCGGCGCCTGGCTGGAGGTACAAACGCCCCGCCCCAACCTGTGGGTGGTGGTGCCGCACCTGCCCGACAACCTCAAGCGCGACGAACAGGAACGCACCATCGGCGGGTTACTCACGTCGTTTTTCGCCGAAAACCGCATCGAACGGTTCATCGGCTGGTACTACACGCCCATGGCGCTGGGCTTCAGCAGCCACCTGGAGCCGCTGGTGACCGTGTACGACTGCATGGACGAACTCTCGGCTTTCCGCGGGGCGCCCCCGATCCTGCTCGACCGCGAAACCGAACTGTTCGGCAAGGCGGACCTCGTGTTTACGGGCGGCCAGAGCCTCTTCGAAGCCAAGCGCGAACGGCACCGGAGCGTGTACGCCTTCCCCAGCAGCATTGAAGGGGCGCACTTTGCCCAGGCCCGCCAGGCGCAGCCCGACCCCGAAGACCAGGCCGGCATTCCGCACCCGCGCATGGGCTTCTACGGCGTGCTCGACGAACGTTTCGACATTGAACTGCTGCGCGGACTGGCCGCCGCCCGGCCCGACTGGCACCTGGTGATGATCGGCCCGGTGGTGAAAATCCACCCCGACGAGCTGCCCAAGGCGCCCAACATTCACTACCTGGGCATGAAGTCGTACGACGAACTGCCCCGCTACCTGGCCGGCTGGGACGTAGCCCTGCTGCTTTTTGCCCTCAACGAATCCACCCGCTTCATCAGCCCCACCAAGACGCCCGAATACCTGGCGGCGGGCAAGCCGGTGGTGTCTACCCCCATCCGCGACGTGGTGCGGCCCTACGGCGATGCCGGCCTGGTGCACATTGCCGCCTCCGCCGCCGAATTTGAGGCCGCCGCCGTGAAGGCCCTGGCCCAAACCGGCGACGCCCACTGGCGGGGCCAGGTGGATGCCTTCCTCCAACAAAACTCCTGGGACATTACCTGGACCAGGATGGCAACCCTGATCGCGGAATCAATCGGAAGCACCCTGAAGAACAATGCCCGGTAGAACGGACAATTTTTAAGATTATTGACTTTTAACCACAAACAACTACTATGTACGATTATGTTATCGTGGGGGCTGGTTTTGCAGGCAGTGTCCTGGCGGAACGGCTTGCCAATGAAGCCGGGAAAAAAGTATTGCTGCTGGACCGCCGGAGCCACATCGGCGGCAACGCCTACGACTTCTATGACGACCACGGCATTCTGATTCACCGGTACGGCCCGCACATCTTCCACACCAATTCACCGGACGTATTCAACTACCTTTCGCGGTTTACCCGCTGGAGACCTTATGAACACAAGGTGCTGGCCTACGTGACGGGCAAAATGGTGCCCATCCCCATCAACCTCGACACGGTCAACAAGCTGTACGGCTTCAACTTCACCTCCGAACAACTGGCCGAATACTTCGCCAACATCGGCGAGAAAGTCGAAACCATCCGCACGTCGGAAGACGTGGTGGTGAGCCAGGTGGGCCGCGACCTGTACGAGAAATTCTTCCGCGGCTACACCCGCAAGCAGTGGGGCGTGGACCCATCGGAACTCGACAAGTCGGTGACTTCCCGCATTCCCGTGCGCACCAATCAGGACGACCGGTACTTCGGCGACGAGTTCCAGTACATGCCGCTGCACGGCTACACGCGCATGTTCGAAAACATGCTCGACAACAAGAACATCCACATCCTGCTCAATACCGATTTCCGCGACGTGGAAGGCTTCGTGCCCTACAAGGAACTCATCTTCACGGGTCCGGTGGACGAATACTTCAACTTCTGCTACGGCAAGCTGCCCTACCGGTCGCTGCAATTCAAGCACGTGACGCTCAACGAGGAATGGCACCAGCCGGTGGCCGTGGTCAACTTCCCCAACGACCACGCCTACACCCGCGTGACCGAGTACAAACACCTGACCGGCCAGAAGAGCGACAAGACCAGCATCACCTACGAATTCCCCAGCGCCGAAGGGGATCCGTACTACCCGATTCCGCGGCCGGAAAACGCCGAGTTGTACCGCAAGTACCAGGCCCTGGCCGAAGACCTGCCGCACGTACACTTTGCGGGCCGCCTCGGCACGTACCGGTACTACAACATGGACCAGGTAGTAGCCCAGGCGCTGACCTTGTACAAGAAGTTAGCCTTGCGTACTTCCGCCACCGAAGCCATCAAACGTACCAATGGTCAACGGAAAAAGTTCTACTCGGC
>CADCTQ010000263.1 GCA_902805615.1 uncultured Cytophagales bacterium
GGAAACGCTGGCCCAGACGTGCATGGAGATCGTCAAGGAAGGCTACGACCGGGTGGTGGAGCTGGGCGTGCCCGAGGCGGCCGCCCGCGACTTCGTGCTGGGCCACCTGCGCATCCAGATTGCCGTCCTGTTCAAAGAAGTCAACGGCACCTTCTCCGACGCGGCCTACAAGATCAGCAAGCGGGCCAGGCCCGTACTCTTCAAAGACGACTGGAAGAAGATCTTCGAAATGAGCGACATCCGCGAGCAGGTCAAGGACATTACCATGAAATAAGGAGCCAGAAGCCAGAAGTGAGAAGCGAGAAGAATGGGCACGGACTCCTCCGGTGACAACGCCAAAGCACCGGTACGCATTCTTCTCACTCCTCGCTCTTCGCTCCTGATTTTCTACCTGGTAATGACGATCCGTTGGGTATGCACCCGGGCGCCGTCCCTGATTTGCAGCAGGTACACCCCGGGGTTGGGAAAATAGTGTCCGGGAATGGAGAGCTTGCCCGGGGCCGCTTTGACGGGGAGGGTTTTTCCCCGGGCGTCAATGATTGCGTAGGCAGCACCCGGGCCAAAGCCGGTTGCCTCCACGGTCAGGGTTCCCCCCGCTACCGGGTTGGGATACACCCTGACGGCACCGGCCGGGTCGGGGGACGCGCCGTTGCCGGCCGCGGCCAGGCGGGCGGTGCCGCCCGTGGTGATGGAAAGCTGGGGCTTGTTGGTTCCCTCTTTGGCCGTGACGTTGGTACGCATGTCCCACGGGTCGGCCCAGGCATTGGTGACGAACAGGTACAGCGAAATGTTTTTGTCGCCGGCGAGTTCGGTCTGTACTTTGCCAGTCAGGTCAAATTCGATGTAGGCGTTGTTGACGTCCGAAACGCCCGCCGACAACATTTCCCCGGTGGCCGGTTTGTTGTTCCAGGTGATGCCCGTTTCCGTCCAGGTGTCGGTGCTCACGAACCGGACGCCTATTTTGGTATCGGTCGTGGTGCCGGCCCGCCATTCCTGGGTGTACAACCGCAGTTTGGCGTTGGTCACCGAACCGGTCACGGCCGCCAGGTTGAAGCGCATGTAGATGGCCCGGTAGTCGCTGGCTTTGGACAGGATGTACATCGGGTTTTCCGAGCCGCCGTTGGCGTCGGGCGTCAGGCTGTACACGACGGCGTCGGCGGCCGGGTTGAGGACACTGGTACTGCCCGTGCCGGGAATGGAAAAATTGCTCACCGTCAGCGGGCAACTCTCGGAGACGTAGGCGTAACTGGTGAGCTGGGTGACCGTACTCTGCTCGGTCCGGAAGGCGTAGTTGCTGGCGAGGGTCACCTGGGTGCCGCCCGCCGGGGTCACGAACACACTGTACGTGCGCGCCGCTACGTTGACGTCCATCCTTACCCGGTAGCTCACCCCCGACTGGTAGGAGAGTGCATTGGCGGCCGTGTAGCTGCCCCCGTTGCGGGCTTTGATGGTGCCGTCGGGGTTGAACTGCACGATGGTGGCCAGGCCCGAATACGCCGAGGCCGGACCGTTCGACAAACCGACCACCCCGTTCATGTTTGCCCCGCCCGGCACGACGTCGAAGTAGGCGGTAAACGCGCCGGTCTGGGCAGCGAAAGACTGGTTTTGCCAGGCGGTGAACGAGGTACAGGAAGCGGGCGGCGCCACGTTGTCGGGCGTGGGCGGCGCTTCCCCGTTGGGCGAAACGTCCTGGTACACCCCCGTACCGATCTTAGCCTTGATGGCGTCGTAGTAGTGCACGGTGGTGCCGGCCGGGTCCAGCCCGTACATGCCCACCTTGAAGTCGAGCATGCCGCCGGCCGAGGTGTAATCCTGGGCAATAAAGGTTTTCCGTCCGTTCACCCAGTACTCGATCCCGCCGCCGTTGGCGGCACTTTTGTAGATCACGCGCACCACAATGTCGTTCCACTGGTCAAACTTCACGTCGCCGAGCCAGTTGGAGAGTTGACTGGCGCCGTTCTTGAACATGAAGCGTCCCCCTTCCTCGCGCATCTGCACGCCGCCCCGGTTGCCGCTGCCGTCCCGGTTCTTGATCTGGCAAATCCACGAGTCGCCGCTGCTCATGTACTTGACGGCGCCGCAGGCCGCCGTGCACGGGTACACGCTGAAGCCGTACCACGACTCGCCGCCGTACGCGGCGCCTACGCTCCAGCGGACCTCGTTGCGGGCCGAACACAGGTTGGCTTCCGGGTGGTACGTGCGGTTGCCGACGCGGTAGTCGAAGCGCAGCGCTTTGCTGCCCGGATCACGCGACCGGTCGGCCGAGACCACGATGGGGCCCCCGGCGGGGCAGTTGCTGCTTACGCAACTCGTGCTGGTGCTGAGCAGCGTGGTGCAGTTTTCCTCCCCGATGCTGGCAAACGAGGTGGTGCCGGTGGAATAACTTTCCCAGGATTCGTTTACCACCGTCTGGGCAAGCGCCGGCGGGATGCTGGCGGCCAGCAGTAAAAGGCAGAGCAGTCGGTTTTTTCGCATATACGGGTTGGGTTGTTGTCTGGCGGCGCGGGAATTCCGTGCCTTTGGGGAGGACGACACCCAAGCCCGGGAAAACCCTTACGGCAAAACCCAATTCTTTTTCGTTATAGTACCATTTCTGGCCTGCACTTTCGTACCTTGACCCCGGCGGCCCGGGGATGCGTGGCGCGCAGGACCAATCCGGGGATGATCTGAAACGTGGTCAGTGAGGACACGGACCACGGTGGCACGAGACGCCGACGCGGACCTTAGCCCACAATCAAGAGGCGGCAGGTCGCTGTCAGTGTCTGGATGACGGCCCTGTAATGCGTTGGACGTGGGCTTATCGAAGTGGACTGGTTGGCGTATCCGCGTGGGGTCGGGTTCTCGTACGTGATTAGCGGATATGCGTATTTGAGGGGCTTAGGGTTGGTGGTGGGTGGGTTGTGAGGGGTGGTAACGTGAGGGGTTGGTTGTGAGGGGTTGGTGATTCGTGTATCATCCGTAAGTGGGATTTGTTCTTTTTGGCATTGCCCCAAAAAGAACCAAAAAGGTCTAGGCCCAATGATGCTTCCCCCCGCCAGGCAACCCGCCCCTCGCCATTGGGCCGGGCCCACGCGCCGCG
>CADCTQ010000264.1:0-8110 GCA_902805615.1 uncultured Cytophagales bacterium
GGCGGTGAGGGAAGGCAGCCGGGACCACTGCGAGGTTTGCGGATCGAAGAGTTCGGCCCAGGTGGGCGTGAATTGCCCGCCGGTGGCAAGCACCTTGCCGTCGTCGAGCAGGATCATTGCCAGCCCCGGGCCGTGGTCCTGGTCCATGTGGCCGGCACCCGTCCAGGCGTTCGCAACGGGGTCGTAGAGTTCGGCCGTTCGGCCGCCGTACCCGCCAGCCACCAGCACCCGGCCGTCCCGGAGTTTCACGGCGGCGTGGCCGGCCCGGGTCATGGCCATGCCCGCTGCGGTTTGCCAGGTACCCGTGGCGGCCTGGTACACTTCGCAGGAAGCCAGCGGAAAATCGTTGTCCCGGTCGAAGCCCCCGATGGCGAGTACGTTGCCGTCGTTGAGCAGGACCGAGCTAAAGTTGTTCCGTTCCCGGGTCATGCGGCCCGTGAACGTCCACGTTTTGGTGACCGGGTTGTAGAGTTCGGCGGAGGCAAACCGCCGCGGGGCGAGCACGTTGTGGTTGTCGCCCCCGAACACGAGTACCCGGCCGTCGTTGAGCAGTTGCGCCTGGTGTCCCCACCGGGCCTCGTTGAGGGAGGCCGTGGGCGTTACGGATTGGGAAAACGAAAGAAAGGCGGGTAAAAGGAACAAGATGAAAAAGGCACTTTTTTGCATACGGGCGGTGCGCGGCCAATGCGGGCCGCAGCGGGTTACGATGGTACGGATTGCTTTGCTGGTTTTGCGGGGTTGGAAGTCCGGGCCGCGGGGTCTTTTTCACGAACCCATTCGGGCGTTGAAGGTAGTTCGCCCGGCAACGATAAAACCTACGGAAGCCGCCCGTTCCGGACCCGTGTAGGTTTTCACCCAAAAGCGCTTCTCCCCGGTGCCCGGGCGTGCCTGCCAGGCGGGTGGGCACATAATCAGAACTTCCGTAAAAAAAAGAGGCAAGGCTTCTTTTTCATTACATAGCTCCATGTGTTTAAGGCTAAGGCCAACTGGCCCGCTTTCCCTCTACAATGCGTTGATTAATCGCCGTGCCAGGCCAAAAGGAAGTCAAATCACGCGGAAATGCCGCCTGCACAGCGTGAAAAGGGGGCGAAAACAGTACAATTACGGCTAAAAACTTACATGAACCGGAAGTAAAAACTGCCATCGGACACGCTACCCGGCGGCAACGCGGGAACTTGGCCGGTTGGAGAGCGGCAAACGGGGATTTTTATTGCTTTTCCAAGCGAGGACAAGCAGGCGCTTTATCACTTTTTCCATACGGATTTATTGGCATAATCCAACACCTGGCTCCGTGTATTTCACTTTCCGGCGAATAAACCCGATTTTACCAATAATACTTTTTCGATGCAAGCAGGTTGCCATACTGATGGCGTAAGCAAAAAAATGCAGCCTTTTTCGCGATATATTGCTATTATCTCAAAAGCGTGGATTGGCACCATTGGGACTATTCCCATTTAAGCTTTGCATTATTTTTGATGAACGCTGCTAATTGCCGGTCTAGGGTACACCCCTGGCGGTTGGCGGTCCCTTCTTATACTTTTTTTATAAATTCCGCCCCGGTACTTTTGCATTGTTCTTCAGAATCAGTCAAACCATAAACGACCAGCCATGAGCAAGCAAAAAGTAAACGTAGCCTGGGCCTCGGCCGCGGGCATTGCCGGCAGGATCAGTCGTAAAAGTCACCATTCCGCGGTACCGCGACGGGGACTAGACCTCCTGCGGACGGCTTTTGAGAAAATGACGACGCGGTTCACCGGCTGGAAAGGCCAGGTGGTATCCGTGGACGAAATCATCCGGCGGGACGGCCGCGTGCCCTCCTTCCAATTCATCGGGACGCCCTACGCGTTCTTCCTGTTGCCCGAACCTAAATCAGACCACCTTAAAAAATAATCTTATGGAAGCCATCATCCCTTTCATCGTGCTCGTCGCCTCCGTCGTGCTCCTCGATGCCGTCACCTACAAATCCCTGGGTGACCTCTTCAAGCGGAAGGCTTGAAAAGTGATTTACCACGGAGACACGGAGGACACGGAGAATAAAATTTGAACCGTAGAGGGCTCAGAGAACACAGAGAAAAAAGAAATAAACTTAACCGCAAAGGGCGCAAAGAGAAGACGCAAAGACCGCAAGGCGTACGCGTATTCCTTTGCGCCCTTTGCGTCTCCCTTGCGATCCTTACGGTTCAGTTCTTTGCGCTGCTTTGCGCCTTCGAAACCCCTTTTCTCCAAAAAGACGCGATAAATCGCGTCTCTACGCCAGGTCCTCCGCGTCTCCGTGGTAAAACTTTTCACGCTTTGCGCATGAGGTCGAGCAGTTTGCGGTCGAGTTTGTGGCCGTACCAGTCTTCGTATTGCACGTCGGCGCGGCCCGAGTCGAGGACGCCGAAAGCACCCTTGAACTCCCAGAGGGCAAACCCGATGCCGTGCGTGGAGAGGATGTCGAGCACGTCGCCGAACCAGGCCAGGAACACGTCGTGGGGCGTTTTGTTCCAGCCGCCGCACTCCCCGCAGTGGACGCCCACCCCGCTTTTTACCAGTCCGATCCAGGGTTTGTAGAAGTCCTCCAGCATCTGCCGGCTCAGGTACTTGTCGCCCACCTGCCCGGGCCACAGGGGTTCGGGCAGGCTGTCGGGCTCCTTGAAGGCCCAGGGGGCTTTGTAGTGCGAAATGATGCCCGGGTGGTACCCGCGGCAGCTCTGGGCAATGTTGAGGTCGGTGATCTCGGGAATCACCGTGCTGCCCGTGTCGTTGCCGTCGGCGATGACCAGGTGTTTGCGGTTTTCGCGGCGGATGGCTTCGGCGGCGGCTTTGGCGACTTTCCGGTACGCGGCGCCGGGCACCGAACTGCGTTTGGAGTGCTGGTCGTTCATGTCTTCGCGCATCCCCGGCTCGTTCACCAGGTCGAAGCTGATCTTTTTGGATGACACGTTCTTGTACCGCTTCGCCCACATGTTCCAGTGGAAGCAGAACGCATCGAGGGCGGCCTGGTCGGTCCACAGGTTGTAAGGTTCGTGAAAGCCCGCGTTCACGCAGTAGCCGGGGGCCCGGTGCAGGTTGAGGCTTACGTGCAGTTTGTGCTTGTGGGCCAGGTCCACCAGGGCGTCAATCTTGTCCACGGCCTGCGGGTCAATGTGGTACACCTCCTCGGGCGTGATGGGACGGGTGCGGTCAATGCTGAGGTAGTGCGGGTAGGCCATCGGCAGGCGCACGAAGTCAAAGCCCCAGTCGGCCATCCAGCGGAAGTAGTCCTCGGTGGTCGGGTTGCGGTTGACGGCCGGGTCGGGCGAGAAAAAGTCGAGGAAGTTAAAGCCCTTCCAGCGGGGCAGCTTGTTGCCGGCCTTGACTGGTTCGGCTCCCAGGGCGGTACTGCCGGCCAGCCCCACCCCGGCGGCGAGGACGGCGGCGTTTTTCATGAAATCCCGGCGGCTATGGGTAGGTTCGTTTTGCATAAAATAAAAAAATGTGAAGGGAAACTCCATGAGAGTTACTTTACAGTGCAACAATCCACTTTTAACCATCCCTCCTACTTGCTCACTACCTCCACCGCGTACGTGCTGAGGGTGCGGCCGGGGCCTTCCTGGTCGGATTTCTTCTCGGAGAAGACCACGTTGGCCTTGCCCGGGGAAATGCCCTTGATGTAAAACAAGGCCCGGTCGGCACCCTTGGCGGGCCGCACGGCCACGTCGTCGGGGGACGACTCGGCGCGGGACACGTCCACGATCTCCTTGTTGTCCGACGAACTGTAGAGGTGCAGCGTGGTGTCGGGGCCGAGGCGGAAGTCTACCTCCTTGATCTTGCCGACTTCGAGGCGCAGCCGCTTGGCACCTCCCGAAGCACTGCTGCCCGAACCCCCGCAGGCGCCCAGGAAAACCGGCAGCAAGGCCGCCAGCAGGAACAAAATGGGCGCAGCGGTGGCCCGCATCGGGGCGGACGAGGCGGCAAGGCGGACGGGGTGGTGAGGATTCATGCTCTTTTTTACCGCCAATCGGCCGGAAGGTTGCAGAGGGGGGCAAAATAAAACCTTGATGGGCTTGATGGACCTTGATGGGCTTGATGGATTTGATCATGCGGATGAATTGAGGGATGGACTTTGATGTATGAGATATGAGATGAGCGGGTTGTATGAGGTGCGTCATTGCGAGGAGCAGGGTTGCCAAGCGGGCAGGGCGACGAAGCAATCTCACCCGGATAGGCGCCAAACGCCGTTACCGGTGGGGTTAAGTTCTTACACCTGACACTTCAGCATTAGAGCCTTCTCTGGCCTTTGGCGCCTCTCCGGGTGAGATTGCTTCGTCATGCCCACCCCAAAGCCAGCCCCCTTTCCTCGCAATGACGCATCTCATACCACCCGCTAAGCACATACCTTACTGAATTGGACCGTCCGGCCGTTGCGGGGCGGACAGTCTGCGTCCGCTACCGCACAGGGGACAAGCCCGGCACGGGGCCAAAAAGCCCTCCGTTTCGCCCTGGCGCCACTTGCCCATCCCTGGCAACGTATTTGCTTAGCAAATGTGAGGATAATCGGACGGGCCCTTTTTCCCGCCGGTCCGGTTCTTCCGCGATTCATCGGATTGTCACGACTCGGCGCATGTCACGAAATTACCTGGGCGAATTTGAAGAACTGGTCCTGCTGTCGGTAGCCGTCAACAGCGGGGAAGCGTACGCGGCGGCCATCACCGGGGAACTCAAGGAGCGCACCGGCCGCGAGGTGAGCTTGAGCGCCGTGCACATTGCCCTGTACCGGCTGGAAGAAAAGGGCCTGGTCACGTCCCAGGTGGGCGGGGCCACGGCCGTGCGGGGTGGCCGGCGAAAACGGCTCTTCACCATGACGGCGGCGGGCAGCGCGGCCCTGACCGAAATCCGGCAAATCCGGGAGTCGTACTGGCAACTCATCCCCCGGCCCCTCTGAGCTTTAGTATTCGCGTCCATTCCCCCCACCCATCACGCCATGAACCACCCGCCAACCCCCGCTCCGCCGCGCCTGGCCAGACGCCTGCTCCGGTGGCGCTGCCCGGCCGACCAGCTGGAAGAACTCGAAGGCGACCTGGAAGAATTGTTTGCGGACTGGGTCCGGCAGTCGGGGCTTGCCCGTGCCCGGTACCGGTACTGGTTCCACGTGCTGGGGTTTCTGCGGCCCGTGCCCTTCCGCCAACCGGCGGCCCGGCCTTACTTCCAACCTCTTTATCGCCACACCCTTACTCCTTTCGATATGCTGCGTAATTATTGGAACATTGCCCGGCGGAATTTGCTCAAACACAAAGCATCTTCGCTCATCAACCTGCTGGGGCTTTCGACCGGCATGGCTTGCTGCCTGCTCATTGGCCTGTTCATCCGGGCCGAAACCCGCTACGACCGGCAGTGGCAGGACCACGAACAGTTGTACCGGGTAGCCAACGAAGTGTACTTCGGCGACCAGCGTACGCCGTCGGCCCTGCTGGCGGCGCCGGTTGCGGCGGCGCTGGGACGGGAATTTCCCGAAGTGGAAGCCACGGCCCGTTTGCTGGTGCCCCCGGAAGTGGACAAACACACGCTTCAGCGCCTGGAGGGCGGACGGAATTTCACGCCTTTTTCCGAAACGAAAGGCTACATGGTAGATTCTTCCTTCTTCCGGATCTTCAACTACCCGTTCGTCCACGGCGACGCCCGCGCGGCGCTGGCCGAACCCAATACGGTCGTGCTTTCGGCGGTCCTGTCGCGCAAACTGTTCGGCGCGGGCAACCCGGTGGGGAAAGTCGTGCGCATCAGCAACAAGTACGGCAAGACGGACTACCGGGTCACGGGCGTATTCGAACCGGGCGGCCCTTCCCACATTGACGCCAACTTTTTCACCGCCCTGCCCAGCGGGGCGTTCGGCCGGTCGGTGAGCAGCCAGACCAACTGGGCCGTCAACACCCTGTTTCACACGTACGTCAAGCTCCGGCCGGGGGCCAGCCCGCAAGCCCTGGAAGCCAAGTTGCCCGCCTTCCTGCAGCGGCACGGCGGCGCCGACCTGGCGGCGGCCGGCCTGCGGCGCGTCCTCTTCCTGCAACCCGTCGCCAGCATTCACCTGGAGTCGGCCCTGTACGGCGAGATCGGCGTCAACGGCAGCGTGACCTACCTCTACGTGCTGGCTTCCATTGCCGCCTTCACGCTGCTGCTGGCCTGCATCAATTTCATGAACCTGTCCACGGCCCGCGCCACCCGGAGGGCCCGCGAAGTGGGCATCCGCAAGGTGATGGGGGGCGAAAAAGGGGCGCTGGTCGTGCAGTTCCTGGGCGAGTCGGTGCTGATGAGCCTGTTGTCCCTCGTGCTGGCCGTCGGCCTGGCCGCGCTGGCCCTGCCGGCATTCAGCGAACTGGTGGGCCAGCCGCTGACCTTTTCCCCCGCCCGGGACTTCTCCCTGGTGGGCTGGCTGCTGGGGCTGGCGGTGGTCACGGGACTGCTGGCCGGCAGCTACCCCGCATTCTACCTGTCCTCCTTCCAGCCGGTAGGGGTGCTGAAGGGCAAGTTCGTGAGCAGCATCCCGGCCGTGCGGTTCCGGCGGGGGCTGGTTGTGTTCCAGTTCGTCATCTTCATCGGGCTGGTGCTCTCCACGCTGGTGATCCACAAGCAGATGCGTTACCTCACCAGCCAGCCGCTGGGGTTCGCGCAGCACCAGCAACTGGTGATTCCCCTGCCTACGGAAGAGGCCCAGGCCTCCTACCCCATTTACAAGCAAACCATCGAGCAGTTGCCCGGCGTGGTGGCGGCCAGCGGCGGGGCTACGTATCCCGGCCAGCCGGCCATGGTGTCCATTCCCCTGCGCATCCCGGGCAAGCACGTGAAAGAGGCCCGGCACGTGACGCTGAACGCGGTAGACGTGGGCTTTACCGAAAACCTGGGTTTTACCCTCGTGGCCGGCCGCTCCTTTTCCGCCCGCATTCCCGCCGACACCAGCCGAAGTCAGCCGGCCATCGTCCTCAACGAGACGGCCGTGCGGGCCCTGGGGTACACGCCCGAGGCGGCCATCGGCAAACCCCTGCTCTTTGACCTGGGGAGCCAGACGCAGCCTTACCGGGTGATCGGGGTGGTGAAGGACTTCCACTTCCAGAGCCTGCACCAGCCCATCACGCCCTATGGTTTCGTGCGGCAGGGCAGTCCCTTCGCGGCGCCGCCCGCCTACCTGGTGGCCCGCGTGGACGTGGCCCGGTTGCCCTCCCTGCTGGCGTCGCTGGAAAAGCACTGGCAACAGATCAACCCGGCCGCGCCGTTCGCCTATTCGTTCCTCGACCAGGACTTCCAGCGCAACTACCAGGCCGAGCGGCGGGTGTTCGGGATGGTGGGTTACTTTACGGGCATTGCCATCCTGATCGCCTGCCTGGGGCTCTACGGGCTCATGGCCTACACGGTCGAGCAGCGGACCCGGGAGATCGGCATCCGGAAAATCCTCGGCGCGTCGGGCTCGGGGTTGACGATGCTGCTGGCCGGCGACTTCCTCAAACTGGTGCTGGTGGCAAACGTGATCGCGTGGCCCCTGGGCTGGTGGCTGATGGACCGGTGGCTCCAGGCGTTTGCGTACCGCGTCAGCATCAGCTGGTGGCTGTACGTCCTGGCCGGCGGCGTGGCCCTGCTCATCGCCCTGCTGACCGTGGGCGCACAGGCCATCCGGGCGTCCCTGACCAACCCGGTCAAATCGCTGCGGGCGGAGTAGGGATCAGGATTTACCGGATTAAAAGATCAACAGGATTGCGGCGCAAAGGAATACGCGTATTGCTGGCGGTCTTTGCGTCTCCTTTGCGCCCTTTGCGGTCCTATCCTCCGGTGTCCCGTCTCCCTTCCTCCGGTCTCCCTTTTTCTCACCGTACCCCCATGACCTACGCCAAAGCCCCTGCTCCTCCCCGCCTGGCCCGGCGCCTGCTCCGGTGGCGCTGCCCGCCCGACCAGTCCGAAGAACTCGAAGGCGACCTGGAAGAATTGTTTGCGGACTGGGTCCGGCAGGCGGGGCTTGCCCGGGCCCGGCGCCGGTACTGGTTCCACGTACTCGGATTTCTCCGGCCCGTGCCCTTCCGGAAATCCACGGTCCCTGGTTATTCCCATCCTCCTTATCCCCGAACCCTCACTCCTTTCGACATGCTTTCCAACTACTTCGTGATCG
>CADCTQ010000264.1:8120-14432 GCA_902805615.1 uncultured Cytophagales bacterium
ATGGCGCCGGCACAAAGGCTACGCCGCCATCAACATCGGCGGGCTGGCCGCCGGCATGGCCGTGGCCCTGCTCATCGGGCTCTGGGTGTGGGACGAGTTGTCCTACAACAAGTACTTCACTCATTACGCCCGCATCGGGCAGGTGATGCAGCAATTCACCAATGACCAGGACGGAACAGTGGTTACGTCCCCATTCCTGCCCGTGCCGATGGGCGAAGCACTGCGCACCGCGTACGCCTCCGATTTTGAGCACGTCATCCTGTCGTCGTGGACCAAAGAGCACATCCTGGCGTACGGCGACAAGAAATTTACCCGGACGGGCAACTACCTGAGTCCCGGGGCGCCGCACATGCTCACGCCCCGGATGCTGGCCGGCACCCGCGACGGTCTCCGCGACCCGGCCTCGGTGATGCTGTCGGCGTCGGCCGCCCAGGCCCTGTTCGGGGCGGAAAAAGCCCTCGACAAAATCATCCGCATTGACAACAAGCTCGACGTAAAAGTGACGGGGGTGTACGAAGACTTTCCCTACAACACCGGGTTCAAGGAAATGACGTTCATGGCCCCCTGGGCGTTGTACGTCGCCTCGGATGATTTCGTAAGGCAGGCCCAGCAAGCGGGGGACTGGACGAACACCTCCTGGCAGGTCCTGGTGCAACTGGCTCCCCGCGCCGACTTCGCCGCCGTTTCGGCCAAAATCAAAAACCTGACCGCCAAGCACGTTCCCGGGCCGGCCCCGTCCAAACCGGCCGTGCTGGTGCACCCGATGTCGAAGTGGCATTTGTACGGGACGTGGGACCAAACCGGCAAAGCAGGCGGCCGCATCGAATACGTGTGGCTGTTTGGCATTGTCGGCGGGTTTGTGCTGCTGCTGGCCTGCATCAACTTCATGAACCTGGCCACGGCCCGCAGCGAAAAGCGGGCAAAAGAGGTGGGCATCCGCAAAACGATGGGTTCCCTGCGGGGGCAACTGATCGGCCAGTTCTTCGGCGAGTCGCTGCTGGTGGTAGCCCTCTCGTTCGTGGGGGCGCTGCTCCTGGTGGTACTCCTGCTGCCTGCTTTCAACCAACTGGCCGACAAGCAGATGGTGCTGCCTTTGTCCAACGGCTATTTCTGGGGGGCCGGCCTGCTGTTCATCCTGTTCACGGGCGGCGTGGCGGGCAGTTACCCGGCCCTGTATTTGTCGGCCTTCGAGCCGGTAAAGGTGCTCAAGGGTACGTTCCGGGCGGGCCGCCTGGCCGTCGGGCCGCGCAAAGTGCTGGTGGTGGTGCAGTTCACGGTGTCGGTCACCCTCATCATCGGGACGCTGGTGGTGTTCCGGCAGATCCAGCACGCCCGGAACCGGCCGTTGGGGTACGACACGCGGGGCGTGGTGACGGTAGCCATGAATACGCCCGAATTGTTCGGCCAGTACAACACCCTCCGCAGTGAGCTGCTGGCGACGGGAGCCGTCGTGGAAATGTCCACCTCCTCGGCGCCGGCGACGGACCTCGTCTCCCAAAACGGTGGTTTTGAATGGGAAGGGAAAGACCCGGCTTTCCAGCCCAACTTCGGCACGGTGGCCGTCACGCACGACTTTGGCAACACGATGGGCTGGCAGTTCGTGGCGGGCCGCGACTTTTCCCGGACGTTTGCCAGTGACTCGGCGGGGCTGGTACTCAACGAAACGGGGGCGAAATACATGGGCCTGGCCGACCCCGTGGGCAAGACGGTGAAATGGGATGGCCGGCCTTACAAGGTGCTCGGCATCATCAAGGACATGGTGATGAACTCCCCCTACGACCCGGTGTATCCCACCGTTTTCGTCCTCTCGTACTACTGGGCGGGAGTGGTCAACGTCAAGCTTTCCCCCACGCTGCCCACCGGGGACGCCCTGGCCAAAGTGGAAGCCGTGTTCAAACAACGCAGTCCCGGCAGTCCCTTCGATTACCGGTTCCTGGACCAGCAGTACGCCCTCAAGTTTGCCGCCGAGCAGCGGATCGGCACGCTGGCAACGGCCTTTGCCGGGCTGGCCATTGCCATCTCCTGCCTGGGCTTGTTTGGCCTGGCTTCCTTCGTGGCCGAGCAGCGGACCAAGGAGATCGGCATCCGCAAGGTAATGGGGGCGGGCGTATTTACCCTGTGGGGCCTGCTCTCCGGAGAGTTCCTGTACCCGGTCCTGGTTGCGTTCCTGATCAGCGCCCCGTTGGCGTACTATTTCCTCTCGGGGTGGCTGGACCAGTACGCGTACCGGACCGACATTCCGGCGTGGATTTTTGTCTTGTCGGGAGCCGGGGCGTTGGCGGTTACGCTGCTCACGGTGAGTTACCAGGCCATCCGCGCGGCCCTGCGCGACCCCGTCAGGAGCCTGCGCAGCGAATAGACGCGGCAGGCGGGAGACCGGAGAAGCTTAACCGCAGAGGGCACAGAGAACACAGAGGAAAAAGGAGCGAGAAGCGAGGAGTGAGAAGGAACTGAACCGCAAGGATCGCAAAGGAGACGCAAGGACCGCCAGGAGTACGCGTATTGCTTTGCGCCCTTTGCGTTCCTCCTTTGCGATCTTTGCGGTTCAGTTCTTTACTTTGCATCCTTTGCGTGAAACAGAAAAGTGAATGGAAACTGATTTAAGAACGCGGCTGGCAGCCGTACGGGAGTTGAAAGAAGCTTTTGGGATAGACATTCAGAAAATCACGGACTTTTCGGAGCCGCCGCGCAACCGGACCACGGTGGCCAAAGTGCTCAGCGGCGCCGACGAACGGTACCTGACCGAGACGAACCTTGCGGCCATTGAAAAGGGCGTTCAACGCGTACTCGACGAGTACCGGCGGCGGTTGTGCGGGTAGCGGAAAAACCCGAAAGGTTTCGGAAACCTTTCGGGTTTGCGATTTTTTGCCCGCCGTTTCTGTTGTTATTTTAGCGGCCGGCTCCGGTCCGCCCACGGTTATCAACTCCTCGTCCTCATGTTTGATTTAGTAAAAACCCAACTCGGCCGCCTGCGGATCATCGGTTTCGCGGAAGGCGTTTCGTTCCTGGTGCTGCTGGCCATTGCCATGCCGCTCAAGTATTTCTTCGGCCTGCCCGAAACGGTGCGGGTGGTGGGCATGGCGCACGGCCTGCTGTTTGTGCTGTACGTGCTGCTGGTGATCCAGGTGAAGATCGAACACGGCTGGTCGTTCAAAAAAATGCTGCTGGCCCTGCTGGCCTCGCTGGTTCCCTTCGGCACCTTCTGGGCCGACGCCAAGCTGTTCCGGTAAGCAGCACCACCATTTCCTTTCATAACGGAAGTACATGCCTTCTCCCCCACTGATAAGGGGAAACTCCAAATAGTTTGCTACCTTTGTTCACAAATTCCTGTTGTTCACGTTTCGTGAACGCACGCCAGAAATGAACAAAGAAAAAGAAGTGGAGGATCTGCTGCAATCGGCGTTGGAAAACCTGGAAACGGTTGCCCACGCTAAGGGGTTGTGGACCCAACCCGAGCCGGGGCGCGTGCCAGGGTCGGGGCGGGGCCGGGTAGACGGGGTGCTGGAACTGACGCTCGACGCCCATCAGATCAAACTCTACGCGGAGGTGAAGAAAGAACTCAGAAACCACCATCTGCCCCAGCTACTGACTTTGGCGAAGCAATACCAGCCCTTCATGGTAATTGCCGGAAAAATTTTTCCCAAGCTGAAAGCGGAGCTTAGGGAGAACGGCATTGCCTATCTAGAAGCCAATGGCAATGCGTGGATTCGCCGAAATGGCCTGCTCATCTGGGTTGATCATCAACAGCCGGCCGGCACCGGTAAAGTGAAAACCGTTCCGGAGAGGCCCAACCGGGCTTTCACCAAAACGGGTTTGAAAGTAGTGTTTCACTTTTTGCTCGACGAGACGTCGTTGCATCTTTCGTACCGGGAAATTGCCGCCAGATCGGGCGTCGCCCTCGGGCAGGTAAATTACGTTTTCAATGGGCTCAGAGAAAGGGGTTTCCTGGTCAAGTTCAATCAAAATGAATACCGGCTAACGAACAAAAGGGCGTTGCTTGACCGGTGGCTGGAGGCGTACGAGGAACGGTTGAAACCAAGCCTGGCGATGGGCAGATTCCGTTTTTTAAAGGCGGAGGATTTCGACAACTGGCGAAACATCGCGCTCAAAAACGCGAAAAGCCGGTGGGGTGGTGAAGCGGCGGGTGATTTATACACCAATTATTTAAAGCCGGCAACGCTCACGGTGTATACGCTGGAAACCAAAACCGAACTGATGAGCAATTACCGGTTGGTGCCCGATGCCAACGGCTTTGTGGAGGCATACGAAAAGTTTTGGAGTGATGATGAGGTAAACACCAACGTGGTGCCCCCCCTGCTGGCCTACACGGACCTGATTAACACCAACGACAAAAGATGCCAGGATACCGCTCAACTGATCTACGATGCCTTCAAAGATAGATTTGAATAAATTGAGGCAGCAGGGGCTGAAAGAACTGTTTGCTACGCTCGAAGAAGCATTTAAGAAAGCGGACATTGACTTTTACTACCTCATTGGCGCGTTGGCGAAGGACATTTGGTTTTCAAAAGAATCCAAAGTCAGCCGCGCGACCAGGGATGTGGACTTTGCCGCCCTGGTGGCCGGGAAAGAACAGTTTGACCGCGTAAAGGCAATCCTGAAGGCGGACCACGGTTTCAGGGAAGTCACGGGGAATGCTTTTGCCCTCACAAGCCGGGAAGGTACAACAATTGACATTTTACCGTTTGGTGCCATAGAATTAAACGACGGGGTTGCCGTGGAAGGAATGGGTCTGCACGCAATCCGGGTAAATGGCTTTAAAGAAGTAGCGACAGCAGGCGTGAGCCAGGTAGAAATTGACGGCAGTACGTACCGCGTAGCCACGCTGCCCGCCATTGTACTGCTGAAACTTATTGCTTACGATGACCGGCCGGAAAGCAGGACCAACGACCCGGGTGACATCGCCCTCATTATCCTTTACTACTTTGACATCGAGACGGACCTTTTTTACGACCGGCACTTCGATCTGCTCGACCGCATCGAAGAAGGCCGTGACGTCATTGCAGCCCGGGTGTTCGGAAGAAGCATCCGGGATATTATGGAAAGCAATGACCAACTAAAGAGCAGAATTTGCGGCATCTTGCAAACGCACATGCAGCAACCGGACCGCAGTCCCTTTGTCTTGAAAATGACGACAACCGTAAATGGCACGATTGAAAGCAGTGTAACTTTGCTGCGCGAAATCCTGAGCGGGATTGCTGATTAGCCTTACAAGCTGACTCCTTGTAGCCGCTCCGTATCCACCTTGAAAGTCATTCTTCCCTCTTAACCTCCCCTCTCCCATGACCCCCGAGAAAGTAAACATTGCCGAGAAGTTGGGCCAGTTTGCCGACCACTGGAACCCGCGCATTGTGGGTGAACTCAACGGCCAGCACGTAAAACTGGTCAAGTTCCGGGGCGAATTCGTGTGGCACAAGCACGACCACGAAGACGAAATGTTCCTGGTGGTGCGCGGCGCCTTCCGGATGGAACTGCGCGACAAAACGGTTTCCCTCGCCGCCGGTGACTTCATCATCATTCCCAAAGGCACCGAGCACCGTCCGGTGGCGGATGAGGAAGTACACGTCATGCTGTTTGAGCCCGCGGGCACCCTCAATACCGGCGACCAGGTCTCCGACCTCACGCGTCACACCCTCGAAACGCTTTGAATCGGCATTGACGGGTGGAGAGTAATGCATTGCATGGCAGGACGAGGGAGGAGGGTTTCTGGCTGATTCCGCAGGAAGGAAAAGAAAAGTTTCTCGGGGATTTCGCAGGGGAGTTGGGGAAGGAATAAAGAAGGGTTTCTCGCAGATTGACGCGGATCAGGGCGCAGATGAACGCAGATTGAGGTTCGCTTGCTTGTTGAGTGCGGAAATCCTTGGAGGTGCCGTACCGTTCGATCCCGCAGATGGGTGCGTACCGGTTTTGCTCGAAGGATTTGCAGGAGGTGCCGTGGGTAGGATACTGCAGATGGTGTGCGAAGCGTTTTTGCTCGAATGATTCCTGAGAGGTGCCGCAGCGTTGGATTGCGCAGATTTTCTCTCGATCAACAGCGAAGACGGCATGTTGGGCCACGAAGCCACGAAGACACCAAGGAACACAAAGCGGCTTCCCTGGTGAACCTTGGTGCCTTTGTGTCTTCGTGGCTACATCCTGCAACCAGATCATCAGCCCAATTTAAGTCCACTTCCCATCTGCGGGATCGAATGGTACGACACATCCTGAAGATCATTCAAGCAAATGCGCTTCGGGCACCATCTGCGGGATCGAACGGTACGGCACCTCCAAGGATTTCCGCACTCAACAAGCAAG
>CADCTQ010000265.1 GCA_902805615.1 uncultured Cytophagales bacterium
GGGCTAACCTCACCTCTCACGACGAAGGTCCTTTCAGAATGACGGTGAGGGGTAGAGAGGCTGGTGAAACGCATGACAACCTGGTTGGGCGTGTACCGGCCAGGAGTTCGCCGGTCATCGGGCAATGACAACTAATCGGTTGCTTGCGTCCTTACGGGACGGTACAAATTCTGGTATCCGTCTGCCAACCACCAATCCCCGCGGTACTTTCCCTGTCGTCATTTGAGTTGTTTACGCACCTGCTGTAATACTGAAAAGGTCAACTACCCGAATCCACAACCCATCATGCTCACCTTTATCCCCTTCATCTTCTCCTGGTTTTTCGCCCTGCTCACCCAGCCGGCATCACCCCCGCAGCGAGGCAAATGGACGCCGCTGTTCGATGGCAAAACCCTCACGGGCTGGCACACCATCCCCGGTGGCGGGTGGGAAGTAAAGGACAGCGCCATTGTGGGCACCAGCCCGAAGTCTGACCCCCGGCACGGCCTGCTGGTGACCGACAAAACGTACCGGGATTTCGTGGCCCGGCTCAAATTTAAGGTGCTCAAGGGCGACAGCGGCTTCTACTTCCGGGTAGACGAGGTGGGCGGGACCGTAGGCGTCAACGGCTTCCAGGCGGAGGTAGACGACCAGTGGGAAACCGGCGGCCTCTACGAAACAGGCGGCCGTGAGTGGGTCGCCAAACCCGACACCGCCGACGTCCACAAGTGGACCAAACTCGACAGCAAGGGCGCCCAGGAATGGAACCAACTGACCGTGTCGGCCGTGGGCGGCAACGTCACCGTGTGGCTCAACGGCCACCAGACCGCAAAGCTTTCCAATGACCCGGGCCGCCGGGCCGGCCGCCTCGCCCTCCAACTCCACGGCGGTCAGGACATGCATGTGCAGTACAAGGACGTGGAAATTCAAGAGAAACAATAACACCGATACTTACCACTTACTAACCGCTGCTATTATGGGATTTTTCAAGGAATTCAAAGAATTTGCCATTAAGGGCAATGTGTTGGACCTGGCCGTGGGCATCATCATCGGCGCGGCCTTCGGTACGGTGGTCAACTCGTTGGTCAACGACATTGTCATGCCGCCCATCGGCAAGGTGCTCAAGAACATCGACTTCAAAAACCTGTTCCTGTCGCTCGACAGCAGCACCGCCGGCATCAAGGACCTGGAGGCGGCCCGCAAGGCCGGTGCCGTGATTGCCTACGGCAACTTCATCCAGAACGTAATCACCTTCATGATCGTCGCCTTTGCCGTGTTCGTGCTGGTGAAGGGAGCCAATACCCTGCGCCGCAAGGAAGCGGCCAACCCGCCGGCCATGCCGCCCGCCCCCACCCGGGAAGAAATCCTGCTCACCGAAATCCGGGATGCGATCCGGGTGAGGAATGGGTAGCAGCGGCATGAAGTAACTCCTCCGCGTGCTGCACCAGCCGCCGGGCAATCTCCTCGGGGGAGAGGCCCGCCACGGGCAGGTGGTGGACGGTCTTGGGGTCGCGCTTGGAGAGGCCAAACAGGTACGCCTTGTCGTAGTAAGAGAGCGTAACGTCGGCCACCGTGGCGTAATCGCCCCCCGCAAGCGCCTGCATGGCCCGGGCATGGTGCTGCCCGCCGAGGCGTTTGTGGATGCGTTCCACGGCTTCGGCCAGCAGCCCGTCGTCGCAACCCGTGTACATCTGCACCAGCCGGCCGATGCGTTCCGCCTTGGGCACCTCCAGGAAGAGGACCGGCGCCCGGCGCATCTGCGCGAAGAAAGGGTGCGGAATGCGCACCGTGCCGATGGTGACGCTTTCGTCTTCCAGCCAGATGCGGCGCCCCAAGTCGAGGGGGCAGAGCGCGGCAAACAGTTCGTTCTCAAATTGTTCCACCGTGGGCTGCGGCGCTTCGCCGATGGCCCCGAACGAAGAACCCTTGTGGTGGGCCAGCCCTTCCAGGTCTACCACCTGTTCGCCCAGCCCGCGGAGGCAGTGCAGAATTTCCGTTTTGCCGCTGCCCGTCTGGCCGCCGAGAATCACCAGCGGCAGCGGTTTTTCGAAAGCTTGCAGCGCCTCCTGCCGGAAAGCCTTGTAGCCCTGCCGGAGCGTACCCGCCACGCGGAGGCCGGCCGTTTCCAGCAGCCAGGCAAACGAAGCGCTGCGCATGCCGCCCCGCCAGCAGTGCACCAGCACCTCGCCGTCGGGCGACAGCCGGCGCGACTGCTTCACGAAGGAAGCCAGCTTGGGGCCGATCAGTTCCAGGCCGGTGAGCACGGCGGCGTCGCGGCCGGCGCGTTTATAGCGGGTGCCCACCTTGGCGCGTTCATCGTCGTCAAACAGGGGGATGTTGAAAGCCCCCGGAATGTGGCCGTGGGCAAATTCGCCCGGCGAACGCACGTCGATCACGGGCAAGTGCCCGGCTTTTTCCAGGAATTGGGTTACGGGTAAGGGTGCGGACACGGGAGAAGACAAATGTTAAAAGACCGGAACAAACGCAAAAGCGGTAGGACGTACAGCAAAAAGCCTACTTCGACCCCAGCGGCACGGCCGGGTTGCCGAAGACGGTGGCGTTGTTTTTAACGCTCTCGACCACCACTGATCCCGCCCCGACCCGCGCATTGCGGCCAATGGTAACGCCCGAAACCACCGTGACGCCCGAGCCGATGAAGGCGCCGTCTTCCACAGTAGCGCCGCTGTTGATCACGCTGCCGGCCCCCACCTGCACAAAGTCGCCCACCTTGGCCGAATAATCCACCAGGCTGGTGGCGTGCAGCACGCAGTGGTTGCCCACCTTGGCCCCCGTTCCGATGACGGCGCCGGCAGCAATCAGGTTGCCGTGCCCCAGCGAGGCCGTGGCCGACACGTACGCCCGGGCGTGAATGGCATTGACGGGCATCATGTTGCGCCGTTCCAGCAGCATCTCCGTGAGGCTCTTGCGGTACTTGTTGTCGTCGGAGGCCACGAACGCCTCGCACTTCTTGCCGATGAGTTTGAGGTACCCTTCGTCGTCGGTGCTGCCCATCACGGACACTTCGTTGACTTCCGTGCCGTGCAGGGACGCGTCGTCGTCCAGGAAGCAGTAGACCACCACGTCGTTGCTCTGGAAAATTTCGAGGGCCACCGCCCCCAGCCCTTTGGCGCCCAGAATGATAACCGGATTTTCCATGTCGGGAGTTAGAGAATTTAGGAGTTAGAGAGTTTGAGAATTAGGGAGTTAGAGACTCACCCCTTTCTGATAAGTACGCAAAATAAGCACTTCTTGGAAGGGTTGGAAGTAAACATTTTTGGGGAAGCCATAAAAATGGGCAGGATAAGGGGTTTACGGGCGGGGAGCTACTTTGGTTGGAGAGCCGCACACTCCCGAACCGTGGGAATAAGATTGACCACGGAGACACGGAGAAAAGAGCGGTATAATATGGCATGCTTTATCGTCTGGTGGCAGGCGTCGCCTTTCCGCGATGCGACGCCTGCCTTATTTCTGCGCCCTTTGCGTCTCCATTGCGAGCCTTGCGATTCAGTTCTCCCGTCTCCCATTTATGCCACCCTTCACATTTTGTTTGGACAATCGGCCGGCGGTGGCGAACTTGGGAAACGGCCCATTTCTCAACAGCCAATAAGCAGTCGGCAGTACCCAATCCCCATTTCTCAATCCCCAATACCCACTATGATCTTCATCCGGCTTACGTACGAAAGTTTCCGGTTCGCCTGGCAGGCGTTGCGTTCCAACCTGCTGCGCACCACGTTGTCGCTGCTGGGGGTGACCATCGGAATTTTCGCCATCATCGCCGTCTTCACCGTCGTGGATTCGCTGGAGAAGGGCGTCAAGAAAGGCATGTCTTTCCTGGGCGAAAAGACGATCTACGTTTCCAAGTGGCCCTTTATTTTCACGCCCAGCACCCCGTGGTGGAAGTACTTCAACCGTCCGGCGGTAAACTACAACGAGTACCGCTACCTGACCCGGTACGTGTCCAACACCGACGCCATGGCCATCATGGACGACCAGGGCAACCAGACTTTCAAAAACGGCAGCAACAGCATCCAGGGCGTCAACGTGTGGGGCGCCTCCGAAAATTACGACCGGGTGGTGGAGATTCCCTTCGCCGACGGCCGCTACTTTACGCCCCTCGAACAGGAGTCGGGCCGCGAGGTAGCCGTTGTGGGCCACAACATTGCCGAGGCCCTGTTCCCGGGCCTCAACCCCGTGGGCAAAACCTTTAAGGTGAAGGGGCTCAAATTTACGGTGGTGGGCACCCTCGTCCGGCAGGGCAACGGCGTGCTGGGCGGCCCCGACTTCGACAATACCTGCTTTGTGCCCTACAAGACCTTCGAAAAGCTGTTCCACACCCGCTGGTCGGAGCCCAACATCGTGGCCAAGGGGCTGGAAGCCGACCCCAACATGGACCAGCTCGAAGCCGAACTGATCGGCCTGCTGCGGTCGCGGCGGGGGCTGCGGCCCATCGAAGAAGACAACTTTTCCATCAACCGCTCCGAGATGGTCATGCAGGCCGTGGAGGGCGTGTTCAGCGTGCTCACCATTGCCGGCTGGGTCATCGGCAGTTTCTCCATCCTGGTCGGGGGCTTCGGCATCTCCAACATCATGTTCGTGTCGGTGAAGGAGCGCACCAACATCATCGGCATCCAGAAGGCGCTGGGGGCCAAAAACTACTTCATCCTCTTCCAGTTCCTGTTCGAAGCCGTGTTCCTGAGCGTGCTGGGCGGGGCAATGGGCCTGCTGATCGTCTACCTCATCACGTTCATCCCGTTCGGCGACCTTGAAGTGGTGCTTTCGGCCAAAAACATCATCCTGGGGCTCAGCGTGTCGAGCATCATCGGCATCTTGTCGGGCATCCTTCCCGCCGCGTCGGCCGCCCGCCTGGACCCGGTGATTGCGATCCGGTCCAAGTAAAACCATGATGTACAGGATGAACATGATTGCATGATGAAGGGATTGGGCGTGGAGGAGGGGGGGATTGGGGCGATTCAGGTGGGGGTTGGGGTAACCAACATTTTCGGGGCGATTTCGTTTGTAGAGGCAAATTGTAAAACCGGAAGGCGGCATCCGGTGGGATGGTCCGCATAAAAAATAATCATAAGATGCGCATTGTTTGGTTTATACTCGGCGGCCTGTTGTTACTGGGCCTCATATTTTTAGGATTCTACCTGATGGGCAACTACAGCAGCGGCAGCCGGGCGGGCACCGTGGTAAAGCTCAGCGAACGGGGCGTTGTGTTCAAGACGACGGAAGGACAGCTCAACCTGGGCGGCTTCTCCGGCGAGACCGGCAGCCCGGCATCTTCCCTGTGGGATTTTTCGGTGGACAACTCCGAGCAGGGCGTCCGCAAGGCCCTCGAAGACGCCTCCCTGAGCGGCAAACGCCTCAAACTCTATTACAACGAAAAATTCGTGCAGTTCGACTTCCGCGGCGACACCAAGTACTTCATCTACAAGGTCGAAACGCCCGAGGGCAAAGTGATTGATTAAAGAAAGATACCCGGTCAAAGCAGTTCACGCGTGACGCGGCAGGATTGGCGATGTAAGCCCACGGTTTCAATTGCGTACTGGAACGGTGTGATCCACAGCCCACAGTTTCAACCGTGGGTACCGGCACCCATCGGTATCCAACGGTTTCAACCGTTTACGCCTTCCGATGCGCGTGCGCTTGCCATCAAAACGGTTAAAACCGTTACCAGACCCCATCATACCCGGTACCCACGGTTGAGTACGTGATTAGCGTTCAACACCGGATGCAACTGGTTCAAGCGTCCACGCTTGAACCTTGCCTTGGCCAATCTACGCATCCCCGCATTCGCTAGGTCTCTTCCCCAAACGTCCACGCTTGGTTCATTCCTTTGTAAAGCACAACTTCAATCGGCAAGCGTGGACGCTTGCTCTCGTACCCATCGGCTGCACCTGCTTCAATTTCGGTGGAGGGGTTCAAGCGTGGACGCTTGTATGTGCTTCGCGCCTTGCCTTGTGGATACGCAGTGTGTAGCCAGGCAGTAAGCACGCCCCCTTCCTTACGCGTTGGTATCGTTGTTTCGGCACCGGTGGTGTCGCGGCGCGTGGGCCCGGCCCAATGGCGAGGGGCGGGTTGCCTGGCGGGGGGAAGCATCATTGGGCCTAGACCTTTTTGGTTCTTTTTGGGGCAATGCCAAAAAGAACAAACCCCACTTACGCATCTTCAACCAATCCCCATCCTATCTCCACCCTTCCTGTTACCACCCACCACAACCCACCCATCACCACCCCTAAGTGCCTCAAATATGCACATACGCTAATCACATACGGACGCTTGAACCAGTGGTGATCTTTGCGCCAAGCGTCCAGTCTCAAACGCTAATCACGTACGAAACCGTGGGCTACTTATTTCCCCCGTTCCTGCGTCCAGTAAAACACCCCCGCTGCTGCCGCCGTGAGGCCGGCAAACAGGGACAGCAATAAAAACGCGCCGTTCCAGCCGACCCGCTGGGCCAGCAGGCCGGTGAGCCACAGTGACAGCGTGCCACCCACGTACCCAAATGCATCCACGAGGCCCGCGGCCGTGGCGGCACCCTTGCGGCCCCCGGCGTCCAGCGACATGGCCCCCGCCAGGAAGGAGTACGGCCCCAGCAGCAACAGGCCCGCCAGCGAAATGAACAGCAGCGGCAGCCACGCCCCCTTCAGGCCCGCCGACATCAGGACCAGGATGGCCGTCAGCGGCAAGAGGGCCAGCAAGATCACCACGCCCCGGCGGCCCCGGGCCACGGTATCCGAAAGGTAGCCCGCCGCCAGGATGGACACCATGCCGAACACCGGGTACAACGAACCCCACTGCGACGACGCCCCCTCCGTCATCCCGGCCACCTCGTGCAGGTAGGTGGGCACCCAGAAGTTGAACGCCTCCCGGATGGCCGTCAGGCCGAACGACATCACCAGCACCAGCCGGAACGACAGGCTGCGGAAGTAGGGCACCAGCAGTTCGCGCAAACCCCCGGCCCGTTCGTCGGCGCCCCGTTCGGTGAAAAGGTTGTCGGGGTTTACCGGCGGGGCGGGCAACCCCAGCCGCTCGGGCGACTCCTTCACCAGGAACACGTCGAGCACGGCGATCACCGCCAGCACGGCCGCCGCCACGAAGAACAGTTCCCGCCAGTCGAGGCCCCGGGCAATGAGCGACCCCAGCAGCAGTTTCGCCACCACGTCGCCGAACAGGAAGCTCAAGCTGAGCAGGGCCATGATCTTGCCGTACGACCGGTACGAAAACCACCCCGCCGTCACCTTCACCAGCCCGCCCCAGCCCATGGATTGCACCGCCCGGTTAAACGCCCAGGCCGGGAAAAACACGGCCGCCCCGGCGCCCAGCCCGAACAGCACCGTAGCCAGCACCGAGCCGGCCATGCCCAGCAGGAATACTTTTTTGCCGCCCACCAGGTCGCCGATCACGCCGTTGATCACCTTCCCGACCGAGTAGAAGATGACGCCCAGCGAGGCGAGCTGCCCCATCACTTCCTTGTTGATGCCCCGGCTCCCGAACTCCCCGATGATGAGCGGCGTGGCCACCGACAGGTTGGAACGGCACAGGTAGTAGCCGCTGTACCCGATGAACAGGCCGGCTACGGTAGCCGTTTGCCAGAACCGGAATGCGGCCGGCGGCCTTGGAGAAGCAGGGGGGGGCATGGGCGCAATATAACAATAGATGCATAATTGAAATGGACGTCCCGGCCCACGCCATTCGGAGCCAGCCTTTTCGGGCATTCCCCCTGGCTGCATGCCCAAGTGTCTGGGTGCGGAACGTGAAGCACCGGGTTAAGGCAGCGTGATTACCATAACATTAAATTAATTTTGATATTAAAATAATTTATTATTGGTAATATATTATTTTATATGAGAACTAAATCCTGTCCATTTAGTTTAGGCAATAAAGATGATTGCTGCCAAGCAATGAATGCCTGGCCCATTGCTCAGTTGCTGCATTGGCGCCCCTTCCTTTCCTGCCACCCAACCCCCGCTACATGGTATTTGTCACGCAAGCCACCGAGGCTATCCTGGAATACTGCTCACACCCGGTTACGCATCCCTTGCTCGAAAAATACATAGACTGCATTTATTCCCTCTCCAGCCGCGAAGGGGGAAGCTATTACTGCGTACCCAACGGCAAATGCGGGCTCTCCTTCGTATTGAACGGGCAATTTACCTACCCCGGCCCCGGGGGAGAAATGGTGCAGGTACCCCGGTACGCGGTCTTCGGCATGATTAAAGAACCCCTGCGGGTTTACGTAAGCGCCGGGTTCTCCGAAGTGGCCATTGTTTTCAAACCGCACGGGTTACAATACTTTACCGGCCGGCCGGTGGGAGACCTCCTGCGATGGGATGGAGAGGCGCCGACTGACAGTGTACGGCTGGAAAAAGAGCTGAATGCCCTCCGCGAGGAACTGTTGGCCGCCGCCCATTTTCCGGCCAGGTGCAGCCGGCTGGAAAATTTCCTCCTGCAATGCTTCTGCAACCGCAGGGGAGACTCCCGGGTGGATGCCGCCATGGCCCGGATAAACGCGGCGAACGGAGCCACGACGGTAAAAAGGCTGGGGGAGCAATTGCGGGTAACACCCCGCACCCTCCATACGCTTTTCACCCGGAACGTGGGTTTGTCGCCCAAAGAGTGCATTCAGATCACCCGTTTTTACAAATCACTCTGTCACCGGCCCGCCGCCCCGTTTGCCGGCAAAACCCTGACTGAATACGCCTACTGCCTGGGATATTGCGACCAAAGCCACTTTACCAATGATTTCAAACGGTTTGCGGGACGGTCGCCGCACCGGTACTTTGCCTGTAGTGCACTCACCAATGATTTTTACAGGTACCGGCGCTGGTTAACGCAGCATTATGAAAAATAAATGTGGGCGCTTCCGATTTATCCAATTTTGCCCGCAGCGCATCAAATATATTTGCAATGTTACTTCTATTCTACCTCCTTTTATCTTAACCTATTTTACTGATTTATCAAATTATGAAACGTGTACAACGCCTGGCATTTGCCTTTTCGTTTGCTTTCGCTGCGCTCAATTTCACTGCCTGTAACAAAACCGAAGTAGCGCCGGTTGCCCAACCGGAAGAGTCTGCCACCCGGGAAGCGGTTATCGAACAGAACTGCGTTGCTGAGCTTTACTCCATCCGCGGCATATCACGGGGCGTTCTTCCTAAATTAGCCCCGATAGCTGCCGGCACGGCCGACAATGACAACCAAAACGAGTGCGACTATTTCGTGGGCTTCAGCAACAATGCGTACACGCACGTAGTGGTGGCCGACCAGGGAGATGCGGAAGCTGGCAACCAGATTCGGAAACTCATTAGCGATGCGCCGCAGTATCTGTGGGGCACCAATCAGATAATTGGAGGAGGCTTCGGCGGATCACTGGCCCTTTCCCGGATCTATACTGCTCCGGGCACCACCGATACCCGGCTGTTCGTCGTATTTGGCAATGGCCGTACCAACAATTACCTGAGCAGCATGGCCAGCAGGAAAAACACTACCATACCGGCGCTGCTTTCCAAGCACGTTCGCATGGGAACTAATTAACCGGCAGCAACAAATTTTTTTCAGGCCCGTCGTACGCAAACTGTACGGCGGGCCTTTTTTTGGGCCGGCGTGAGGAGTGAATGGCACAAGACCAGGGCTTCGCCGGGCAACGGCTACAGCACCACGAATCGGCTGAAGGCGGGGGGGGCGCTGCCGGTGCGGGCCTCCAGCAGGTAAATGCCCTTCCGCAACCCGTGCGTTGGAATCTGGTGAAGAGTACCGGTTTCCCACCGTTCGAATAGCAGCTTGCCCAGGTGGTCGTAGAGCCGGTAGTACGTATCGGGGGCCGCGCCCCATTCGCCGGCCACGTTCACCGGTTGGCCCCCGCGCACGGGGTTGGGGAAGACCATGATCTGGTCTTGCCGCACGTAGAACACGCTTTCCTCGCCGCTGTAATAGATTTCGTTACGGACATTTTCAATCCGTACGCGGTACCGGTTGACGCCCCGCGCGGGCATCGGGTCGGCAAACGTCATTGTCAGGGCATTTACCGGCGACACCGACTGCACGGTTTCGAAACGACCGTTCGTCCACCGTTCCAACTGCACCGAACGCAACTGGTAGGTAGTGCCCACTTCCAGGTCCAGGAGCACCGTGTCGGTAACCAGTTGGCGGGGCAGCAGCGACACCACGTAGCAGGCCGAGGCAGCCCGGGTGGAAACGGCGGTATTGCCCCGCGGCCCGGCCGTGCCCCCGAATAACGGAGCCACCGCGTAGTACACCGAGTCGCGGCCCGGGTTGAGGGTCACCAGGGTGTCGGTCGTGGTCAGCAAAGGCTCCATGTACTGGTCGCCGAGGCGGTAGAGCTGGTACCCCGAGGCGCCCGGCGCCGGCGACCAGTAGAGCATCAGTTCTTCGCCGCAGCGGTACCCTTCCCGGAGGGTAAGGGCCGGCGCCACCGCGAAGGTATCCGACGCAAAAGTACCCGTCTCCGACACCAGGCGCAGTTGCATCCGGGCGGCCGTGTCGGGGGGCGTCCACCCGAAGGGGGATTGGGGCAGCCCATCCTCCTCGCCGGCCGGCAGCCACTCCTCGCTGCCGATCACCCGGTATTCGAGCCGGGCGGAGGAATCGGGGCGGGGCCACTCCCAGCGCACCGGGCTGGGCGTGCCGGTGGTCAGCACGGTGCCCCGCACCGGGTACACCCACGCGAAGGGCGGTTCGATTTCGTAGGCCAGGCTGTACGCCTGCCGGCCCGCCGCGACCCGGAAGCCCCGCACCCGGAATTCGTACACCCCGGGGGCGGGCATCGTCAGCGTGACCTGTTCGGCGTTGTTGAGGTGGTCTTCGCCCCGCCGGGCGGGCCGCGCCAGCGAGTCGGGGTGGGGGAAAGGGCTGAGGGTCCACGGCCGCCACCGGGTGCCCGTGGCGGGGGAGCGCAACTGGAGGTCCAGGTCGTTGACCAGCGCCCGGGCGGCGTTAGGGGCGGCTTCGGGGTCGTGCCACACCAGCGTGCCCTTGAGCCGGTAGCCACCCGCCGGCACCCGCACCGTGTACACCCGTTCGGCGCCCTGCGCGAGCGAATCCACGAAAAACCGTCCTTCCAGCACTGTCCGCACGGCCCCCAGCGCGTCGGCATTGCCGAAGCCCGTTTCGAAGTCTACTTCCGGGCGGCCCGCGTCGTCGGCGCTGTTGAGCAGGGCGGCCTTCACCAGCGCCGCCGGGGGCAAGGTGCCCCGTTGGTCGCGGTAAGCCTGCTGCACGAGCAGCGAAATGCCCGACACCAGGGCCGCCGCGTCGGAAGTGCCGGCTTCCCCGAGGGCGGCCAGTTCGGGTTTTACCCGGCCGTCGTAGGCCGGGCCGCGGGAACTGATCCCGACGGCCCCGCCCGTGCGGTCCACGGCGCCCACGCTGAGGGTGTTTTTCGCCATTTTAAACTGCCCGGTGAGGGTGGCGTAGCCGGGAATGCCCGCGTACGGCCCCGTCTTGCTGGTGTCGCGGCCGGCGTTGCCCGAGGAGAACACGTGCAGCAGCACGGGGTTGCGGAACGTGGACTGGTCGTACTCGTGCGCTTCGATGCCGTAGTAGTTTTCGATGCCCACGCCGTAAGAGTGATTCTGCACGCTGATGCCGGCCGCCAGGAGGGCCGCCGCGTCGTCGGGCAGCAGTTCGGTGAAGCTTGCGTGGGCCAGCCGGGCCTGCCAGGCCACGCCCCTGCCCGAAGGCGCCGAGTTGCCGCCCCCCGCGGCCATCGAGGCCATCATGGTGGCGTGCGCCGAGTACTCATTGGGAATGGCGGCGGCGTTGAGCATCCGCCCGCGGAAGTCAATGTCTCTTTTGTCGAACGCCTGTTCCTTAACTGAAAGGGCGAGTCCTGCACCCGACAGGGCCGGGTACAGCGCGTGCACCGGGGTGATCTTGTTGGCCGTCAGGTCGAGGCGGTCCTGCGCGAGTTCTTCCCGGGCCACGCGGTTGGGCACGTCCACGTAGCGCACCCACGGGCAGCCGAGCAGTTTTTGCAGCCCCGCCTCGTCGAGGCCCGTCGCCACCACGATGTCGCCCCCGCCCGGGCGGGCCGTGATTTTTACGGCGGGCAGGTGCCGGGCCAGCCACTTCCCGAAGAGGTCCGTTTGCGCCACCTGCACCCGCACGGTACGCGGGCCTTTGGCCGAACCGGGAAGTGCCAGGGCCGGGGCCAGTTTCCGGGCGTTGGGCGACGGGTCGGGGGCCGGCAGGCTTTGCGCCCGGAGCAGGGCGGCGCCCAGCAGCAAAAAGGGCAGCAAGAGGGAGTGACGGATCATTTTCATTAAGGAGAAGTGGCGGTCGTTAAACGGTGCGGGGCACTTTACCAAAAATACGGAAAAGGCCGCATACGGACTCCGCCCGGGCAGTCGGACCGCCTTGCAAACGCCCGGTGAGTCGTCACGCGTTGCAAACGCGCGAGGGCCGTACCCGGCAAACGCGTAGCTGAATTGAGAATTGAGGTTGTGTTGAGAATAAAATGAACTACGGGGACACGGAGGGCACGGAGTTTCACGGAGAGGAGGGCACGGAGTTTCACAGAGGAAAAAGGAGGACTTGGCATGATTCACTCCTTCTCCGAAAAGACGCGATCAATCGCGTCTCTACGCAGGCCCTCCGTGTCTCCGCGGTGAACCTTCTTTCAATCATAACCCTGCTTGTCCGTACAATTAGCTACCGGGCAAACCAGCGACAGCCGTGCCCGTTTGCTGCTACCGGCACCAGGCGATCCGGGTACGCCGCCCGGTTGCAGTAATTGAATTACCGGCAACTGCCAAATGCTGCGGCGGTAGTCCTGAACCATTCATCCCCTAATCCGTATTAGCAGCGTATTATTATTCCGGGAAAAAAATGAACAAACTAACTGCCAAAGGGTTAGCCCTGGTCCTGCTGCTCGGGCTGGGATCGTGCGCCCGCAACCCGGTCACGGGGAGGAAAGACTTCGTCCTGCTATCTGAACAACAGGAAATTGCCATGGGCCAGCAGTCGGACCCCGACATTGTGGCCCAGTTCGGCCTCTACGAAGATAAAACGCTGCAAAGCTTCATTCAGGACAAAGGCCAGCAGATGGCTAAAGTATCGCACCGGCCCGAACTCAAATACGAATTCAAGGTCGTGGATTCGCCCATCGTCAACGCCTTTGCCGTGCCGGGCGGCTACGTGTACTTCACGCGGGGCATCATGGCGCACTTCAACAACGAAGCCGAATTTGCCGGCGTACTCGGCCACGAGATCGGGCACATCACCGCCCGCCACTCGGCCAAACAGTACAGCAAGGCCATGCTCGCCCAGGTCGGCCTGATCGCCGGGATGGTGGTGTCACCGCAGTTCGGCCAGTTTGCCGAACAGGCCCAGCAGGGGCTGGCGCTGCTTTTCCTCAAGTTCGGCCGCGACGACGAAAGCCAGTCGGACCGCCTCGGGGTGGAATATTCGACCAAGATCGGGTACGACGCCCAGGAGATGGCCGGGTTTTTCAATACGCTCGACCGCATGGGCAAAAAGGGCGAGGGGGAAAGCGTGCCGACGTTCCTCTCCACGCACCCCGACCCCGCCGACCGCTTCCAGAAAGTGCAGCAACTGGCCGCCGAGTGGAAGGCCAAGGTGGGCGACCAGAAGCTGGCCGTCAACCGCGACAGCTACCTGAAAATGATTGACGGCATCGTGTACGGCGAAGACCCCAAGCAGGGATTCGTGGAAAAGGACGTGTTCTACCACCCGGTGCTCAAGTTCCAGTTTCCCGTGCCCAACGGCTGGATGTTGCAGAACTCGCCGCAGCAGGTGCAGATGGCGCCCAAGAACGGCAAAGCCCTGATGTCGCTCACGCTGGCTCCCGGCAAGTCGCTGGAAGAGGCCGGCCGCACGCTGGTGCAGCAGTACAAGCTCACGGTGGTGGAGTCGAAGAGTGAGACCGTGAACGGGCTGCCGGCCCTGGCCATCGTGGCCGACCCGACGCCCGACCCGCAGCAACAGCAACAGCAACAACAGGCCGTGCGGGCCCTCATCTACCTGGTGGAGTACGGCGGCAACATCTACAACCTGATGGGCCTGAGCGCGGCCAACGACTTCCAGGGCAACTTCCGGACCTTCTACGGGGTGGTGTCGGGCTTCCGCCCACTCACCGACCCGGCCAAGCTCAACCGCCAGCCCGACCGCATCCGGGTCAAAACCGTCCGCCAGGCCGCCCCCCTTTCGCAGGTGCTGCGTGAGCACCAGGTGCCCGCCGACCGCATGGAAGAAGTGGCCGTCCTCAACGGCATGCGCCTCAAGGACCGCGTCGAGTCCGGCACGATGATCAAGGTGCTGGGGAAATAGGGCCGGTTACAGGCATAGATGCCATTCAGGGCGTCTCCCTCATACCGCGTTACTGAACAAAGCAAAAGCCACCCGTGGGGGTGGCTTTTTTGGG
>CADCTQ010000266.1 GCA_902805615.1 uncultured Cytophagales bacterium
AGCCGCGGCCCGAAACCCGGCGCCGGGGCGAGGCCGTGCCCGCCGGGGCCATCAACCTCACGCGGCTGGCGGAACTGCGCGTGACGGCCCGCTACGAAGACAGCGCCCTGGCGAAGGTGCTGCAACTCGTGGAGGAGGCCGCCGGCCGCAAGGCCAAAACGCAGCTTTTCATCAGCCGCTTCGCCAGGGTGTACACGCCCATCGTGGTCGCTTTGGCAACTGCCATTACGCTCCTGCCCTACTTCTTCGTGGCCGACTACGTGCTGGCCGACTGGCTGTACCGGGCCCTGGTGTTCCTGGTAATCTCCTGCCCCTGCGCCCTGGTGGTTTCCATTCCGCTCGGCTACTTCGGCGGCATCGGGGCGGCGTCCCGCCAGGGCATTCTCTTCAAAGGCGCCACGTACCTGGACCTGATCGCCAAGGCCGATACGGTGGTTTTGGACAAGACGGGTACGCTGACGGAAGGGGTGTTTGCCGTGCAGGAAGTGGTGCCGCACGGCGTGGACGAAGCTGAGTTGGTGGCCGTTGCGGCGGCCCTCGAAAGCAAGTCGGATCACCCGGTGGCCCGGGCAGTGGTGGCTGCGGCCGGCGGGGCGGTCGGCGCACCGGTGGTCACGGACGTGGAGGAACTGGCCGGCCACGGCATCCGGGGACGGGTGAACGGGCAACCGGTGGTGCTGGGCAACGCCCGGCTCTTGCGCCAACTGGGCATTGCCTTCCCGCCGGAGGCCGGGGGCCGGGCCGGAACGGTGGTGCTGGCAGCCCTCGACGGCCGGTACGCGGGCCTTTTCGCGCTGGGTGACCGGCTGCGGCCCGACGCCGCCCGGACCGTTGCGGCGCTCAAGAAGGCCGGCGTCTCCCGGGTGGTGATGCTCTCGGGGGACCGGCAGGCGGCGGTGGACGAGGTGGCCCGGCAACTCGGCATTGCGGAGGCGTACGGCGACCTGCTGCCGGCCGACAAGGTGCAGCGCCTGGAAGCCTTGCGGGCACCGGGCCGCACGGTTGCTTTTGCCGGCGACGGCATCAACGACGCGCCGGTGCTGGCCCGGGCCGACGTGGGCCTGGCAATGGGCGGCCGGGGCGCCGACCTGGCCGTGGAGGCCGCCGACGTGGTGATTGCCACGGACCAGCCGCTCAGGATCGCCACGGCCATCCGGATCGGACGCCGCACCCGGCAGATCGTGTGGCAGAACATTGCGCTGGCTTTCGGCGTCAAACTGGGCGTCATGCTGCTCGGCGCCTTCGGGGTAGCCACCCTCTGGGAAGCCGTTTTCGCCGACGTGGGCGTGGCCCTCCTGGCGATCTTCAATGCGATGCGGGTGGGGAAAGGAATCAGGGATTAGGATTGCGGGAAAAGGAGCGAGAAGGAACTGAACCGCAAGGATCGCAAAGAGAAGGCGCAAAGGGCGCAAAGAGGTACGCGTCCCCCTTGCGGTCCTTGCGTCTCCTTTGCGCCCCTTGCGGTTAAGTTCTTCTCACTCCTCACTTCTCGCTCCTCGCTCCCTTTTCCAACCTACCCGATTCCATTGGCGGCCGTGAGGATGAGGGGTTGGGCGTCGGTGACCACGATGGTGTGTTCGTGCTGGGCCACGAAGCTGCCGTCGGCCGTTACGTACGTCCAGCCGTCACCCTTCTCGGTGGCGTACAGGGCTTTGGTGGACACGAACGTTTCGATGGCGACCACCGCGTTTTTGCGGAACCGGGCGGCGTTGTAGCGGTCGTAGTAGCAGGGAATTTCGTGCGGGGCTTCGTGCAGGCTGCGGCCGATGCCGTGGCCCACCAGGTTGCGGATCACGCGGAATCCCGATCTTTTGGCTTCCGATTCGATGATGCGGCCGATGTCGGCGATTTTTACCCCGCCCCGCACCTGCCCGATGGCTTTGAGCAGGCTGCGCTGCGAAGCGGCCACCAGCGGTTGCAGGTTACGGCGGTCCTGCCCGAGCACGAAAGAGCCGCCGTTGTCACCGAAGTAGCCGTTCAGTTCGGCCGACACGTCAATGTTCACCAGGTCGCCTTCCCGCAGGATCACGTCGGCGCAGGGTACGCCGTGGGCAATTTCGTGGTTGAGGCTGATGCAGGTCCAGCCGGGGAAGCCGTAGGTGACCCGCGGGGCCGACCGGGCGCCCAGTCCGGCCAGCAGCCGGCCGCCGTACTCGTCGAGTTCGAGGGTGGACATGCCGGGCCGGGCGTGCTCCCGCATTTGCTTCAGGGTGATACCGACCGCCTGGCTGACGGCCTGCATTCCCAGCAGTTCGGATTGGGTGGTGATGGACATGGGAGGATGGGTAGTGAGTATTGAGGTAGAGAGAATGATTGGGATATTGGGCGCTACGGGTTAATTTGGGAAAAGGTTTGGAGTCGGCAAAGGACAGTTCCCGGTTTTAATTTTTATTTTACCAAAGTAAAAGTACTATTGTCATCCTGGCAAATAAATAGTAGTTTTAAGGACTCAAATCAAACAACTTTATATGGACAACAACGAACGTTTCGGCCGCATTGAAGAAGTTTTGGCGGACGTGCTCATTGAGATGCACGGCGTAAATGCCAAGATTGATGTGTTGAACACCAAATTTGACACTTTGAACACCAAATTTGACACTTTGAACACCAGCGTTGACGCGCTGAACACCAGCGTTAGTGCTTTGCAGCAGGGACAGCAGCAAATCATCAGAACCTTTGACCACTTTGCCGGGGCCGTGCTGGCAAAGATGGACCAGCAGACGGCTGAACTGAAAGGGATGCGCGAGGACATCAAACTGCTGCACAACCACGAGGAGCGGCTGCGGAAGGTTGAAGCCGTGGTGTTCCAGAAAGGGGCATTGTAAAGCAAACAAATTGTTCTTTCAAGTTCTCCTCCCCTCGCAGTCATTCCCTCCGGGAATGTACGTGATTAGCGTTCGACACTGGACGCTTGGCGCAAAGATCACCACTGGTTCAAGCGTCCACGCTTGAACCCCTCCACTTTAATTGAAGCAAGTGCAGCCGATGGGTACGGGAGCAAGCGTCCACGCTTGCCGGCTACAGTTGTAGCTGCCCTAATGGATGAACCAGCCAAGCGTGGACGCTTGGGGAAGGGGCCTGGCGTACGCAGGGATGCGCCAATGAGCAGCAGGTGAGGTTCAAGCGTGGACGCTTGAACCAGTGGTGATCTTTGCGCCAAGCGTCCAGTGTCAAAACGCTAATCACGTACCCGGGAATGTCTGTACACAAAACGATCCGTGAAGTCCACAAACGCTTAGTGTAGGGGCCACCGTTGTCGGTGTTTTCCTCCCGCAACATCTTTCAAGCAGGCTTTACAGCAGGCGCGCGAAAGCGGTTCTCCTGCCAATCAGCCACTCCCCCGCTCCTGCCCGGCGCCCCGGCAAACCGACTGCAGTTCCTACTATTTTTTCCGTTCCCCGTAACCTGGCCCCACCGCCCGGCATCCAACCCACAATTGCGGTCATTCGCCAAGCGTACCCGGCGGCAGTTACGGCCCGACGCTCCCTTTACCACCTTGTAGTCCACCGTAAAAAGAATTGGCAACGACCGGGTTACCGCCGCGGCCCGCCGTCCACTCAGGTACACGCAACGCAGGAGCCTGCCGCCAGGGAAGATACGCAGCAGTACCCAATACCAACCCTCAATACCCAATCCTTAATACCCAATCCTTAATCCCCAATACCCACCACCCTTTACCATTCATCCACCCGCCCCAACCGCCCATTCAAAAGGAAGTTTCTTGGAATACTACTTGCCAATACCTTTGACCCAACGCATCCCCACACCTTTTCTACCCCCTCTACCCGTGAAACGAATACTTTACTTTCTGGCCGCCGCCCTGCTCACCTTACCCGCCGTTGCGCAAACCGCCTTTACCGGCAAAGTGCACGGCAAGGTGCAGGACGCTTCGGCCAAACCCCTCGAATTTGTGACCCTGATGCTCCTGAAGGCCAAAGACTCCACGCTGGCGAAGGGAGCCGTGAGCGACGCCACCGGCGCCTACGCGTTCGAAGGCATCGGGGAAGGCCGTTACCTTGTGATGGCGTCGCAGATGGGCTACGCCAAAACGTACTCCGAGCCGTTTGCCCTCGACGCCGCCCACCCCGCCGTGGCGCTGCCCGGCCTGACGATGCGCGAAGAAACCCAGTTGCTGAAAGAAGTGACCGTGGTGACCAAAAAGCCGTTCATCGAGCAGCAGGTAGACCGCACCGTGATCAACGTGGAAAACAGCATCGTCGCCAGCGGCAATACGGCCCTGGAGGTGCTCGAAAAAGCCCCCGGCGTCACCATTGACCGCCAGAACGACCAGATCATCCTGCGGGGTAAGCAGGGCGTGATCGTCATGATTGACGGCAAGCAGACCTACCTGTCGGCGCAGGAAGTGTCGAACCTGCTCAAAAATACGCCCAGCGACAACATCGAGAAGATCGAGATCATCACCAACCCGTCTTCCAAGTACGACGCGGCCGGCAACTCGGGCATCATCAACATCAAGATGAAGAAGAACCTCAACTTCGGCACCAACGGGACGGTGATTGCGGGGGCGGGCTACGGCCGCTACGAAAAGGCCAACGGCAGCCTGCGGCTCAACCACCGCACGGCCAAGCTCAACGCCTTCGGCAACTACAGCTTCAACCACCGCAAGTCGTTCCAGGAAAACGAGATCAACCGCATCATGCCCGAGACGGACAGCACGTTCCTCTACTTTGACCAGGCTTCGCGCCGCCCCAACTGGTTCGACGGCCACAACTACCGGGCCGGCCTCGACTACTTCGCCGGCAAAAAGAGCACCTTCGGCGTGCTGGTGACGGGCTTCTCCAACGTCTTCAACCAGGACAACGCCCTCAACAAGACCATCATTTCGAACGAGGCCGGGGCAATCACCCAGAAGGCCAACACCTGGGTGACGGTCAACAACGGGTGGCGCAACGTGACGGGCAACCTCAACTACAAGTACGACTTCAATGGCAAGGGCCGCGAATTCACCACCGACCTGGACTACTCCCGCTTCGACGGCAATTCGTACAACGGCCTGCTCACCCGGTATTTCGACGCCAGCGACGGGGAGAACCGCCTGCCGAACGAAATCCGCAACAACATGCCTTCGGCCATTGACATCTGGGCGTTCAAGGCCGACTACGTACATCCCACCAAAAAGGGCAAATTCGAAGCCGGCGTGAAAAGCAGCTACGTGCAGTCGGACAACAACCTGATGTACGACAACCGGGAAGACGGCGAGTGGATTCGGGTGGATTCGAGTTCCAACCACTTCAATTACCATGAGAACATCAACGCCGCGTACGGCAACTACTCGGTGAAACTCGACAAGAAGACGAGCCTGCAAGCCGGCCTGCGGGTGGAACACACCCGGTCGGAAGGCGTTTCGGAGACGGTGGGCACCGACAACAAAAGAGTGTTCCGCCAGTACGTGAACTTGTTCCCGACGCTGTTCGTGTCGCGGCAACTCGACACCAACCACGTGCTCAACTTCTCCTACAGCCGCCGCATTGACCGGCCCAACTACCAGGACCTCAATCCTTTCCGGTTCTACCTCGACCAGTTCACCTACCAGCAGGGCAACCCGTACCTCCAGCCGCAGTACACCAACTCCTTCCAGGTCACGCACGTTTTCAAGGGCGCCTTTTCGACCACGCTGGGCTACAGCCGCATCCAGGACGTGATCGTACGCGAAGTGCCCGGGCAGGTGAAGGAACGCAACGAAACCTTCGTAACGGCCGACAACCTCGACAAGCAGGACAACCTCAACCTGACGCTCTCCTTCCCGGTGCCCATCCGCAAGTGGTGGACGATCCAGAACAACGTGACCGTGCTCTACAACCAGTACAACACCGTGTACCTCGACCAGGTGTACAACGTGGACGTGGTGCAGTGGAACGCCTACATGGCCAACAACTTCGTGCTGGGCAAGGGTGTGACCGGCGAACTGGCGGGCTGGTACAACTCGGCGGGCCTGTACGGCTTCTTCAGCAGCCAGCCGATGGGCGGCTTCAGCCTGGGCGTGCAGAAACAACTGTTCAACAAGAAGGGCAACGTGAAGGTGAACGTCAACGACCCGCTGTGGCTCAACCGCTTCCGGGGCCGCACCGAGTTCGAGCAGATCAACTTCCGCATCCATTCCCGCTGGGAGAGCCGCGTGGCCCGCATCACGTTCACCTACAACTTCGGCAACCAGCAGGTGAAAGCCGCCCGCCAGCGCACCACCGGCACCGAAGCCGAACGCAACCGCGCCGGCAGTGGAAACAACTAAGATCAGGATTCCCGGGATTAACGGATCAGCAGGATTTCGGATCAGGATTCGCAGGATGAAAGGATTGGCAGGATTCGGGAAGGAAAGTATGTAAGCTCCGGCTTTTTCTGGGAATGCATAAAGGACCGTAAAAGCAGGAAGGCCGGCGTAGTTGCCGGCCTTCTCTTTTTGACTTGGTCCCACTGCATGTTCAGCCGCTTCCCTCCTTTTTCCTTTTACTCCTTGTGAATCTGACCACTACCGTATCCCCGCTCCAATCCTGTCAATTCAGTAAACCCGCGAATCCTGATCCGAAATCCTGCGAATCCTGATCTTACTCGATTTTTACAATGTCGTGTTTCACCGCGTACATGACCAGGCCGACGCGGTTTTTGACGGCGAGTTTTTTGAAGAGGTCTTCGCGGTAGCCGTCCACGGCGCGCAGGCCCACGTCCATGCGGTCGGCGATTTCCTTGTAGGTGAGTTCGGTGCAGGCCAGCTTGAGAAATTCCACTTCGCGTTTGGTCAGCGCCACCGCCCCGGCCGGCGCCGGCTCGTTGCCCCGGTTGATGCTGCTCATCAGCGTGCCGCTCACCAGGTCGGAGTAGTGGAAGCCCTTGCGCACCAGGTCGTTGAGGGCCGCGCGGAGGTCGGCCGGGTCGGCGTCTTTGAGGATGTAGCCCCGCGCCCCCGACTTGAGCATTTTGATGATGGCTTCCTCCTTGTCGTACATCGAGAGGGCCAGCACTTTCACCTGCGGGTAATGCTCCTGCAACCACAGGGCCGTCTGGTAGCCGTCCATTTCGGGCATGTTGATGTCGAGCAGCACAATGTCGGGCAGGGCGCCGGGCTGGAGCAGGCGGGTGAGTTCGCGGCCGTTGTTGGCTTCCCAGCGGACCGAGAAGCCGCTGAAGCCATTGATGAGTTCCACCATTCCCTTCCGGAACAGTTTGTGATCGTCCACGAGGGCTACGAGTACGGGGCTATCGGGTTGCATACGCAGTTACGGTTGGGTGGTGGGCAGTGAGAGTTGGATGAGCGTTCCCTGGCCGGGGCGGCTTTCCACGGTGAGGTTGGCGTTGATGAGCCGGGCCCGGTGCGAAATGTTGCCCATGCCCGTGCCTTTGCCGGCGCCGCCCGGCTGGTGCAGGGCCTGCGGGTCGAAGCCCGACCCGTCGTCGGCGATGCGGAGGGTGGTCTCGCGGGGGGTGTAGTCGAGCGAAATCGTGATGGACTTGGCCCGGGCGTGCTTGATGATGTTGTTGAGCGCCTCCTGGACGATGCGGAAAATGATGGTCTGCTTCTGCGGGTCGAGCGGCTTTTCGGCCCCCTGCACGCGCAGGGCCGTTTCGTAGAGGCCGGTTTTGCGGATCAGGTCCAGTTCGAAGCCCAGCGACTCGGAGAGTTTCTGGTGGCTGATGTGGTGGGTGTTGAGCGACCGGGAAAGGTTGCGCAAGTCCTGGATGGCCTCGCCGATGAGTTCCTTGGTGGCCGCGATCTTGGGCACGGCCGGGTTGTTGTCTTCCAGCAGAATGGTGTTGAGGTTGAGCTTGGCCAGCGAAAGCACCTGCCCGATGTTGTCGTGAATTTCCTGCGAGATGGTGAGCAGCGTCTGCTCCTTCATCTCGATCTCGGCCTTGAGGAGTTCCTGGTCGAATGATGCCCGCATGGTGACCTTTTCCCGCTGATGCTTTTTGTACCGCTCCCGGTACAGCAACAGGAAGAACACGATCAGCCCGGCTGCCAGCAGCAGCATGACCGTACTGGTAATGATCATGAAGAGTATTCCTGTGTCGTTTGACTGCTGCATAAAAATCCTATCCCAAACAAAGCGTGTTTAATTACGATCAGTAACTGCGGAATGAAAAAGTATTTCCTGGCTTCCTCCCGGTGGTAGGTAATCAGGTAATCCATCAGGCTGTAAAATGGAGTGATCCCGATAAAATAAAACAATAACCCGACGCTGATCCAGAACATCGGGTACTGCTTCAGTTCGGGAAACTGGGGATTCATCATCAGTTGGATGAAATACAGGCCGATCCACAACAAGATAATCATTCCTCCGGCGGCGAACAGGTACTGATCGAATGTTTTCCACCCTTGCCACAGGAAGGCCGTCACCAGGCACAGGGCCAGAAACAGGCAAGACAACACCAGGATTGCCTTTTTTACCCGGGCCGCATCAATTGCCTGGTAGTAGATGAAGGCCAGGAAAAAAAACTGGACCACCGTGAACAGGTTGTACAACCAGTGGTTGTTGATGCTTTGCCGGGCCAAATAATACCCGGTGGTTTCCACGAGGGCCGTAAAAAGTAAAAACCAGGCAAAGTGTTTCACGTAGGGCGGATCGAGCTTGCCGTAGTGCAGCAAACACATGAGCAAACTGAGGTAGATGGGAACCTGATAAAATAAGTCCATTGGCGTGTGTTTTGGCGGCTGAAGCCCGGTTGGTTGCCGCCGGCCGGTTGCGTGGCGGCAACCGGCCGGCGGGAAACCCGGGTGCACGGCTGGCATTGCGTCCGTCCCGCGGGGCCGGCGCCGGGAAGCGCATCAGCGGATGGGAGGGGTACAGTTGGGCGGGCAGATGCTGCCGCCGTACGGGTCATGATGCGTCTCGTCTACGTACAAGATCCGGCTGCCGGGCTCCAGCCGGTCGTACTGCAACCGCGATTCCCGGCCGTAGGGTCCCTCCACCTTTTCCGCGCGGGTAGTGGTGAACACGAACGTTTCCTTGCCGCCCGAAATTGCCCGGTGGATGCGGATGCCCGACACTTCCCCTTTCTTGACAATCTGCTTGATGACGCCTTCCAGGTCCTCGTCCAGGTTGAACAACCGCAGCACGGCGTCGAGGCACAACCAGCACGACACAATCTCCTGCTCCTCCTCTTCCTCCGGGTCCATTTCGCCCAGGGTGTGACCGGCCAGGTTCCGTTCCGTTTGCCGGGCCGCGGAGCCGACGGCCCGCTTGCTCTTGAAATCAGCAATCATCTGCTTCACTTTCTCCACCGGCACGGGCTTGTACTGGTTGTTGTCCAGGCCTTCATCGCCCACGGGAATCAGGTTCAACATGGCAGTAGATTCGTTTGTCATTGCAGTAAAGGTTTGGTTGAATAATGGGTTGGTTAGGGTAGATGCTGCGGTGAAATTAACGGAAAATCCGGGGGAACCTACCCGCCAAACGCGGGGGTAAACTTTTTATTGAAACACAACACTCTGAATGACAGGCATATACTCTTAACAACCCACCTGCATCCCCGCTATTTTCACTGGCCTGCGGGAAAAACCCCCTCACCGGCAGGGCGAAACTCCCGCCCGGCGTGTACATAAAAACCCGTCCCCCGGAGCGTAATAACCGCGTTGCGGGCCGAACGGCAAAAGCGGAGTTTTGCGTAGCTCTTTTCCACTGGATCAGACGAGCAAACCTGACCACTGCAACAACCCCCAAAAACCATGAACGTGTGTACTCCTTCCACCAGCTCCCGGGCCCCGCAGGCACTTCCGCCCGATGACTTTGCCGCCCTGATGCGCCTCTGGCAGTCGCAGCCCTACGAGTGCCGGTCCGGCCGCTCGGCGTACGGGAAAACGCTGGCCGAACAGCCGTCGCTGGCGCTGATGATCGGCATGGGCCCGTCCATCACCTGGATTCTTGACCTGCGAACGGGCGGGTACGAATTCATGAGCGCCAACGTGGAAAGCCTGCTGGGGTATTCGCCCCGCAAGTTCACGGCGGGAGGCATCGCCTTTGCCCGCGAGTTGCTGCACCCCGAAGACGCGGGCCCGGCCTGGCAACTGCTGCTGCGGGCCTACAAGTGCCTGCTCGACCTGCCGGCCCGCCACCGCCCCCTGGCCGGGCTCAACCGCGACTACCGCCTGCGCCGGGCCGACGGTACGTACGTGCGCCTGCTCGAACAAAGCAAGGTGCTGCAAATGGACCGCCACGGCAACGTGACGCACCTGCTGGGCATGTGCACCGACATCACCGACTGGAAGCGGAGCGACGTGCTGTCGGCTTCCGTGGATTCGGCCCACTCCCACACCTGCCTCGCCCCCGCCGACGCCCCGGGCACCAGCCCCGGCGGCCTCAGCCCGCGCGAACGGGAAATCATCCGCCTGGTGTCGGAAGGCTACAACAGCCAGCAGATCGCCGACCTGCTCTTCATCAGCGTGCACACCGTCAATACGCACCGGCGCAACATCAGCGGCAAAACCAAAACCCGCACCGCCGGCAGCCTCGTGCGCTTCGCCCTGACCAACAGCATCGCTTGATGGTACACTGATTGGTTATGATGATTATGATTTATTATGATTTTTTCTTCTGATTCTTCCCTTTAAAATCAGTCCTAATCATAATCATCATAATCCATCAGTGTACCATAATCCAAAAACAGCGCCGCCGCTACCCTGTTACGGATAGCGGCGGCGCCTGCATTTTTGGTTGTCCATTTTCAACTTTCCATTTTCCTACGCGGTTTCCTGGCTGTGCTCGGAGATGAAGTGGAACTGGATTTCGGGGTACTGGCGCATGGCCGAGGTCAGCATGTACTCCGATTCGGCCAGGTACACGGGCCGCTCATCCTTGTCGTAGGCAATGTGGTTGGATTTGCGCTGCATGAACTCCCTGAGCTTCTGCGTATTGTCGGACGTGAGCCAGCACGCCTTGTGGATGGGCAGCGGGTAGAGGTTGCACGAGGCGCCGTATTCGCCCTCCAGCCGGAAGCGGATCACGTCGAACTGGAGTTCGCCCACCGTGCCGATGATCTTGCGGTTGCCGGGCTGCAACGTAAAGAGCTGCGCCACGCCTTCGTCGGTAAGCTGGCTGATGCCTTTTTCGAGCTGCTTGGTCTTCATCGGGTTGGCATTCACCACCTCCCGGAAGATTTCCGGCGAGAAGCTCGGAATGCCCTTGAACATCATGATCTCGCCTTCCGACAGCGTATCGCCGATCTTGAAGTTGTTGGTATCGTAGAGGCCCACCACGTCGCCGGGCAGGGCGTCTTCGGTCACGCTTTTTTCGTTGCCCAGGAAGGAGTACGGGTTGTTGAAGCGCAGGTTCTTGTTGAGCCGCACGTGGTGGTAGAGCTTGTTGCGCTGGAACCGGCCCGAGCACACCCGCAGGAAGGCGATCCGGTCGCGGTGCCGGGCGTCGAGGTTGGCGTGGATCTTGAACACGAAGCCGCTGAAGCCTTCTTCGTCGGCCCGCACGGTGCGGCTGCCGGTGATCTTGGGGCCGGGGGGCGGGGCAATTTCCACGAACGTGTCGAGCAGTTCGCGGATGCCGAAGTTGTTGAGGGCGCTGCCGAAGAATACCGGCGCCACCCGGGCCTCGCGGTAGCTTTCCAGTTCGAACGGCTCGTACACCCCTTCCACCAGGTCCACGCTTTCGCGCAGGTCGTCGGCGTCGCGGCCGATGATTTCGTCGAGTTCGGGGGTGTAGAGCGAATCAATGGCCACCACGTTGGTTTCGATGCTCGTCTTGTTGGGGCTGAACAGGTCGAGGTGCTGGCGGTACAGGTTGTACACCCCTTTGAAATCCGAACCCATGTTGATGGGCCAGCTCAGCGGCCGCACCTTGATGTTGAGCTTGGTTTCGAGTTCGTCGAGCAGGTCGAAGGGGTCCTTGCCGGGCCGGTCGAGCTTGTTGACGAAGATCATCACCGGCGTATTGCGCATCCGGCACACCTCCATCAGGCGCTGGGTTTGTTCCTCGACGCCCTTCACGCAGTCCACCACCAGGATCACGCTGTCCACGGCCGTGAGGGTGCGGTAGGTGTCTTCGGCAAAGTCCTTGTGGCCCGGCGTGTCGAGCAGGTTGATCTTGTAGCCGCGGTACTCGAAGCCCATCACCGAGGTGGCCACCGAAATGCCCCGCTGCCGTTCGATCTCCATGAAGTCGGACGCCGCGTGGTTTTTGACCTTGTTGGACTTGACGGCGCCGGCCGTCTGGATGGCCCCGCCGAAGAGCAGGAACTTCTCGGTCAGCGTGGTCTTGCCCGCATCGGGGTGAGAGATGATCGCAAAGGTGCGCCTCTTTTCTATTTCTTCCTTAATGCTCATTGTGTATGAATGCCTTTCCGGGCCGCACGGGCCGGGAGGAGTGGTAGCGGTTGTGACAAATGCCTGCCTACTATAAATGAGAGAAGCCGGCAAAAAGTTCACCGGCCAGGCGGGGCAAAGGTAAGCAATAATTCCCATCGCCGGCCGCGTCCAGAAATGCACACCCCGTGTCCGGAAGGGGACAGATTACGGCGGCTTGCTGCCTCCAAATGCGCCTCTCCGGGCCTTTTGGCCGGTCGGACCCGTTTTGGCAAGGGGTTTGTTTTACAAAATGATAAGTAAGCCATCACCCCCGGGTTTCCCCGTAACGCCTATGCGCAGAACCTTTCTGGGAGAGTTTGAAGAGATCATCCTGCTGGTGGTGGCCGCCAGTGCCACGGAGGCGTACGGCGTCAGCGTGTGGGAGGAGCTCCAGCAGCAGACCGGCCGCACGATTACCCTGAGTGCGGTGCACACCACCTTGTACCGGCTGGAAGACAAGGGCTTTCTTTCCTCTTCGATGGGAGGCGCCACGCAAGAGCGGGGCGGACGCCGGAAGCGTTACTTTGCCCTCACGGCGGCGGGCCTGCGCGCGTTGCGCGAAATTGAATTGCTCCGGCAAAAGCTGTGGCACGCCATCCCGGCGGCCCGGCTCCAGTTGCTTGGTACCTGATTTCTGTCATTTCTCACGGCTGATTCCCATGGCTGACCCCAACGTTCCCGCGCCGCCCGACTGGATGGACCGCCTGCTGGCGTGGCTCCTGCCCCACGATGTACGCGAAGAGGTACTGGGGGACCTGCACGAAGTGTTTCACCGGCAAGTACCGGAAAAAGGCCCCGGGCCGGCCCGATGGGCTTACCTGTGGCGGGCCCTCCCCTACCTGCGGCTTTACTTTCTGGAACGCAAATCCAGGACCTACGCTTACCCTAAACCCCTTTTTACGGACATGCTACGCAACTACTTGACCATTACGGTGCGCCTCCTGGTGCGCAACAAAGTGTACTCGGGCATCAACATCCTGGGTTTGAGCATCGGGCTGGCGGCGGCCATGCTCATTCTGCTCTACGCCAAGGACGAGGCCAGCTTCGACCGCTTCCACGAAAACGGCCCGCGCATTTACCGGATCGTCACCAAAAACTTCAACCCCGACGGCAGCCTGGCGGGAATGCACGGCAATACCGGGTGGCTGGAGGGCCATTCGTTCGGGAAGGCCATTCCCGAAATCACTTCCTTCGTTCGCCTGCGACCGGGCTACCTGGACCTTAAAATGGGTACGGAGGTAGCAGGGCAACCGGTGTTCCTGGTGGACCCGGCTTTTTTCTCGGTATTCTCGTTTCCCCTGTCCAGCGGCAATCCCCGTACGGTGCTTACCGAGCCGCATTCGGCGGTGATTTCCGAAGAAATGGCCCAAAAACAATTCGGCACGACCCAAGCTATGGGCAAAACCCTGCTGTTCAAGGGGGATGACGGCGCCTTCACGCCTTACACCGTTACGGGGGTAGCCAAAGGGTGCCCGCAAAACTCCTCGATCCGGTTTGACGTGTTGCTGCCGCTGATCGCCACCCGCGCAGAGATGGACAACAAAGAGAACTGGGGCTTTGCCTTCCTCAACACGTTCGTGCTGCTGGGTCCCGGGGTGCCGGTGCCGGCCGTGGAAGCCAAGATGCAACGGGTATACGAGGCCGAGGCCGGGGAGGTGAACCAGCGGCAGGTCGAAAAATACGGCCACCGCATGACCACCCGTCACCTGCTGCAACCCTTTGCCGACCTGCACCTGTCGCGTGATTTTGCGGCCAACAATGGGCTCACCGATTCCAGCAAACCGGTGTACTCCTACATCCTGACCGGTATTGCGGCTTTCATTCTGCTGATCGCCTCCATCAACTTCGTCAACCTTACGGTGGCACGGTCGGTGAAGCGGGCCAAGGAAATCGGCATCCGCAAAGCCATCGGCGGGGGCCGCCGGCAACTCCTCTTGCAGTTTCTGGGCGAATCGTACCTGTTGAGCGGGGTGGCGTTTGCCCTGGCGCTGCTGCTGGCGCAGTACAGTTTGCCCCTGTT
>CADCTQ010000267.1 GCA_902805615.1 uncultured Cytophagales bacterium
CGAATACGTACGCCGGTTCGGTCAGCGCGGAAGCATCGTGGCCGGGGGCTTCCCGGGCAATGTGGCGGCCGATGACCCGGTCGAGGCGGCTGCGGTCTTCGGCCGGGAGGCTGGCGTAGTAGAACTGGTCTTCTTCGGTGAATTTTTCGTCGCTCCCCGCCAGTTGCGCGGCGCGGCGGGCGGCGGCCATGCGGTGGATGCGGTCCTTGTCGGCGTCCGACAGCTTTTCGTAGCGGAAATTGTCGTCTTCGGGGGCGGAGAAGTCGTCGGCCCCTTTGCCGGTTGCGGTACGGTCGCCGCGGGCGTGGGCCAGGCGGTCCCTTTCGGCGGCGTCCAGTCTGGCGTACCGGTACGGGTCATCGGGCGGCGGCTCGGGCGCGTTGCCGGTGCGGGCTACCCGTTCCCGTTGGGTGGGGGCTCCCGTGACAACCGGGAGTTTTTCGTAGGTGAAAGCTTCTTCGGCCAGGGTCGTGGAATCGCCGTTTTCGACGAGTTGGCCGAGCCGCGCGGCCACCACCCGGTCGAGGAGCCGCTTGCCGTCGGAGTCGAGCTTTTCGTAGTAAAAGGCGTCGTCCCGGTCGAGCACCAGCAATTGCTTGTTGAGCATGGCGCGGCGGTAGGAGGCGGCAAAGCGGTGAATGCGGGCTTTTTCTTCGGGCGACAGGTCGCGGTAGAACGCCTGGTCTTCGGCCCGGATGGCTTCCGTGCCGCCCTGCCGCTCGACGTTGTAGGCCACCAGCCGTTCGAGGCGGTCCTTTTCCTCCTGCGAGAGACGTTCGTAAAAACCGAGGTCTTCTGCGCTGAGGGGCAGTTCCTGCTGGTACACCTTGCCGGCTTCCTTGCGGGACGAGACGCGGTCCAGCGACAGTTTGTCTTCGTCGGACAGGTATTCGAGGTTGAACTCCTGGAGGTAGTAGAAACGCGGCGCTTCCCGGCGGTCCTGGCCGTCTACGCCCGCCAGCACGGCGCTGCGGCTGAAGTTGTCGAAGGTGTACAGGTCGAAGCCGCCCGGCCCGCCGGTGCGGTTGGAGGCCAGGTAGCCTTTGTGCGTGCCCATCACCAGGAACAGGTCGTCGCGGTTGGAGTTGAAGGGCGGACCCAGGTTGGCCACTTCGGGCGGGGCGCCGGGCAGCCGGGTCACGCCGTACAGGTCGAGGCCGCCCAGGCCCAGGTGCCCGTCAGAGGCGAACAGGAACTTGCCGTCCGTGGGGTTTACGAAGGGCGACAGCTCGTTGCGCGGCGTGTTGATGGCGGCGCCCAGGTTCACGGCGGGGCTCCACGCGTCTCCCCCGGCCGTAACGCTCATCCAGAGGTCATTCTGCCCCCGGCCGCCGGGGCGGTCCGAAACGAAAAACAGCGTATCCCCGGTTACCGACAGGGCCGGGTGCCGGGCATCGGCGCCGGGCACGTTCACGTGGCGGTTGAGCCGGACCGGCTTGCCCCACTTGCCCCCGCGGAAGGTGGTAACGTAAAGTTTGCAAGAGGCGTCGGGTTCGCTGCAATTGGCGTAGTAGAACCGGGTGCGGTCGCGGCTGAAGCAGCCGGTGCCTTCGTTCAGGCGGGTGTTGAGCACGGCCGGCAGGTCACCGGGTCCGGCCTCCCAGGCATCGCCCCGTTTTTGCAGCGCGTAAAAGTCGCTGAACGATTCGCCGAGCCGCGTGTCGCCCATCCGCGTCGAGTCGAGTACCCGGCCGGAAGTGACCAGCAGGGCCGTGTCGTGTTCCAGGATCACCGGGGCGTAGTCGTTGCCGGGCGTGGAGGCGGGCGGCGGCAGGAGGGCGAAGTTGAATTCGCGCCGGGCAAACTTTTCGCGGAGCAGCGCAAAGTGGCAACCGTCCTTTTCGAGGCCCGCCCGGGCAATCCATTCGTCGCGGCCGGGCCACGTTTCGGGCGTGGCGGCTTTGAGCAGGACGAGGAATTTTTCGAAGTTGCCGATGGCGTAGGCGTATTTGCCGTTGAGCTTCTGCATGGCGGCGTAGTGGAAGAGGGCTTCCGGGTACGCGGCCGGGTCGGCGTAATGTACTTTGCCGTAGCCCGCCTCGGCGGACGGGTAGCGGAACAGGCGCCGGTTGCACTCGGCCAGCCGGTAGGTGGCCGCCAGGTCGTCGGGGTTGAGCCCCACCAGTTTTTGGTAATGCCTGGCGGCGGCGGCAAACTGCTCGTACTGCCAGTACCGGTCGGCCAGTTCCCGCACCGACTGCTGCTGCCGGGCCGTTTGTCCGCCCTTACCGGCCTGCGCGAATGCAGCGGCCATCCCCAGCCATACGACTGCCAGGGCTGCTGCCCAGATGTTCCTGCCTGCCCGTTTCATTGCCTGATCCATTAGAAATCATTCACTAAATGTCGCTTATCCCATCTCGCATCTCACGGTTCACATTAAAGGTGTGGCGTAGCGCCGGATTTTGGTGCCGCCCCGGGCGAACCGGTAGGCCAGCGAGAATTCGTAGGCCCCGCGGCCCCCGGTGGCGTAGCGGAGCGAAGAAACATTGACGTCGTAGCTGAAGCCGAAGGTGTAGTTTTTGCAGGCCGTCCCCACCGACCAGATGAACGCGTCGCCCAGCCGGTACCAGGCCCCCACCGACAGTTGCAGCGGCATGGCTTGGCCGCGGTTCGCCGCCGTCACCGCGTAATCGAGGTACGCGCCGGCGTTGACCTGGTGGACGCCGTGCTGCCGCATCACCAGCCAGTTGGGCGACACGCCTACCCGCGGCGATACCCGCCAGCGCAGGCCCCCGTGGAATTTGTACAGGACGGGCAGGCGGCTCTTTTCCCCCGCCAGCAGCGACTCGTCGGGGCGGTTGAGGTTGCCGGCGGCCAGTCCCGCAAAGAGGCTCCAGGCCGGTTCTTCTTCCCCGCGGAAGTGATTGTGGTGCCACAGCAGGCCGGCGTGCAGCACCGGGAACAACCGTTGCTCGGCGAGGGGGGCCGCCGCGGGAGCCAGCCCGGGGTTGAAGCCCACCGACGGGTCGTACTGCGAACCCCACTGCAACCCAGTGGCGTCGAGGCGATGCTGCGTGATGCCGGCCTGCACCCCCGCCGCCAGCAGGTGCGAAGGGCGGCTGTACAGGGCCCGCGACACCGACAGGGCGGCGCCGGTGGTCCGGAAGCTGCTGTTTTCGCCCAGCACGTCGTTGTAGGCCGTGGCGCCGAGGGTGCCCAGCGCGGCCCGCTCCGGGGAACGGCCGTACACGGGCAGCACCAGCGACAACTGCCCGGTTTTCTGCGGAAAACCCAGGCTGCGCCACTGGTCGCGGTAATTGATTCCCACGTACCCGCTCTTTTCGAGGACGGGCAGGGCCGGGTTGAGGTACAGGGGCGCGGCGTAGTACTGCGAAAAGTGCGGGTGCTGCCCCGCGGCCGGCTGCACCCGGGAGGCGGCCCAACCCAGGGTCAGCAGGAGCAGCCAGCCTCTCATTCCCGGTATGTTGTCGGTGCGGCGCATGATTGTCTATCGGATCAACGTGATGGTGCCTGCTTTGCGGACGGAGCCGCCGTCGGTGGTGTTGCCGCGCACGAGGTACGTGTACACGCCCCCCGCCAGCGGCAGGCCGGTCTGCCCGTGGGTGCCTTCCCAGCCCGTGGCAGTCATCCGGGCGGGGGAAGCGGTCTGGAACACCACGTTGCCCCAGCGGTCGTACACGGCAAACAGGAAGCTCCCTTCGGCGAAGCGGCTCCCGTAGAGTTTCAATACTTTCTCCTCGTCGTGCGGGGAAGCCGGGGCAAAGGCATTGGGAATGAAGAACGCCCCGCCAGCCAGGGCCGGGCGGCCGATTCCGACGGCAAACAGGTTCCCCGTAATCAGGTCTTTGCTGCGCACCGTGCCGGCCGCGGCCGTGCCCGACGTGAGGCGCCCTCCCAGGCTGCGGAAGGGAGAAGCGGCGTCTTTTGCTTCGGCCACCACCGCCGAATCGGGGGACGGCAGCCCGTCGGCCGCGTCGAAGCCCAAGCCAATCCGGGCTTCGGTGATGGCGCCGGAAAGCTGCGTACGCTGCCAGTACCGCGCCCCGGACAGCCGGGCCAGGCCCGCCGCCTCGACGGCCGCGTGCGGGTTCGGCGCGAACACTTCAAACCCGGTTACCGGTGCGGCCCCGAGAATGTCTTCCAGGGTGATTGGCGCGTACGTGCCGCCCTTGCCGATGGGATACAACTTGTACCCGCTGCCCGCGTGGAACAGCCGGCCGTTGACGTACGAGGCCGCCGAGCCGCCTTCAATGACGACGCCGTCCGCAAGGAGCAACGTGCTGCCGGCCGCCGGCGTCAGCAAGCCGTGTTGCAGCCGGACGCGGTGCGTAATGGTGGCGTTGTCGGCCAGCCGCTTTTCGCCGCCGCCGTCCAGCACCAGGGTGTAGAAGGACTGGCCGTTGTGCCGGAGCAGTTGCGTGCCCGTCCCGTTGAGCACGAAAGTGCCGTTTCCCTCGTGGTAGCTGGAGGGGTTGTCCCAGTTCCCGGCCAGGGCAACCGTGCCGTAGTTGAAGAAAAATCCTTCGTTGCGGAAGTTGCCGGCCACGGTGAGGGTGGCGTTGCTGGGCGCGGCGTCGGCCGGGCCGGCGTTGGAGAAGGTGCCCGCATTGACCACGTCGCCGTTTACCGTTACGGTGGTGCCGGCAGTAATGCGGATGGTTTGCCCGTGGTTGTACAACGCCTGGGCGGGCAACTCGGCAACTGCGCCGGCCAGGGCCGCCAGGACGAGCAAAGCCATGGTTGGGATCGCGTTTCTCATCGGCATCAGTCGGGTTGGCTGACCTGGTAATGCACAACGGCGCCGTAGAGGTACTGCTGGGGCACGGTGGTGTAGCCCTTTATCGTGACCCTGATCCGGTAGGTCCGGGAGCCATCGGTCACCACCGAACCCGGCGCCAGCCCGATCTGGATAAGCTGGCTGCCCGAGGAACTGGTGGTGGCCCGGGAAACGGAAGAGAAGGTGCTCAGGTCTTTTTCGTAGAGTTCGACGGTGATGGGGGAGCCGTCGTTGTCGTAGCAGTACACGTCAATCCCGGTCACGTCGGCGTTGTGGGGCAGTTGCAGCGGGGCCACCAGGGCGTGAATCCCGGGCACCGCCGACTGGATGTAGATCCCTTCGCCGGCGTCGTTGGTAAAGCGGGTAAAGGCCGCGCCGAGGTTGTTCACCTGCACGAACGCGGTGGCGTCCACGGCGTACGTGCGGGCCTGGGGCGATGCGTAGCTGGTTGTCGCCAGGTCGAGGGCCACGGCGGCCGGTTCCCACTGCCCGGTCGTGCCGTTCCAGGTGAGCACCTGGTTGGGGAGGGGCGGCGTCCCGGCAACGGGCTGGCCTTGCAATCCTTTTACGGTGGTCATCCCGTCGGGCATCAGTTCCACGTCCCGGGAAAGCGTGACGGCATCGAACCCGGTGCCGTTGCCGATGGAAACCGTTCCGGGAACGGGGTTCAGCGGGAAGGCGCCCCACTTTACGGTGCCGGTCCCGTCGGTGATCATGTAGGTATCGGCGGTGCCGGGCACGATTTTGCCGGCGGAAATGCTCTGGTCCACGATTTTGCTCTGCGTGACGCTGCCGTCGGCCAGGTCGTTGGCGGTGACCGTGAGGTCGGCAATGGCGGCGCCGGTCACGGCGTTGGCCCGCAGTCCCGGGCTGGGGTAGTTGCCCGTCAGCACGCCGCCCGCGGCGCCGGTAGCCGGTCCCACCAGCGAAGTACCGAAGCCCCAACCCGTGGCGGTCTTGGGTCCGTACAGCGTGTAGGTGGTGGTGTTGAGGTAAAAATCACCGTCCGTGCCGGTGGCCGCATCGGGGATGGCCCCTCCGCTCAGCACCGTTTTGCCCGGTTGGCCCGGCAGCCCGTTGGTCCCGTTGATTCCCGGTGCGCCCGGCGCCCCTTGCACGCCCTGCGGACCGGGCAACCCTTGCGGACCCGGCAGTCCTTGCGGACCGGGTAAGCCCTGCGGTCCTGCTGCTCCGGGCTGCCCTGCCGGTCCGGGAGGTCCGGCCAACCCTTGCGGTCCGGCCACGCCTGGTTGTCCTTCCGGCCCGGCGGGACCTTGTGGTCCGGCCAATCCGGGAGAACCGGCGGGGCCAGCCGGTCCCTGGAGGCCCGGGGCACCGGCAGTTCCCTGCGGACCGGGTTCTCCCTGCGGTCCGCGCAGGTTGACTTTGGGGACGTAGCGGCCCGCCTCTTTCTCGTACACCTCGCCGGAAAGCGTATTGAGGTAAAAATCACCGTCGCGGCCCGAAATGTCGGAGGGCAGCCCGGCGCCGGACCACCACACCGTGGCGCTGCCCGTACCGGTACTGCCCGCATTTTCCACCCACTGCGTGTCGCGCCAGTAGTAGAACTTCTTTTCCTCCGCGTCGAACACCAGCAGGCCGTTTTCGCCCGGCGTGAGGGTGCCCCCCAGCGTCTGCCGCCCCGCCGACGACAAGCGGGGCACCAGCAGGCCCTGCGGGGAAGCCGGGGCCGCCACCAGGTCGAGCACGGCCCGGGGGTTGGGGGTGGTGGTGCCGATCCCCACGGAATTCTGGGCCACGCCGGCGGTGGTCAGCAACCCGACGACCAGCCCGGTGAGCCAGCCCCGGAAGGGAAAGTTCTTTTTCGCAGGGGAATTGCTTTTCATGGATTTTGCCTGAACGGTAAAACTACTTTTCACCCCCCGGGAAAAAGTTTCGTTTTGGGGCGACAACATACGCCTCCAAGATTTTCGCCCATTCTGCGGGCGGCGGGCTGGTTACCTGGGGGCCGGCCGTTAACTTGCGGCGTGTTCACCAGCCTCCTGTTTGCGGCGGGCTCCGGCCTCCTGCCCGGCCTGCCGGCCCCCTCCCCGGCAGCTTGGCTTTTCCTGCTGGTGCAGGGGCTCTACGGCCTGTTGACGCTGCTCCTGTGGGCGGCCTGGCGGCGCATTCCCGTGCCGGCCGGGGCAGACGTACCCGCCAAGCGGCCGTTTTTTTCGGTGGTGGTGGCCGCCCGCGACGAAGCCGGCCACCTGCCCGACCTGCTGCGCGGCCTGGCCCGGCAGGACTACCCGCCCGACGCCTTCGAAGTGCTCATCGTGGACGACCACTCCACCGACGACACCGCCCGGGTGGTGGCGGAGGCGGCGGCCGGCGTGGCTTTCCCGGTGCGCCTGCTGCGCCTGGCCGACTCCCTGCCGGCTTCCGCCCCGGGCCGCAACTACAAGAAAAAGGCCATCGAGTACGGCGTGCAGTCGGCGCGGGGCGAATGGATCGCGCTCACCGACGGCGACTGCCGCGTGCCGCCCGGCTGGCTGGCAGCCCTGGCCGGGTGCGCCGGGCGGGAAGGCGTCCGGATGGTCAGCGGGCCGGTGGCCTTCGACGGGGAACGTTCGGCGTTCGAGAAGATGCAGACCGTGGAATTTGCCAGCCTGATCGGCTCGGGGGCGGCGACGCTGCACCTGGGCCTGCCCACGATGTGCAACGCCGCCAACCTGGCCTTTGCCCGGGCGGCTTTCGTGGCCGTGGACGGCTACGCGGGCACCGCCGACACGGCCACCGGCGACGACCTCTTCCTGATGCACAAGCTGCACGTCCGCTACCCGGGCGGGGTGGTGTTCCTCAAAAGTCCGGGCTGCGTGGTGTACACGGCGGCGAAGGAAACCTGGGGGGCGTTTTACCAGCAGCGCAAACGGTGGGCTTCCAAGTGGAATTTGTACCAGGACTGGCGGGTGTCGGCCCTGGCCGTGGCGGTTTTTGCGGCAAACCTGGCCCTGCCCGCCGGGCTGGCCGGTTACCTGCTCGGGGGCCTCGCGCCGGGGTGGCTGCTGGGGGGCGCGGCGGCCCGGTTTGGCCTCGAATTCGCGTTTTTGCGGGACGTGCTGCGTTTCCTGGGCCGGGGCCGGCGGGTAAAATGGATTCTGCCGGTGCAGGTGGTCTACGCGTGGTACGTCGTGTTCTTCGCCATAATCGCCCAGAAGCGGGGGTATGTATGGAAAGGCCGTAAGTTATACTGATCGGACTGGCCGGGGCGGGCAATCTTTGCGGTTGGGCAACGCGTCCGGTAAAAGCGAAGCCCCCAGCAACCAAACCCCGCCGGCAAACGTATGCATCCGCTCCCTTACGGCACCGCACCTGACTACTTTGACGAAATGACTGATACTGAGTTTGATGTACTGGACGAACTGTACTTCGTACAGCCGTACCGGGCCCTGCACGGGCAGTTGCAGATTTCCGAAGAAGCCCTGCGCGAAACGCTGGTGCAACTGGTCCGGAAAGGGTGGGTAAAAGTGCTGCGGTCGCACGACCAGGAAGTGGAACCCGGGGAGGCGCACCGTCCGGAAGGCTACGCCCAATACTACTTCCTGGCGACCAAGGCCGGCCTGCTGGCGCACAACAGCCGCTAATGCCAGGATGTACCTGATCAAACGGATGGATTGGAGGCTATTTATTTGATCATCAAAGGTTGTATCCAATCAAATCCGCAGTCTCCGAATCATACCGGTATCACACAACTTTTGTACGCGTTTATTTCCCTGCCCATGTCCGCGGCCCCGATCCAAACTTCCCGGTCTCCCTTCTACTACGTCAGGCAGCGGCTGTTGCAGAACAAGCCGGCCGTGTTCGGGCTGCTGGTGATCCTGTTTTGCGTGCTCATTACGCTGCTGGGCTACACCATCATGCCCGACGGCACGCCCAACGCCAACGACAGTGCCGCGCAGATCAAGAAGAAGCCGCCCGGCTTCCGGGTGGAGGTGCTCAAAATCCGCAAGAACGCCGCGGCCGAAACGACCGGTGCGCTGGACGCCTGGTGGTCGGGGCGGGAGAGTGACTACACCATCGTGCCCATCACGGGGTACCGCATCGAGGGCCTGAACCTCTACGCGCAGATGTACGGCCGCGCCGGCCGCGAAGACCCCTACGACCTGGTGGACGTGGTGCTGCCCTTGTTCATCGGCAATTCGGCCCGGCTGCCCGGCGACCGGCGCTACGAAGTGCGGGGCGACCAGGTCCGCTACCTCGACGTGCACGAAAAATTGCAAACGATCTCCCGGGCTGAACTGCTGGCCCGCTTCCGGCGCGACAACCTCGAATCGCGGCACTACCTGCTGGGCACCGACACGGCCGGCCGCGACATGCTCAGCCGCCTGCTCTTCGGGGTGCGGATTTCGCTGGCCATCGGCTTCGTGTCGGTGTGCATTGCCCTGCTGGTGGGTACGGCCCTGGGGGCTACGGCGGGCTTTTTCGGCGGCCGGGCCGACGCCTTCATCGGCTGGCTGATGACGGTGGTGTGGTCGGTGCCAAGCATCATGCTGGTGATTGCCATCAGCATGGCGCTGCAAAGCCGGGGCTTGTGGGTGACGTTCGTGGCGGTGGGCCTCACGAGCTGGGTCGAGATTGCGCGGGTGGTGCGGGGCCAGATCATCGGCATCCGGCAGAAGCTCTACGTGGAGGCGGCCCGGGCCCTGGGCATGCGCAACGGCCAGATCATCTGGCGGCACATCCTGCCCAACATCCTGGGACCGGTCATCGTGATTGCCTCGTCCAACCTGGCTTCGGCCATTCTCACGGAGGCGGGACTGAGTTTCCTGGGCCTGGGGGTGCAGCCGCCCATGCCGTCGTGGGGCAGCATGATCAACGAAGGGTTTGCCGCCATCGGCTCCGAAAACAGCTGGCACCTGGTGCTCCTGCCCAGCAGTTGCATCAGCATCATCGTGCTGGCGTTCAACCTGCTCGGCAACGGCCTCCGCGACGCCTACGACCCGACTACGCTGCTCAAGCAGGCGTAGGGTTGGGGTTTCACATGCTGGATGCCTGGGGGTGTTGTTCAGGAGGCACAGGTCGGGGAGAAGGTTCTTGGGGGAGGGGAAGGGTTTCTCGCAGACGGCGCAGGGAGGGAAAAGAAAGGTTTCTCGCAGATTGTCGCGGATAAGGGCGCAGATGCACGCAGATTTTGGTTTGCAGGGGAGCTTAGCGGGTGACCTTGAAAGTGCCGAAGGATTCGATCCCGCAGATTGGGTGCGATGCGGTTTTGTTCGAATGATCTTCAGGAGGGGCCGTGTGAGAGCCGTGGATGGAGTACCCTAGTTGGGTGCGGGCTGGTTATGCTCGAATGAATTACGGTAGGTGTTGCAGGTGAAATACCGCAGGTTTGGTCAGGCTGTTTTACCCGAAAGGTCCGTCACCTACCGAAGATTATTTGAGCAAATACTTTACGCACATCATCTGCGGGATCGAACCCCACCACACCTCCAAGCATTTCCCGCCCAAGCCTTCTTCAATTAAAAGAATCTGCGTCCATCTGCGCCCTTATCCGCGAGACCCTTACAGGGCAGGTCTGCGAGAAACCCTTCCATCTGCCACCATGCATCCGCCCATCACCGGCGTCACCGTGTAACCGGCCTTGCGCAGCAGCCGGACCATGCCCTCCGGACCGCCGAGGTGGCCGGCGCCGACGGCAAGGAAGGTGGACTTCTCGCGGGCGGCCTTTTCGACGAGGGGCCCCCTTGGAGCATTTTCCGGCTATTTTCTGGCCAAGGCGCTGACGGCAACTTTTCCAATTACGGATAGAATGAGCACTGCCACCCCACCAATCACAAGGGGTCTTCCTCCGGAGAGGTGCATAAAGTGAAACACAAACCCAATGACCGGCAAAAGCACGCCCAGGGCAACTCCGATGTTTATTACCTTATTCATATTGCTGCGACAAAAACGTTTCCAAACGATCACATACTATTTTGGCATCAAAGAATCCATGCCCCTTGCCTTCGTAGAAGTACACCTTCTGGGTGGACGCCCTTTCCTGGGCTGCATTGATCCGATTGTGGACAAGCCTGGCGTGCATCACGGTGGTAAGCGGGTCTTGCGTGCCCTGGTGAATTTCGAAAGGAGGCATCCGTTCGAGAAAAAAATAGGGAGAACTTGCGATCATCCTTCTTCTGATGTCCGGGGCCGGGGCGGATGGCGTAAAAAAGACGGCCGGGTAGGAGTCGTGCAATGGCTGTTGCCCGTACGCCTCTTTGTCCAGGAAGTTGGTGTGGGTAGAAATCGAGATAATGTAGTCTATTTTTCGGGAGAGTGCGCCCATAATCAATCCAACGGTTGCGCCCCGGCTTGCTCCCAGCGCCAGTACCTTAACATTGCCTTTAAGCCGGTAAAGGGCTTTGACACTTTCCAGAAAAAAGAGGCCATCTTCCGCGGCGCCCAGCCAGGCATCCATTGAATACCCCGACGACCGAAAGCAAAAGTCTTCCCCTCTCACTGCATTTCCCCGAAAGGAGGGCATTGCCACTATGTACTGCCGGTAAACGTCATTGCAACCTAGTATTGATTTCATCTCTTGTCTTAAAAAATCGGTCCTGAAGACGTCATACTGCGCTGATTTTCCGGGCAGCAGCATAAGAACCGGAGCGGTATTTACATCCAAGCCGGACTGCAAGTAGACGAAGCCGTAGTGTTTCAGCCCATTCACCTGGTGCGAGATCACTTGCAGCGTACCGTCCTCGGCAAACACTTCCTTTTCCACCCGAACCCTTCCTGGCGAGAAATCCTTTTGGCTCCACTCCAACGAGACGGCATCCAGTTCCGGTTGGCTGGGGGCCCTGAAAAGCCCGTCAAGCGAAATGCCGGGATCAAAATTGACCGGGTACGTAACTGCCGCTTCAAAATTAACGCAGCCATTCGTGCCTAGTTTCACCAGTTGAATCACCTCCCGATTGGTGGATAAAAAGTATAAGTCGAGCACAATGGTGTACAGGACGAAGACAAGCAAAAGCCGGTATTGCCGGAGGAGGAGGATGGCAACGGGGAGAAAAACCACGACCGGAATACCGTAGAAAACGAGGAACGCAAAGAACCGGTCGGACAACGTCCCGGGAAACTGCCATCTCCAGGCCCAGTAAGCAATGAGCGAAACGGCGATGGTGAGGCAAGCAAACACTTCCCGCGTCCTTTCTTTCTCCCCGGAAACCAACAGCAGGTACGGCAGGGGCATGGCAAAGACCATAAATACCCAGCCGTAGTAAACGAATTTTACGTCCCCCTCCAGGATGCGGAATACGCTGCACAGGCCATACAGCGTAATAACGCTTGAAGTAGCCACCAGCCCCGACACCAACCACCGGTAGCCGCGGTGGGAAGAGGTCATCAGAGTTTGCACGCTGCCGGCCGCAAACAAGAGCACGATCAGAAATCCAACCAGCAGCAAAAGAAGCTGCCAGCCCGGGAGCGTAACCAGGCTTTTGTCAATAGCAACCCCGAAAGCATGGATGGAAGTGACCAGAACCACGAAAAAGCCCAGCAACAGCAGCAGAAAATCAAAGTTGAGTGTTCCGGTAGCTTTTACCTGGCGAACGGCTTCCTTCAATGGTATCACTGCCAGAACGAGGCATCCGGCCAGGACGAGTACAGCACCCGCTTTGGCTTCTGCGCCAACGGTAGCCGCCAGCCCGGCAAATACGAACAGGAGCGAAAGAAATAGAAGGAGCAGGTTGATCTTCAAGTGGTCCGGGTTTTAACTAAAGTGCTTCCTCACCCCTTGTTTCCCTCTCTCATCACCGGCGTCACCGTGTAGCCGGCCTTGCGCAGCAGGCGGACCATGCCTTCCGGACCGCCCAGGTGGCCGGCGCCGACGGCAAAGAAGGTGGACTTTTCGCGGGCGGCCTTTTCGACGAGGGGCACCCAGCGGTTGTTGCGTTCGGTGACCAGGAGTTGGTCGTACTTGCCCAGGCCCGACGACTGGGCGGTCACGATCTTTTGCAGCGCCTCAATGTCGCCCTGCTTGTAGAGGTTGAGCAGATTACTGAACTCTTCCTTCGACTTGCCCGCGTTGCGGAGCCCTTCCACGAGCATGGCCGCCTGGTCCTGGTAGGAAATCTTGTCGAAAAACGCCAGTTGTTCCTCTACCGTTTCGAGGCCCTTTACTTCGGTGCCCTTCGCCTTGGCGAGTTCGGCCAGGGAAGTTTCCCAGGAGGCCGGCTGGCAGTCCATCACGGCGGGCAGCATCATGGAGGTGAGGAAGAAGGGTTTGATGTTTTTCATCAGCCCCAGCGGGATGCCCAGCGAATCGGAAAAGTACCCGTCCACGAGTTGGTAATCCTCCTTGCTCAGCAGCGTTTCGAGGGTGGTGCCGTCCTTCATGAACAGCAGGCCCTGCATGCTCAGCAGCCCCTGCATGCCGCCCAGCATGTTCGGGTCGTCGAGGTCCAGTTCCAGGTACAGTTGCCGCGCCGCCCCGAGCCGCGACTTGATGTCTTCGGTAATGGCCAGGTCCTGGGAACACACGGCGTGGATGGTGCCGAACAGGTACGACGGCGCGGGCAGCCCTTTGCCCGACACCTCCCAGAGCACCGTTTTCTCCAGCGGCGCGGCCGTTGTCTGGGTTTTGGCGGGCGGCCGGCAAAGCGTCAGCAGCAGCCCGCACCCGAAAAGCAACGCGTATTTGATGGTTTGCATGATTGAATGATTACAGGATTGAATGACTAAATGACTCCATGATTAAATGATTGGGTAGCTGCGTCAATGAATCACCAGGTTAAGTCATGCAATCATGTAATCCTGCAATCATGTAGTCCTGCAATCATTGAATCATGTAGTCCTTTAATCATGCAATCACGTAGTCATAACTCAAAAACTTGCCGTTCCGTAGAAGGAAGTACCGTGCCTATCCATCCCGAAAAAACCCTCGTTCCGAAGCGGTCCTTTGGCTAAGATAACGGTTCGCACGCCAGCGTCCATTCCCTTTAGAGTAAATTTTTGCGTATTTTCCGCGGCCACACCGTAACCAATCGTATGAACGGGAAACAAACTGACCCTGTCCACCAACTCCGTTTGAAGGAGATTGAACTCAATGCCCTGCTGGAAGTAACCCTTGCCATCAACAACAACCTGCCCGAAGACGCCCTTTACAAGATCTATAACTTCATCCTGCGGGCCAACCTCAAAATCCAGAAGCTGCTCCTGTGCCTGCGCGAGGACATCTGGCAGTTCAAGGTGAGCTTCGGCACCCGGCACGACTTCTACGAAATCCACCAGGCCATTGCCGACCTGCACATCCGGGAGGTGACGCCGGTGGGCAAGGTGGCCCTGCCCGAAGCCTTTCGGGAGTTTGACCTGGTGATCCCGGTGTTTCACAAGGATTCCATCCTGGCGTACGTGTTCGTGGACGGCCTCGACGCGGGCAGCAGCACGGGGGTCACTTTCCTGCAAACGCTGACCAACATCATCGTGGTGGCCATCGAGAACAAAAAGCTGGCCCGCCGCCAACTGGCCCAGGAGGCGTTTAACCGCGAACTCGAAATTGCCCAGCAGGTGCAGACGATGCTTTTCCCCAAGAACCTGCCCAACACCGACAAGCTGATGGTCAAGGCCGACTACTTCCCCCACTACTC
>CADCTQ010000268.1 GCA_902805615.1 uncultured Cytophagales bacterium
TTCTTCAACTTTACCGTGGGACTTATCCTCCATCGAATATGCAAAAACCACTATTCACCTTCCTCTTTACGTGCATTGTCGGCCTCACCCTGGCCCAGACGCCGCGGACCTACACTTTGCAGGAGGCCGGCCCCGAGGCGGCGGGCTTCAGCGCCGAACGCCTGGGCCGCATGGACCGCGTGATCCAGGAGTACGTGGACCAGAAGCGCATTCCGGGGGCGGTGGCCCTGGTGGCCCGCCACGGCAAGATCATCTACTACAAAGGCTTCGGGCAGGACGACGTGGACGCCAAAACGCCCCTCAAGCGCGACGCCATCTTCCGGGTGGCCTCCCAGACGAAAGCCGTCACCAGCGTGGCCGTGATGATGCTGTTCGAAGAGGGCAGGTTCTTGCTCGACGATCCGGTTTCCAAGTACCTGCCGGCCTTCAAGAGCCCCAAGGTGCTCGACAAATTCAACGAAAAAGATTCTTCCTACACCACCGTGCCGGCCAAGTCCGAGATCACCATCCGGCAGCTCCTCACGCACACGTCGGGCATCAGCTACGCGGGCATCGGCACCAAAGAGGCCAACGCCATTTACGCCAAGGCCAAAGTGCCCAGCGGCATCGGTACGCCCAACGCCAAACTGGCCGACGCCATGAACATGCTGGGTGGCCTGCCGCTGGTGCACCAGCCCGGCGAGAAGTGGAGCTACGGCCTCAACACCGACGTGCTGGGCTACCTGGTGGAAGTGCTGTCGGGCACCACCCTGGACGCGTTTTTCCGCACCCGCATTTTCGAACCGCTGGGCATGAAGGACACGTATTTTTACCTGCCCAAAGACCGGCACAACCGCCTGACGGCCCTTTACACCGAAAAGGAGGACAAGTCGTACCAGAAGCGGCAGGCGCAGGGCAGCCAGACCCCCGACTATCCCAAGCAGGCCGGCACGTACTACTCGGGCGGGGCGGGCCTCTCGTCCACGGCCTACGACTACGCCGTGTTCCTGCAAATGCTGCTCAACGGCGGCGAGTACAACGGCAAGCGGCTGCTGAGCCCGGCCACCGTGCGCATGATGACCAGCAACCAGATCGGCGAGCTGAGCCTGGGCCTCAAGAAGTTCGGGCTGGGCTTCGGCCTGGTCACCGAACGCGAGGCGGCGCGGATGCCCGTGTCGGAAGGGTCGTTTGAGTGGGGCGGCATTTTCGGTACCACTTACTGGGCCGACCCCCGGGAGGGCGTGGTGGCGATGCTCTACACGCAGAAGTTTCCCAACAGCTACGGCGACCTGGCCGACAAGTTCCGCGTGCTGGTGTACCAGGCCCTGACGGGTACGCCGCCCGTGGCGCCGTAAGGCGGGTGACCCGTTGATGAATGATTGCAGAACCGGATTCGGCTTTGGGGCCGGGTCCGGTTTTTTCGTTTGAGTGAAACCCGGGCAAGCGGGCAAAACCACAACGAAAGGAAACTTTCATGACGGTTATGGCTGGTTGGCATTGCCTTTCCCGCGATACGGGCCAAAGGTGCCGCTGGGCAGCATCCGCGTTAAACGTTGCGGATGTATTACACGGCGACAATGCGTGTTACTTCGCGCCGGCGCGGGCAGGGCAGCAGATAAAAGCTATTTTACCAGCAATCATTTACCCGAATCCCTCCAAACATGCACGTCTTTCTTTCGGGCGAGAGTGCATTTCCCGGTGAGTTTTTGCCCGCTGCGTATCTTTAAAAGTCAAACCTTCTTTAACCTAGGTTTGACTTTTAAAGTATTGTAAAGCCAAGCGAGCATCCAATGAAAAAACTGCTACTGTCCTTTTGCTGCCTGATCACTTTTCTTTTTTCGTTGGTTCCAGCCAGTGCCCAAGAGGTGGATACCACTTTATGGGTTACCGACCAACCCGTAGAGGCAATGGTCCGGAGCGGAAACATCCTATATATTGGCGGCAGTTTCACGTACGTAGGTCCCAGCACGGGAAACGGGGTAGTACTGAACGCCGCAACCGGTAAGTTAACCCAAACACCCTCCTTAGGCGTAGTGGGCGAAATCCGGGCTTCGATACCCGACGGCAAGGGAGGCTGGTACATCGGGGGCATATTCACGGTAGTGCAGGGCCGGCAGCGGACCGGGTTAGCCCACATTTTGCCCAACGGACAACTTGATCCGGACTGGGACGCCGTGGTGAGCGGCGCTGGAGAACCGGGAATGGCAGCCCCGGGGATGGTGTATACGCTGGCTTTGCGGGGAAATACGGTTTACGCGGGAGGCAACTTTACGGCAGTAGACGGTCAGTCGAGAAATTTCCTGGCGGCGTTGGACGCGGTTACCGGCCAGTTGACGGGCTGGAACCCGGGGGCAGATGCCATTATCAGCAAGCTGACCGTTTCGGAAAATACCCTGTACGCCGCGGGGCGTTTTACCACCATCAGCGGGCAACCCCGTAGCCGGGTGGCGGCATTTGACGCGGTTTCCGGCCAACTCACCGCCTGGAACCCGGGACTGGTTGGCAGACACGCACTTACAATAGGCGTTGCGCACAATGTCGTATACGTGGGGGGCGATTTTACGGCCGTCGGGGGGCAGCAGCGGGCCAATCTGGCGGCGCTCGACCCGGTCACCGGCCGGGCTACGGGCTGGAATCCCGCGCACAACGGTTACGTATCCGAAATGGCGTTTGCCGGAGATGTGGTGTACCTGGCCGGAAGTTTTAATGCGGTACTGGGCATGGGCAGCAGTGGTTTGGCCGCCGTGAGTGCCACTACTGGCCAGGTTACTTCCTGGGATGCCGGACAGACTTTCCCCAATACACTGGCCGTGGCCAGCAACATTTTGTACATAGGGGGCCATTTTACTGCCGCCGCCGGGCAGGAACGGTATAGCCTGGCGGCATTTGACATAACCACCGGTCAGCTCACCGACTGGAACCCCGTTTGCAGCGGGCCGGTATATACCCTGGCCATTCAAAACGATGCCCTGTTTGTAGGAGGGCTTTTTCCGTCGGTCAACGGAAAGGTGCGGAACCGCATTGCTGCCATTGATGTGACTACCGGCCAAGCCACCGCCTGGAATCCGGACGCCAATAATTACGTATCCTCGCTGGCCGTCTCGGGCAATACGGTGTACGCGGGTGGTATTTTCACTTCCATCGGCGGCCAGGACAGAACCAGTATAGCGGCCCTGGACGCCACTACCGGCCGGGCTACGGGCTGGAATCCCGGGGGCAGCGGCAACGTGAAGGCAATGGCGGTAGCCGGCAATCTCCTTTACGTGGGGGGTGGTTTTGACAAAATGGGCGGACAGTCCAGGTCTAGCATCGCCGCACTGGACCTGACTACCGGCGCGGCTACTGCCTGGAACCCCGACGTGAACCTGTCCAGTGGTAACTCCATAAATTCCCTTGCCGTTGCGGCGAAGAACGTGTACGTAGGGGGCAACTTTGAGTCGGTCGGGGGGCGACCGCGAAACAACATTGCCGCCCTGGATGCGCTTACCGGTCAAGCCACCCCCTGGAATCCGGACGCGAATGGACAAGTATTTACCCTGGCTCTTTCGGGCAATACCGTATACGTGGGTGGTACGTTCACTTCCATCGGGGGCCAGAATCGAACCACCATAGCGGCCCTGGATGCCACCACCGGCCGGGCTACAGGCTGGAATCCTGCTGCCGGAAATGCACCCGGCAGCAACGACTACGTGATGTCACTGGCTACCTCGGGCAATACGGTGTACGCGGGCGGTGATTTCACTGCCATGGGCGGGCAGAACCGAAACCACGTGGCGGCTCTGGACACCGCTTCCGGCCGGGCTACGGGCTGGGATGCCGGCTTGAATAACTTTCTTTCGACGCTGAGCGTGTACGATGGGGTGGTTTACCTAGGGGGGTATTTTGCCAAGGTGGGAAGCCGGCCCATTGCCAATTTTGCTGCTTTCGGGAAGAAGACCTTCAACCCCAACTACATCCGGGGAAATATCTACGAGGACAGCAACGCAAACTGCGTCCGCAACGACGGCGAGAAGGCAATGACCAACGCAGTGGTCGTCGCCCAGCCGGGCAATTATTTCGCCTCCACCGACTCACTGGGCAATTACACCCTGGCCGTAGATACCGGCAGTTACGTGGTAAGCCAGATAATACCCCACGACCGGACAGCCGTCATCAGGCAGGTGTGTCCGGTAAATGCCGCCGGGCACGCCGTTCGTTTTCCGGGTTTGGGAAGCACCGTGACCGGCAAGGATTTTGCCAACCGGTTGGATCTTCGCCCCCACCTGACCGTGAGTGTCGCTTCGGACCGCCGGCGCCGTTGTTTTACCGGCATCACGACCATTGCCTATTGTAACACCGGCACGGTAGCGGCAACCCAGGCAAAAGTGTACCTTCAACTGCCCCCGTACGTAGTGCCGGTAAGCGCCAACGCCAGGTATACCCTCGATAAGGACAAGAACCTGGTATTTGACGTGGGCACCCTGACCGCCGGCGCCTGCGGCAGCATCCAGCTTACCGACTCGGTGGTGTGCAACGACCCCAACATCCGCGGGCTTACCCAATGCACCAAAGCCTGGATCACCCCCACCAACACCCGCACACCCAGCCCTGAATGGGACCGCTCGGACATTGTCCTCAAAGCCCGGTGCGGCACCAACGGCCGCGTGCGGCTGGGCATTTACAATACCGGTACCGGCAATATGACCGACAGCACCGCCTTCCGCGTGTACCTGGACGCCCAACTGGCACTGACCCGCAACTTCAAGCTGGCAAAAGGCGACAGCCTCATCCTGCAAGTGCCCGCCAACGGCCGCACCGTGCGCCTCGAAGCCGACCAGCGGCCCGGCCACCCCGCCAAGCAATCCACCAACGTGACCCTGGAAGCCTGCGGCACCAATGCCGAGGGCAGAGTGAGCCTGGGCTTCGTGGCCCAACTGCCCGCCGATGATGAGGAGCCCGAAGTGGCCGAAGAATGCCTGCCCATCATTGACTCCTTCGATCCCAACGACAAGGCCGTCTCGCCCACGGGCGTCACCGAAAGGCACTACACCCCCACCGCCAGCCGGCTCGACTACCGGGTCCGCTTCCAGAACACGGGGACCGACGTGGCCTACAAGGTGGTGGTCGTAGACACGCTCTCGGCCGACCTGGACGTAAGCACCCTGCAAGTGGGCGCCGTGTCGCATCCCTACAAAATGACGGTAAGCGGCAAGGGCCGTCCCGTGCTCACCTTTACGTTCAACAACATCATGCTGCCCGACAGCAACGCCAACGAGCCCAAAAGCCACGGCTACATCCAGTTCAGCATCCGGCCCAAAGCGGGCCTGCCCCCAAAGACGCGCATTGAGAACCTGGCCGACATCTTCTTCGACTACAACGAGCCCGTGCGCACCAACGCCACCTTCAACACCCTCCACGACCTGCCCCCCGTGCCGGACGGAGCCGTGCAACTCGACGGGACGGTGGTGTGCGTGCCCACCAACACCACCGTAGCAGCCGGCACCAGCCGTACCGTGTGCGTGCAGGATACCGTCGTGCTGGCCGCCCTCCAGCCCGGCCAGGGCAAGGGCCGCTGGCAACGGGTGGGGGGAACGGTCACCGTGACCGACCCCGAGCACCCCAACGCCCACGTGAGCGGCCTGGCGTACGGCCAGAACGTGTTCGAGTGGCGCGTGGCGGCCAACACCTGCGGCAGCGATTCGCTGGCCGGCCGGGTTACCATTACCCGTTTGCGCCGGCCGGCCACCCCCGCCATCATCCCGGTAGGGGCCGACAGCCTCACCAGCAACCTTGCCGCGGAGGGCTACCAGTGGTACTTGGAGGGCAGTCCGCTGGGGCTGCACACCCGCACGATCCGGGCAAACGGGCCGGGCAAGTACACCCTACGCCTCACGCAGGGAACCGACTGCCACTCGGAACCCTCGCCGGCCTTTGCCTGGGCGCCCACGGCCACCGAGCCGTCCCTGGCCGCCGGGGTGCGCCTGTACCCCAACCCCACCACGGGCGGGTTCCTGGTGGTGCTCTCCCCGGACGGACAACTGGTGCAACTCACGTTGAGCGACGCCATGGGCCGTCCCCTGGCCGTGCGCACGCTGCGGCCCGGTACGCGCGGGGAAGCCACCGTTGCCTTTGACTTATCCACCCGGCCGAAGGGCGTCTACCTGCTCAAGCTGCAAACCCCCAGGGGCGTGGTGGTGCGCAAAGTGTGCAAGCAGTAACCACCCGCCGCCGGTACAATACGCCACGGGCGTCAATCCTTCACGGGGTTGGCGCCCGTGGCGCTTCCGGCCCGTTGCGTGGGCACCGGGTCGTTTCCCGCGGCACCACAATAAAGTTTGCAATATCCCCAACACTCGTTGCTTTTGTGCGTAGTAATCTATAATCTTACCCATGTGGAAGAGTACTTTTTCGGGTGAAACTTTGGCCGATCCCGGTGCTTCTTCCCTTCCTTGGTTAGCTGCTCCTTTTTTTAAGCTGCAATTAATCGCATTGCGCCTCCATCAACCGGCTTCTCCTCATTTGTGAACCACGCCAGGCTTCCCGGCAATCCCCCGTTCACGCGTGCGAATACCCCTGCGCGGCAACTGCAAGCCGGCAGCCGGGTCCATTGACAACAGCAACCTTTTAACATTCCATCCTTATGTTGTCCCACTCCTTTTCGCCCCGCGCCCGGCGGCAGGCTTGCCCCTGGTGCATCCTCTGGTTCCTGCTGGCCGCCCCCCTGGTCGTTGCCCAGCCCACCCTCGTGAAAGACATCTACACCACCGGCGAGGACCCGCTCACCGGGACCAACAGCTTCGCCCCCGGTTCCCTGACCGGCATGAACGGCGTGGCCTACTTTGCGGCGTTTGACCCCGTGAACGGCCGCGAACTCTGGAAATCGGATGGCACCCCCGCCGGCACGTTGCTGCTCAAAGACATTTTCCCCGGCGCGGCCGGCTCGGCACCCGCTGATCTGGCCGTGGTAAACAACACGCTGTACTTTACGGCCGATGACGGCCGGAGTGGCCGCGAACTCTGGAAATCGAATGGCACGGCCGCCGGCACGGTCCGCGTGAAAGACATTGTGGCGGGCACCGGGGGTTCGGCGCCAACCTACCTGGTGGGCGTGGGCAACACCCTCTACTTTGCGGCCGGCGACGCGGCGGCCGGCACCGAACTCTGGAAATCGGACGGCACGGCGGCCGGTACGGTGCGCGTAAAAGACATCCGGCCGGGCGCCGGCAATGCGTTTCCTTACAGCCTGACCAACCTGAACGGCACCCTCTACTTCGTGGCCACCGACGGCGTGACCGGCTTTGAACTCTGGAGGAGCAACGGCACCGCCGCCGGCACCGTACTCGTGGAGGACATCTACACGGGCAGCGCCAGTGCTTTTGGCGACTACAGCCCGTATTACAACCAGGCCGACCTGACCGCCGTGAACGGCACCCTCTACTTCGTAGCCACCGACGTCGCGACCGGCCGGGAAATCTGGAAGAGCAACGGCACGGCGGCCGGCACGGTCGTGATCTCCCAATTTTCATCCCCGTCCTTCGACGTCAGCCCGCAGAACCTGACGAACGTCAACGGTACCCTGTACTTTACGGCTTACGGCGGGTCGGGGGTGGAACTCTACAAAAGCAACGGCACGACCGGGGGAACCGTGCTGGTCAAAGACATCGAACCCGAACACCAGGACCGGTTTGATTTTTACTCCAGTTCCGATCCCGGGGAACTCACCAACGTGAACGGCACGCTGTACTTTGCCGCCACCCGCCACTACGACTTCAGCGGCCGCGAACTGTGGAAGAGCGACGGCACCGAAGCGGGCACCGTGATGGTGGACGACCTTTTCCCGGGCTCTTACTTCGTGGGTAGCCGGGGCTTTGGCCCCTCCGGGGAGGTGCCCAACGACGGCAATCCGGGCAACCTGACCAACGTGAACGGTACGCTGTTCTGCACCGCCAACCGGGGCCTGTGGAAGACCAACGGGACCGCCGCCGGCACGGTGCTGCTCAAGGAATTCTCCGAGGGCACCAACCTGGCGAATGTAAACGGCACCCTTTTCCTGGCCGCCCGCAACAACGGGAGCGGCGTGGACCTCTGGAAGAGCAACGGCACGGCGGCCGGTACCGTACTCGTAGAAGGCAAACCGTCCGGCATTCCCGCCGGGAGCTACCCGCAGTACGGCGTCAACCTGGGCGGTACGCTGTACTTTGCGGCCGGCAGCCCCGCCCGGGGCTACGAACTCTGGAAAAGCAACGGCACCAACGCCGGCACCACGCTGGTGAAACGCATCGGCCCCGACCTCCGGGGGCTCACCAACGCCGGCGGCAAGCTCTACTTCCTGGGCAACGACGGCACCCACGGCCCCGAACTCTGGCAGTCGGACGGCACGGCCGCCGGTACGGTGATGGTCAAAGACATCAACCCCGGGGCGGGCGGCTCGGGCGCCAACGGCTTTACCGTGTTCAACGGGATCGTGTATTTCGCCGCCGACGACGGCGAGACCGGCTTTGAACTCTGGCGCAGCGACGGCACCGAAGACGGTACCCACCTGCTCGAGGACCTGTACACCGGGGGGATCGTGTACTACGACGAGGAGGAATACCAGTTCAAAACGCGCAACGCCGGCGCCGATCCCGCCTGGCTCACCGTGGTGAACGGGGTCCTCTACTTCACCGCCAACAGCAACGCTTACGGCGCGGGAGAACTGTGGCGCACGAACGGCACCGCCGCCGGGACAGTCCTGGTCAAGGACATCCAGACGGGTACCGAATGGGCGGAAGGGGGAGAACGGCCCGCCGGATCGGAGAGCCGGTACCTCACCAACCTGAACGGCACGCTGTATTTCATCAGCGACTATTTCAACAGCGACGGCGCGGGCGGGCAACGCCTCTGGAAGAGCAACGGCACGGCCGCCGGCACCGTGGTGGTGAAGGACACCCCCGCCCGGCAGCTCCTCAAGGCGGGCAACTGGCTGTACTTCGTGGGCAGTGCCGGGCAACTGTGGCGGAGCAGCGGCACCACCGCGGGCACCGCGCTGGTCAAGTCCATCGCGGGCAGCGCCAACGAGGCGTTTGTGACGGCCGTGGGCAGCGTGGTGTATTTCACGGCCGAACAGGTCGCCACCGGCCAAGAACTCTGGCGCACCGACGGTACGGACGCCGGCACGTACCTGCTCCGCAACATTACCCCCGGCGCAACGGGCACCGAGATCACCTCTTTTGCCGGGCTGGGGAGTGAACTCTACTTCGCGGCCGCCCCCCCCGGCGGACCCACCTCGCTGTGGAAGAGCAACGGCACCCCGGCCGGCACGCTCAAGGTGAGCAGCCTCCAAGCCAATGGCCTGGTTGCCATCAACGGCGTGCTCTACTTCTCGGGCAACAACGGCACCTCCGGCTTTGAACTCTGGCGGTACAACCCGGCCACCTGCGTCGCCCCGTCCACGGCCACCGCCCTCCAGGGGAGCACGGTGTGCCTCAACAACAACGCCACGGTCACGGTGAAAGCCGCCCAGGCCGGCGTGCGCTACCAGGTGTACGCCGGTACGTCGGCCCTGGGGCTGTCGCAGGTGGGCAACGGGGGCGACCTCACGTTTACGGTGCCGGCGGCCAGCCTGCTGACGGGCACTTATACGTTTTCGGTCAAAGCGGAAGGCTGCCGGGAAGTGACCCTCACCCAGACGGCCACCGTGACGGTCACCGCCCCGCTGGCGACGCCCACGGCCGGCGGCACCACGATCAGCAGCGGGCAGACGGCCACGCTGGCGGCGAGTGGCGCCCCGGCCGGGGCCACCTACCGCTGGTACGCGGCGGCGGCCGGCGGGACGGTGCTGGCAACGGGAGCTACCTACACCACCCCGGCCCTCACTTCAACCACCACCTACCACGTGGCGGCCTACCAGTTGCCCTGCGGGGAGTCGGCCCGCCGGACGGTCACCGTCACCGTGAACGGCAGTACGGCAGCCAGGAACTTCCGGGTGAATGCGGGCGGCAACGCCTTCTCCACGATTGATGCGCGGAACTTCACCGCCGACGCGTACGCCGCGGGCGGCTCGGTGTCCACGGCGACCACGCTGGGCATCGGCGGCACGGCCGACGACTACCTCTACCAGACCGGCCGGCACGGCGCTTCGTTCTCGTATAATTTCCCCACCGGCAACGGTTCGTACGACGTGGTGCTGCACTTTGCCGAAACCTACTACGGCAACACCGCCCCGGGTGGCGCGGGCTCCCGCAGGTTTCACGTGAACCTGGAAGGCGTACGGCGGCTGACGGATTACGACGTGTTTGCCCGGGCCGGCGGCGCCCTGAAGGCGAAGCAGGAAACCTTCCGGGTAACCGTGGGTGACGGCACGCTGAACGTGGCCTTCCTCAAAGGGGCCGCCGACAACCCCGCCGTGAAAGCCATTGAAGTGCTGCCCGCCGGCAGCGCCCTGGCCATCAACGCCGGGGGCGGCGCCTTCACCACGGGGGGCGGCAAGCGGTTCGCCGCCGACGTGTACTACGCCGACGGCACCCCGGCCACGGCCGTAACGGGTGACGTGCTCAACACCACCAACGACGCCCTCTACCAGACCGGCCGCTCCGGAGCCGCTTTCTCCTACGGCCTGCCCTCGGGCAACGGTACGTTCGACGTGACGCTGCATTTTGCCGAAACCTACTACGGCAACCGGGTGGCCGGGGGCGTGGGTTCGCGTACGTTCAACGTGTTCGTCGAAGGGACCCGGCGGCTTTCCGGATACGACATCTTCGCCAGGGCCGGCGGGGCGATGCGGGCCGTCAGGGAAACGGTGCGCGTGACCGTTGCCGACGGCGTACTCAACCTTTACTTTGCTAAGGGCACAGCCGGCAATGCCTACGTTTCGGCGGTGGAAGTGGTGCCGGTAGCCGTTGCCGCCCGCGAAGCGGCCGAAGGGGAGGCCCCGGCCTCCGCATGGCAGGTGCAGCTGTACCCGAACCCCGTGCTTGACGAACTGGTGGTCCGGTTGCCCTTCGCCGCGGCGGCGGTAAAAGGCACGACCGTCGCCGATGCCGCCGGCGCGGCCCTGCTGGTGAACCGCCACCGGGTTACGGCCGAAGGCACCCTGACCCTCCGGGTGGGCGAACTCAAACGGGGGCTTTACCTGCTCCACCTCGACACCGAACGGGGCCACCGGGTGGTTAAATTCGTGAAGCAGTAGGAGGGAGGAGGTTTCACGCACAGGCGCAAAGGAAGAGCGCAAAGGGCGCAAAGAAAAGAGTAACCGACCTCTTCTTTGCGCCCTTTGCGCTTCTTTGTGCCTTTGCGTGAAATAGATTGAAAATGATGGTTGGTCCTACAGAATAGCCGTCCGTGAAATAGGATTTGCCTGGGCATCAAATGTATCAGGCGCAGTACCAGCGAACCCCTTAATCAAGGCTGTCTTAACAATCGGAAATTTGTCAAAAACTTTAAACCATATCGAGAAAAATCCACTATCCGGTGCCCAACCAGCCACATATCCGGCAGCTACTGCGCCAACACCTTGCTGATCGGCTTGCTTGAACAATTCCAGGGCAAGTTTTGCCTTCTGGTAGGCGTCCTTTCGGTTTTTCCATCTTCTGTCAGAAGCAGACTGGTCATGGCGGTATTTTTGCAAACCAACCAAGTCAAGCGTATTCTGTGCTCGCTGTGCTACCGGAGGGGGTAAGCCTGGCGCTACCTCAATAGTACCGTCCTCATTGTACTCGAAAGCAAGGTGCGTGTTGTGTACGTCGGGCCACAAATAATTCTCCAGGTCAATCAGCTTGTCTCCTTTGGTGGAGTTACAGTTGGTGCAGCCCAACAAAAAGTTTGTCCATTCTAATTTAAGGTGTGGCACCGGGTCCTTGGGCTGTACGTGTTCCACTGCCAATGAAGCGGGCAGTTTTTGGTTGCAGTAGGAGCAGTACTGCCCCATGTTTTCAATCAATGCTCCCCGTGCGTGACCGTACTGGCTGAACTGTACTGGTTTTCCAGCAGGGCCAACGGGCCTTGGGCCTCTCTGTACGGGTCTCATTGCTTATTCCCTTCCCAGTTTAGCCACCCGGTTCAGTTTTAAGAAAGCGGCATAGGCAGGGTCCTCCTGGAAGTGTACCTCCAATGCATCGAGTTCGTGTTTGAGGTTTTCTTTTCTTTCAGGATTGGTTGCATCCGCAGCAGCTTCCAGGGTTTTGAAATAAGTAGCGGCAACGTTGAAATACTGCTGGTAATACATACTCCGGGTATTGTCTACCTGCATTATTTCTTTGGCAACCTCTTCCAAACCAAGATTTACCGGGTCGGCTTCAGTAAAAGTGTCCAGGTTGATCAGTTCATCCGCTTTTACTGATTGTACAATGAAAGGAGAATGCGTGGTGACCACGAATTGAATGTTAGGAAATGCTTTCTTGAAATCTGAAATTACGGTGCGTTGCCAGTTAGGATGAAGGTGCATGTCAATTTCATCAATGAATACGACCCCTTTGCTTTTTTTTACTGCTTCTGCTCCGTGGTGGTCATTCAGACTCACGCACCGGTAGGCCACTTCGGCGGCCAGACCAGCCATTGTCCGCTGACCGTCGCTGAGGTAATACAACGGCAAGTAAGACTCCGACCCCTCATCGTCCGTGTAAATACCGGCCAGGTCATCATTGTCTTCATCCCATTCCAGGTCCCGCCAATTCCGGACGCAAGTGGTAATGGCTTCAAAAACGGCATTCAACAGACCTTCTGATTCCTTTCCTTTGAGTTTCTTGTAATAATTCGACTTGATCCATCCCAGTGGTGAGGCTTTATCACTTTTTTCATCCAGGCATCTGGCGTATCCATCCTTTAACTTTGACCCTTTCTTCTTCAGCTTAATGGTTTGTTTGGACTCTGACCACAACCTCGCCGTACTGAAGAAGCAAATAACCGGTAGATCAACTGCGGCAAGCAGTTCTGTATTTACCTTGTTGTTCAATTCTTCGGCCATTTTGATAAGCGGGTAAGCTTCTTTGTAGTCGGTGCGGCCAGCCACTCTCGACAAGGTTCGTTTCCAAGTAGCGGGAATGTCATTGATGTTCCCCGTAGCTTCAAAGAAACAGTTGCTCTGCGGCGCAAATCTTTTTCCAACATCGATCCGCCTGACATCTTCTTTCTGGATGTGAAGCCTTTCAGATTCATCTAAACCTAATAAGAATGTCGCAGCAGCCAGGCGCAGTCCTTGCAGCAAGGAAGATTTACCTTTCCCATTTTCTCCAATTACTACTGTAAACAGGCTTGGGAACTCGAACACCTTGTCAGAAAAATTTCTGAAGTTGTGTAAACGTAGCTTTTCGATCCTCATCTTTGACTCGTCATTGTTTTACGCTGCATTTCTTTTTCTAAGTTAAGCAGATCTTCAACTTTTTCATACAACGCATAAGTATACTAGGGGCATCGCACCAAATTTCGGGCCTGTACCAATAAAGAAGTGCCTTTACTCCGTCGCTGGTGTGTGAGCCAACAACGAAGTAAAGGCGCTTTCGGCAAAGTGAAGTCAGCTATTGCACCACCAGCCGGGTGACAAACGGCTTAGCGGTTCCCTGCACCTGCACCAGGTACACGCCCCGGGGCAGCCCGGCCAGCGGTAAGTCGTAAGTGCCGGAGGGGGACGGCGCAAAACGGAACTGCCGCACAACCTTGCCCACCGGGCTGATCACCTGCACGTGCAGGGCCTGGTGGGTCGTCAATGCCAGTTGCGCCCGGTCCGCGGCGGGGTTGGGGGAAAGGACCCCTTCCGGCCGGTCCGCCGGGGTCAGGGTCAGGTCGGAACCTTGCCGCGTGGCCGTGAGTACGCCCACCTCGAGGTAGTCGAGGTTGGGGCTGGGGGTGCCGTTGGCCGAGAGCCGCACTTTGCGCGTACCCGCCGCCAGCGCAACCGGCACCTTCACCACCGACCAGTTGCTCCAGCCATTCGTTACAGGGAACGACAGTCGCTCCTGCAGCACCGTACCATCCACCGAGAGCCGCAGCGACCGGCCGGTCGTGCCGCCGTTGGCGTAGCGGAAGTTCAGCGTCACGTTGCCGGCACTCGCCTGGTTGAACGTCCACTCCACGTAGTCGCCCGTCAGGTTGGCGTAGTCCGCGAAGCCCGTGCCCGTGAAGCCGCCGTGCAGCGTGGATACCTCGGCCCCCACCAGCGACGCCGTTTCGGCCTGGTAGCGGTTGGAGGGGGCCGCCCGCTCCACCACCAGGGCCGCCACCCGGGGCACGTCGGCCGATCCTTTCGTAAAGCGAACCGTGAGCGTGCCGTCGGTCACCGTCACGGGAAAGGTTTCGGCAATGGCCCGCATGGCGCCACCGGCCCGGGCGAAAATGTCGTAGTCCGCCAGGCGGCGCGATCCTT
>CADCTQ010000269.1 GCA_902805615.1 uncultured Cytophagales bacterium
GGAGATGAGGATTTGCCGCAGGGCCAGCTTGCGTTCCAGGTACTGCAACAGCGTGTCGAAGGTGAGGCGCACGGCCAGCCACCGCTGGTAGAACAGCGAGGCTTCGATGCGGTAGAACAGGAAGTGCTCCCCCCGGCCGTTGATGTGGTGGGCAACGGGGGTACTGTCCTGGCTGTTGAGGTCGGCAACCTTGCGGTAAGGCGGCGAGGGCAGCGAATCTAGGATATAGCCCTCCGGCAATTGAGAGGCTCTGGTGTCAATCATGGGCGGTACGGGCGGGCAAGGGGGATTAAAACTAGCAAATAATTCCCGGATTCCGATGTGCGGGGTACGCGGGGTAGGTAGTACACTGATGGGTTATGATGATGGTACACTGATTGATTATGATGATTATGATTGGGACTGATTTAAAAGGGAAGCGGAATCAGAAGAAAAAATCATAACTGATCATAACCATCATAATCAATCAGTGTACCATTCCCCGCCGGAATTGCGTGCCCGGAGCCAGAAGGCAACGACCTCACGATGTCCCCCAAGCATGTCAGGTTTGCCGCCCCCGAACATCGGACATCGGGCACCGGACCTCGCATTTCCCCGCGCAAGTGCCTAAAAATTAAATAGAACCCGCTATTGCATATCCCGGCGTAAGCTCCTACATTTGCAGTCCGTTTTTCAACGGCACATATTTTCAGCAAAAAGCGACAGCAAATCATAATGGATACTTTAAGCTACAAGACGCCCTACGTTAATAAGGAAACCGTCGAAAAGGGCTGGGTAGTGATTGATGCCAATGGTGCAGTACTGGGCCGTCTGGCCAGCCAGGTGGCAATGATCATTCGCGGCAAAAACAAGCCTTCCTTCTCGCCCCACGTGGATTGCGGTGACAACGTGATCATCATCAACGCCGAGAAAGTGCGCCTCACGGGCAAGAAAATGACCGACAAGGTGTACATCCGGCACACGGGCTACCCGGGCGGCCAGCGTTTTGCCACGCCCCGCGAAGTGCTGAGCAAACACCCCCACCGCGTCATCGAGCACGCCGTCAAAGGCATGCTGCCCAAGAACCGCCTCGGTTCCAAGTTGTTCAACAACCTCTACGTGTACGCCGGCACCGAACACCCGCACGCTGCGCAGCAACCCAAAGAAGTTAAATTATAACCAGAAGCACTCAGCCAAACACAATGGAAGTAGTCAATACAATTGGCAGGAGAAAAACGTCCGTCGCACGGGTGTACCTGACTGCCGGCAAAGGCGCGATCACCGTCAACCACCGGGACATCAAGGTGTATTTCCCCTCCGAGATCCTCCAGACCATCATCAACCAGCCGATGACTGCCGTGTCGGTCCTGGGCAACTACGACGTCAAGGCCAACATCAAAGGCGGTGGCACCACCGGCCAGGCTGAAGCCCTGCGCATGGCCATTGCCCGCGCCCTGTGCGAAGTGAACGCGGAATTCCGCCCGGCCCTCAAGAAAGAAGGCTTCCTGACCCGCGACCCCCGCATGGTGGAACGCAAGAAGTACGGCCGCCGCAAGGCCCGCCGCCGCTTCCAGTTCAGCAAACGCTAAGCGTTGGGTACTGGGGTATTGGTTATTGGGGTACCGGGCACCCTTACCGGCAAAGCACCCTAATCCCTTAATTTCCCAAATACCTTATTTCCTTAATACTCAGTACCCAATACCCCAAATAAGCAGTGCTTGCTGAGACCGATGCACTGCTTATTGTTTTTCATATTTCAATTAAACGACTTAAATGGCTCAACTACAGTACAAAGACCTGCTCGACGCAGGCGTACACTTCGGTCACCTGACCCGCAAGTGGGACCCCAAAATGGCTCCGTACATCTTCATGGAGAAGAACGGAATCCACATCATTGACCTCAACAAGACGCTGGCTTCGCTCAACGACGCCTCCAACGCCATCAAGAACATTGTCCGGTCCGGCCGCAAGGTGATGTTCGTCGCCACCAAAAAGCAAGCCCAGGAAGTCGTAAGCGAAGAGGCCAAGCGCCTGAAAATGCCTTACGTGACCGAACGCTGGCTGGGTGGGATGCTCACCAACTTCACCACGGTCCGCAAGTCGCTCAAGAAAATGTCTTCCATCGAGAAAATGATGAAGGAAGAGACGTTCGAGAACCTGGCCAAGCGGGAACGCCTCATGGTAACCCGCGAAAAGGAGAAGCTGACCAAACTGTTCGGCGGCGTTGCCGACCTGACCCGCCTGCCGGCCGCCCTGTTCGTAGTAGACGTGAAGCGCGAACACATTGCCGTGGCCGAAGCTACCAAACTCGGCATCCCGGTATTCGCCATGTGCGATACCAATTCCAACCCCGACCTGGTTGACTTCCCGATCCCGGCCAACGACGACGCCTTCAAATCCATCTCCCTGATTACGCTCGCCATTGGCCAGTCCATCGAAGAAGGCCTCACCGAGCGCAAGCGCGACAAGGACGACAACCGTCTCCAGGAAGAAGAAGAAGCCCGCCGCCAGTCGGACGGTGCCCCTGCCCGCGGCCCGGTAGCCCAGGCCGCCGAGGTGGAGGATGCCGGTGACGCAGACAGCGAATAACGAAACCGCCCAAATACCGGAACCCAACATTGAACATTGAACTCAACCCTCAATGTTCAATTTTTTTGTACCCTTCCGGGCTCCAGACAGACCTCTAACCGCTATTTATATTACCTAAATACAGACTACAATGGCAATCTCCGCACAAGACGTAAACAAACTCCGGCTCATGACGGGGGCCGGCATGATGGATTGTAAGAAAGCCCTCACCGAAGCCGACGGCAATTTCGAAGCGGCCATAGACATTCTCCGCAAAAAGGGCCAGAAAGTTTCGGCCTCCCGTTCCGACCGCAATACGACCGAAGGCGCCGTGTTCATCACCGTCAATGCCGACGCCACCAAAGCAACCGTAGTAGCCCTGGGCTGCGAAACGGACTTCGTGGCCAAGAACGAAGAATTCCAGGCCCTGGGGCAGAAAGTGCTCCGCACGGCCGTCAATAACCAGCCCGACTCGTCCGGCGAACTGCT
>CADCTQ010000270.1:0-21428 GCA_902805615.1 uncultured Cytophagales bacterium
CCACCACCCCACACCTTGCCTTCCTTGGCGTCGGGCTCGTTCCAGCTGTTGCGGATGTCGCCGGTGGTGCGCCAGAGGTGTCCCACCGAATCGGCCCAGGTCCAGGGCTTGCTCAGGCCCCACTCGCACAGGCTGAACACCACCGGCCGCCCGGCCTGGCGCAGGGCCCGACTCATGAGCGAATACGATTCCCGGGCGTCCTGCGTGCTGGTGTGGCACCAGTCGTACTTGAGGTAATCCACGCCCCAGGCGGCGTACTGGCGGGCGTCGGCAAACTCGTAGCCGCGGCTGCCGGGCCGGTTGGCGCAGGTGAGCGTACCGGCGCAGGAGTAGAGGCCGAACTTGAATCCCTTGCCGTGCAGGTAGTCGGCCAGGTGCCTGATGCCCGAGGGAAATTTGGCCGGGTCGGCCAGGATGTTGCCGGCACTGTCGCGGCCCGACTGCCAGCAGTCGTCGAGCACAATGTAGCGGTAGCCCGCCGCGTGCATGCCCGTGCGCAGCAGGGCGTCGGCCGTCTCGCGGACCACCTTTTCGTTGAGGCCGTCGCACTGGAAATGGTTCCAGCTGTTCCAGCCCATGGGGGGCGTGAGGGCGAGCGAATCGAACTTCTGGGCGGGTGCCGGGCCGGACAGGCCGAGCAGCAGCAGGGCGGCAATGCACCGCAGGCGGAGGGAAAAGAGAGGCTTCATGGGTCGAAAAGCAGGGGCCGGGAATATTTTTTTTCCGGCCATACGGGGTTTGGTGGCAGCAATCTCAGCTTTTTCGAAGAAAAGACTGTCCTGTGGTTACAGGCGTGGCCCGGCGTTAGCATGGGTGGCCGAAAAAACATAAATTTGTCTATACCGGTTTGCCCGGTGTCCCGCATCGTACCACGCTTTAAACCACGCTTCCCTTTTTTGAACGATCCTTCCGGACGCCTTTCTCTTTACGGCGACGCACCCGCTGCCGCCTGACTGCCACCACCGCAAACATTACAACTACCCCAATATGAGCAAACACTCTACTCTCCAACCCAAGCGTTGGTCCCCGGTACAAAGCGTACTGCGGCCCCTGCTGCTGGGCGCCGCTTCGGCTTTGCTGGCACTGCCGGCCGCCGCGCAGTGCCCCCCGGTGAGCACGCTGCCCTGCGACAAGGTGCAGGTGAGCCTGCCCTACAACCTGAGCTTCAGCGCCGGCGTGGCCGGCACCATCCCCGACAAGAACGGCCTGGGCACGGGCTTTACCATGGTGGATACCTACTCGGGCACCCGCAACAGCCTCGACGGCACCCCCACCAACACCAGCGTGCCGGGCTACGTACCTTCCAAGCTCACCGTGGTGTCGGGACGGCTGCAACTGGTCACCAACAAGGGCATTGCCTCCATTCTCACCAACAACCAGCTCAACACCCTCGGCGTACGGGTGAGCACGCAGAACAAACTGACTCTGCAAGTGACCCTGGTGAACCCCCACTACGGCACCAACTTTGAGCAGGCCGGTTTGTGGCTCGGCCTCAACGACAAGACCTTCCTCAAGATCGTGGTGGTCGGCAACCAGGTGGAACTCCGCCGCGAGGTGAACGATGCCTCCGGCACCGCCCCCGCCAACATTACGACCTTCCTTGCCGGCCTCAGCACCAAGACCGTGCGGCTGCGAATGGTGGTAGACCCCGCCACCAACCGGGCCACGGGCTTCTACTCCACCGACGGCGTTAACTACACCAGCGTGGGCGGGGGCGTGAGCACGGCCGGCTCCGGCCTCACCGGCGCAACGGCCTACGCCGGCGTGTTCGGCACCCACCGCAACGCCGCCAGCCCCGTTACCTACACTTTGGATGATTTCTCCGTGACGGCCGCGACACCCCCGACCCCCGCCCCGGGCGGCAGCGGCTACCTCACCGTGGAGAGCGCCGACAAGTTTCCCGGCCGCGAAGAACTTACCTTTTCGCTGATCCAGATTCCGTGGCGGCGCCAGAACGAAGACGGCACCTTCACGCCCTACAACCGCAACCACAACAAGGTAAAGCTGAAGCTGAGCAACAAAGGCGCCGGAACCCTCGACATCACCGCCCTCACGCTGTCCAATCCGGCCGCCTGGAAGATCGCCGCCATCACCGGCGCCGCCACCTCCGTGCCGATGAAGCTGGCCCCGGGCGCTTCGGTGGAAGCCCTCATTGAATTTACGGCCAAGGACCTGGGCGGCCGCGTGAAGATCCTCAACAACCTGCTCACCATCACTTCCAACGACGCCGTGACGCCCTCCCGGGTGGTGAAGCTCAACGGCCTGTGGCAGTACCGGGGCGAAGGCGGCAACGAACCTTACGCGCAGGAAGTCATCAAAGCCTTCGGGTTCCTCTCGCGCACCGGCTTTGGCGCGACCGACGGCGTGAACGACGGCACGGCCATTGTGGCCGGCACCGACGAGATCATCTCGCCGTTCTTCGTGCGGGCCGACCCCACCAAGCCGGTTTCCGTGGTGCAGATGGCCGCCTACCACGGCTGCTGCGCCTTTACCGAAACCTTCCAGTGGTACGGCAAGGGCTCTACTACCTCCCCCGCCGTATTCACGCACGACGCCCTCGACGGCCAGTCGCTGCTGCCCCTGAAAAAAGGACTCACCACCCTGGCGCAGGGCACGTTCAACCCGTCGGGCGCCTTCGGCATGAAGGTGAGCAGCTCGTACTCCGACCGGGCCCGCAACTTCGAGAACCGCATCGGGATGCGCTTCTGGAAAGCCATTGACGCCAACGGCAACGTGATTCCCAACGCCTACATCATGGGCGGCGACTACCTGGGCAGTTCCTTTACCAACTACGATTACCAGGACTACATTTTCTACATCACCAACATCCGTCCCGAGACCGGCACGGTACACTACTCCGAACTGGCCGCCGCGCCTTCGGCCCTCAACTTCGGTTCTACGGGGGTAGGGGTGGCCAAAAGCCTCACCGTTAGCCTGAGGAACCTGGGCAAGACCTACACCAACGGCAGCAAAGACCCCTCGGTGCTCATCCGGAGCGTGGAGATCGTGGGCGGGTCCGCCGGTGCGGCCTTTACCGCCGCCCTGCCGGCCACCACCACCCTGGCGCCCGGGGGCACTACGCCGGTGACCGTCACCTTTAACCCCGGCAGCCGCGGCCTCAAGAATGCCGCCCTGCTGGTGTACCACAACGGCGCCTCCTCGCCGCTACGCATTCCGCTCTACGGCATCGGCAACACCGCCGGCTCGGCCATCACCATTGCCAGGCGCATCAAGGGCGGCTCCGACGGGGCCGTCACCATCGGGGGCAACGTGTGGGAAGCCGACATCAACTACCGCAAGGGCCTCATCAAACTGGACCGGCCCCTCCCGGCTTCCCCGGTGGCCGGCACGGACGACGACGCGTTGTACCAGACGTACCTGTCTTCGACCGGTGATTTCAACGTGATCGGATACGACGTGCCCATGGCGAACGGTACCTACCAGGTGCGGCTGCACTTTGCCGAAATGTACTGGCCGTCGGTGGGTTCCCGCGTGTTCAGCATTGACATGGAGAATGCCCGCCGCCTCACCAACTTCGACATCTACCGCGAGGTGGGTTCCAAGTCGGTGCTGGTGAAGGACTACGAAGTGACCGTGGCCGACGGGGTGCTCAACCTCAAGTTTACGCCCACGGCCGACCGCCTCTCGCTGGCCGGGGTTGAAATCTTCCGGACCACATCCACCGCCCGACTCGCGGCGGCAACGGAAGGCGAGGAGATGCCGGCCCGGCTGCGCGTGTATCCCAACCCCACGTCGGGCGGCCGGCTGCAACTCGCCCTCGAAGGCTTCGGCGCCGATGAGAAGGTGGACGTGACCTTATACAGCCTCACCGGCCAGGCCGTGCAGCGGGCCGACGTGACCACCGACGCCCAGGGGGCGGCGGGCACGGAAGTAACGCTGGCCCCGTCGCTGGGCCGGGGGCTGTACCTGCTCAAAGCCCGCGGGGCCGCGCGGGAATCGCAGACCCGGGTGGTGATCCAGTAACACCAGCATCAGGCAACGGGGCGGTCCTTACGGGGGCCGCCCCTTTTGCATTCCCGCTCCGCAAAATCATTGCGCAGAATTTGTCTCCGTCCGCCATTTTTTACCCGGCTCCTTCTATTTTTACGGGCCGTAGCCGTCTGTTCGCTTCCTCCTATGAAAGGGCCTGAACCTCAACACCTGCACACCCCCGGAGACGCTTCCCCGGAAAGCCACCAACTCCCCCCGGCAACCGGCATGGCGTTGCTGGCGCGGTGCCCGGCGGGCATCCTCATCGTGGACGGGCAGGGGGGGATCGCCTGGCAGAATAAGGCATTTACCCGGCTGACGGGCCACCCGGCGGGGGCAACTCCGGGCAAAGCCTTCCACGAACTGCTCGTGCCGGAGGACGGGCCGGCGTGGCGGTCTGCCCTGGCGGCCTGCCTGGCGGGAGCGGGCGGCGAGGGCCTGGAAGCGGGCCTGCTCACGGCCGGAGGGGCGCGGCGGCTGGTTTCGCTGCAACTGGTGGATGTCACCGGTGACCCGGCCGTGCGCGGGGTGGTGCTGTACGTAAGTGACTTAGGCCACTGGCAGCGGCAACTCGAAGAACTCCATACGTCCAAGACCAACACCAAAGTCCTGCTCGACACGTCTCCCCAGGCGTATTTCTTGCTGGCGCCCGACTACGCCATCCTCAAGTACAACGCCGTGGCGGCGCAGTACGTGAGGCTGGTGTGGAAGCGGGAACTGTCCGAAGGCGACTCCATGCTGGCCTTGTCCAACCCGTCGGACCTGGACCGCTTCCGGACCAATTTCAGCCGGGCCCTCGCCGGTGAACACATCCGCTTCGACCGGCCGATCACCTACCCGGACGGCCTGGAACTGTGGTTCCAGGTGCAGTACGTGCCGGTGTACGGCGAAAGCGGCCGGGTAGAGGCCGTGGCTTTTACGGCCTTCGACATCACCGAACGCAAGCAGAATGAACAGTCCCTCGAAAAGTTGTCGCTGGTGGCCCGCAAGACCGACAACATCGTCATCATCACCGATGCCGCCGGGAGCATCGAATGGGTGAATGAAGGATTTACCCGCGTTACGGGGTACACCCTGGAAGAAGCCCGCGGCTGCACGCCGGGTTCCCTGCTGCAAGGCCCCCAGTCGGACCCGGCTACCATTGCCCACATGCGCGAACGCATTGCCCGCGGGCAAGGCTTCCAGGTGGAAATCATCAACTACCGCAAGGACGGGTCGCCGTACTGGCTCTACATCAGCGTTTCGCCCATCCGGGACGAGGCCGGCGCACTCACCGGCTTCATTGCCGTGCAGACCGACATTTCGTCGCGCAAAGGGGCCGAGGCCGAACGGCTGAAGCTGATTGCCGAACTGGAAGAAACGACGTTCCGCCTCCGGCGCATCCTCGACAGCATCACCGACGCCTACTACACCCTCGACGGGGAATGGCGGATCACGGAGGTGAACCAGGCTTTTGAGGCAATGACCGGGCTGCGCCGGCAGGACATTCTCGGCCGCTCGATCTGGGACGTCTTTCCGGAAGCCCGGGCATTGAAGTTTGGCCCCGAGTTCCGGCGGGCCGTGTCCGACAAGGTCACGGCGCGTTTCGAAGAATACTTTCCGCCCCTGGACGCCTGGTTCGAGATGAGCGCCTATCCCTTCGCGGGCGGCCTGATGGTGTATTCGCGGCCCATCAATGCCCGCAAGCAGGCCGAAGCCGAACAGACTAAACTCATCGGGGAGCTGTCGGCCAAGAACCGGGACCTGGAACAGTTTGCCTTCATTACCTCCCACAACCTGCGGGCCCCGGTGGCTAACCTGCTCGGGCTCATTGACCTCTACAACGGCTCCGACCCGGGCGATCCCGTCAACGGGGTGGTGATCGAACAGGTGGGCCAGGCCACCCAGAAGCTCGACGAGATCATCCGCGACCTCAACGAACTGCTTTCGGTGCGCAAGCAACTCCACTCCCCGCTCGAAAGCGTGCGGTTCGCCGAAGTGTTCGACAGCATCCGCCAGAGCCTGCACCTGCAACTGCACACCGCCGGCGCCCTCCTCGACACCGGCTTCGCCGTGGAAAGCGTGCACGCCGTGCGCAGTTACGTGCAGAGCATCCTGTTCAACCTGCTGAGCAACGCCCTCAAGTACCGCTCCCCCGACCGCATCCTGCGGGTGCAGGTGCAGACCCGGCGGGAAGACGGGTACGTGCTGCTTTCGGTGACCGACAACGGCATGGGCATTGACCTGGAAAAGCACGGTCCCAAACTATTCGGGCTGTACCGCCGTTTTCATACCCACGTAGAAGGCAAGGGACTTGGTTTGCACCTGATTAAGACGCAAATTGAGTCTTTGGGAGGAAAAGTAACCGTAGCGAGCAAGGCCGGCGAAGGTACTACGTTCAACATCTACTTTAAAGCAGCCCCCTGAGCGGGCTCCCGTTATGAACATGGCAGGACAAATCCACAAGGTATTTCTCATTGACGACGATCCGTTGAGCAACATGATCAGCCGCAGCCTGCTCAAAAAGCACCACTGGCAGGCCGAAGCGGTCATCTTCCAGGACGGCCCGTCGGCGCTGGCCGTGCTGCGCCAAGCCGCCGCCGAAGCGTCGGGCACCTTCCCCGAGATCATCCTGCTCGACATGGAGATGCCGGCCTTCGACGGGTGGGACTTCCTCAAGGAGTACGCCCAACTGCCCGAAAGCCACACCACGCAGAGCCTGCTGTACCTGCTCTCTTCGAGCATCAACCCCAACGACATCCGGAAAGCCCAGTCATACCCTTCGGTAAAAGCGTACCTGACCAAACCCCTCACGCTGGCAAGCCTCAACCAGATCCAGCAGGATTACCAGCAGTTGGGCGAATGAGGATGGGGGAGGGGTTGCACCCAAGCGGGTGAACGGTTTCAGCCGTTCAGGGAAAAACATCCCGCAAACCGCACGGGTAAACCGTTACAACCGGGTGGCGCTTTGGGTGAAAACCGGGCAGTCGGGGAGACGGGGCAGCGGCGCGGGGGCAGCGGCGCGGGGAGGGTCCGCGGATGGAAAAAATACGGGTAAAAAAATGCTTCCTTTTCGGGTCCCCCGGGGCCGGGTGTTTCAGTGCGCCGTGAGCCACTGGTGGGCGCCTTCCGCCGTGGAAAAAGTATTGATCCGGATGCCCAGTTCCCCGGCCTTGGCTTTCAACCCGTCGGCGGCGGCGGCAGCCCGTTTTTTGGTGGGGGGCACCAGGGCAATCGTCGCCAGGCCCAGCGCGTGCACGGCCGGCAGCCACTTCTCCAGCAGGTGCGCCTGGTTGGGGGCGTCGCAGGCAACGAGGTTTTTGAGGTCAAACAGCAGGCGGCATCCCGGGTGCGTTTCCAGGAGCGCCGTGATGGACCCGAGCACCGAAACGAGTTGTCGGCCCTCTAGTTCCATCTGACAGGTCACCAGCACGGCGTTGGTTACGTGATCGTAACCAAACACGACCGGCGAAAAAGGAGGCAGCGCGATAAATACCATTGCAGAATCCAAAATAGCGACTGGAATTTACACATTTAGGTGAATATACGCATTTGTCGCCCAACTAAAATTCTCCGCCCTGCCGCCAGGCACCCCCATTCCCCCGCGTACGGCACCCGAAGGTAACGCCCCGCAACCCCCGTCGTGCGCCAAAAATCCCTTTTTGATCCGGCCAAAGAACCATAACCATTTTACACCCAAAGGAGTAAAAGGAGGCATAACCATTTATGGACCAAAAATAAAAAACAATGAAAAGAACAGCAATTGCCCTGGGACTGCTGCTGGCGCTATCTGCCGGAAGTGTCTCGTTTGCCCAAGAAGCTACCTCCGCTGCCGGTTCCGCCACGTTCGGCACCATGAGCCAGGAGGAGTTTGACCGCATCAACAAGGAAGGCGCCGCCAAGGTGGAGGCCATCAAGCCCACCAGCACGCCCCTTTCCACCGCCGACCAGGCGTTGATGATGCAGGTCGCCAAGGGCGGCATGATGCAACTGGAAGTGAGCAAGCTGGCCGTTGAGAACGTAACCGACGAACAAGTACGCAAACTGGCCCAGTCGGAAGTGGAAGAACAGACCGGCCTTTCGGCCAAGTTGAAAGAGATCGCCGAAGCCAAAGGCATTACCCTGCCCGCCGCTCCCGATGCCCAGACGCAGGCCCTGCTTGCCAAAATGAAGGACATGTCGGGCGCCGCGCTGGACCGGTTCTACGTGCAGGAAAGCGGCGTAAAAGGCCACGAACAACTCGATCAGGTGATGAGCAAAGTGAAGTCCGGCGCCAAGGATGCCGGCCTGAAAAGCCTCGCCGCCGCCGCCCACCCGCTGGTGAAGACGCACCTGACCGTTTCGCGGGCCATGCTTACCAAGATGCCCGCCGGCAGCAGCACGGAAGCCGCCGGCAACTCCGGTAACAACTAAGGCTCATATCGTTACCCATTCAGCAAAATGCCCTGCCCGCAACCCGGCGCCGGGCATTTTTGCTTTACGGGCCCGGGGCTGTTAAATGCCGGGCGAGATTATAATGGCGACGCGGGACCCGGGGATTTGCCGTTAAACGGGTAGGTTGCGGCCGGCGGTGCCCCTTCCGGACGCAACAAAACGCCCCGTTCCCGGACGTAATGTTTAGGGCAAGTACGCACCCAACAATCGGAACCTTCCGGGGTTACCCGTGAATGAACGGGAAATTTTGGCCCTGAGGCCCCTTGATATCCCCCAGTGAGGGGTATTTTTTTAGCCCCGGGCAAAAATAAATGCGCATAAATTTTAATAATCCGCACACTTTGTCGTTTTTTGGGAGAAACCCTATGGGAAAACTTACCCCGGCACTTCCTTATCGGAGGTTACCCCGGGTAACAAGTCTGCTGTTATACTGCCAATCGGTGGTATATTCAATTATCAAAATCGGCACACTAATCCGTTGACCCATGGAAAAATTATTTGGCAATAAGTTTATTGAGATCTGGTACGACCAGGAAAACCACTGGCTTTACAGCAAATGGCAGGATTACCAGACCATGGAAAGCATCCAGACCGGTGGTGAGGAACTGGTGCGCCACCTGAAGGAAAAATCCTGTAGCAAAATCCTCAATGACAACGTCCTGGTGAAAGGCACCTGGACCTTCGCCGCCGACTGGACCACCAACGTCTGGTTCCCGCAGATCGTACAAGCCGGGCTCAAACACTTCGCCTGGGTGTATTCCCCCGACATCTTCAGCCGCTTTTCGAGCGAAAAAGCCATCAAGAACAACCCCGGCCAGATCGTGCGGTATTTCCACAGCATTGACGACGGCAAGGAGTGGCTACGATCCCAGTAGTTTTTTCTAACCTAAACATAAGCCCATGGTATCCGAGCAAAACCAGCTAAAAAACGTAAAATGGACCTTCCGCAATCATTCCGTGGGAATGATTGCGGAGAATGACTTTCAGTGGGTTGAGGAAAAACTGGCACCCGTACGGGCCGGCGAAGTGCTCGTCCGGAACCTGTACCTGTCGCTGGACCCGACCAACCGGGTGTGGATGGGGGAAAAAGACACCTACATGCCCGCCCTGAAGGAAGGGGAAGTGATGCGCGGACTGGCGATTGGGGTGGTGGAAAAATCGAATCACCCGGCGTTCAAGGCGGGCGATGCGGTACAGGGGCTGCTGGGCTGGCAAAAGTACCTGGTGAGCACCGGGGAAGGGCTCATTACGCTGCCCCAGCTTCCGGGACTGCCGCTCGAAGCGCACTTTGGGATGCTCGGGCACATCGGCCTGACGGCCCACTACGGGCTGTTGCACATCGGCAAGCCCAAGCCGGGAGAAACCGTGGTGGTATCCGCCGCGGCCGGCGCGGTGGGGTCACTCACGGGCCAGATTGCCAAAATCAAGGGGTGCCGCGTGATCGGTACGGCGGGCAGCGACGAAAAATGCCGTTACCTGACGCAGGAACTGGGTTTCGACGGGGCCATCAACTACAAGAAAGAACCCCTGGCCGAACGCCTACGGGAGCTTTGCCCCCGGGGAATAGACGTGTACTTCGACAATGTGGGCGGCACCACGCTGGACGCCGTCCTGGACCAGATCAATGACTTTGGCCGCATCGTGGCCTGCGGGATGATTTCCGCGTACAACGCGCCGGACGCCCCTTTTACCTCCCGCCACATGGTCAACATCGTGGTGCGCCGGGTGCTGATGCAGGGGTTCGTCTGCCTCGACCACCCCGAGTACGCCCCGGGCGCCTACCAGGACCTCATCAACTGGCACCTGGCGGGCAAGCTCAAGTACCGGCTCGACGTCGTGGAAGGGCTGGAAAATGCCGTCACGGCCATCAACAAGCTGTTCACGGGCGCCAACCAGGGCAAGCTCCTGGTGAAGGTCTCCTGACCGGACGCGGAACGGAACCATGCGGACGCGAAACGAAGATCGCGCATTCGCTTCAACATAACTTGTCTATCATCAGTTAATATAACTTCATCTCATCCGCTGAATACCGGTTATAAAAAAGCAGGGCTGCCCCCGGAGGCAGCCCTGCTTTTCGTGTGCGGGCGGCCCGTTCTGATAGAGCCCGGGCCGCCCGGTGGGCTTATACCTTGATGCCCATTTTCTTGGCAATGTCGGCAAACATGCCCTGGTCGAACCCATCGAAGCCGGGGGCGTTCAGTTGGGGCTCTTCGTCGAGGTCGGGCGGCACGAACCCTTCCGGGCTGCCCTGCACGAACTCCAGCGTCTTGCCGTCTTCGGGGTGGGTGCCGTTCCAGACCTGGGCGGCCTGCGTAAAGTCTTTGGGGCTGAAACTGTAGAGCTTCAGGTGTTCGTTGTTCTTCATGTGGGCCAGGGCTTCCGGGAAAGCATCGTTGCTCAGGTCGGGGATCGGCACGAGCTTGGTCACCTCCACGCCGGTCAGTTTCTCAAGCGCACGGGCGTAGGCCACCACGTGCACGCCGCCGCGCACGAGCAGGTAGCCCACCATGGCCCGGGCGGTGGGTTCCACGGTCATTTCGTACACCCGCATTTTGTTGGCGCGGGCTCCGCATTCGAGGAAGAAGTTGTGCAGCAGGTCCAGCTTGAGGTTGCCACTGCTGAACACGTTCTGGCCCGTCCAGAAGTTACCCATCGAATCCACCGGCAGGGCCGACTGCCCGCTGGCGATGAAGTGGTAGGCATTCCGCGCGTTGACGCCGCTGAGCAGCGGGGCGGTGGTGGGGTCGTTGCCGCGTTGCGTGGTGCCCGTCAGCAGCAGGTTGATGGCGTACGACACCACCTCGATGTGGCCGTACTCCTCGGCGGCGATGCAAGAGATCAGGTCGTAGAAGGGGCGCAGCCGGTTGCGGCCCCGGAAGTTGAACGACTGGTATGTGTAGTTCATCAGCGTGGACATTTCGCCGAACTTGCCGCCCAGCAGCTCCTGCACGGCCGCTGCATCATTGGGGGAGGGATTGGTGGGTCTGGGTAGGTCAACGGCTACCCGGTCAAAACGATGAATCATAGCGTAAGTGGTTAAAGTGAAACATTGGGAATTACAGGATCAGCGGAGTACAACATCAGGGCATGAAGGCAGTGGGGGGAATGGATGGCGGGCTTTAAAACGTCGGATGCGGCGTGCGGAGGCCGGAAGGCGCAGCAGAAAGAAATGCTTTCCCGTACCCGGCCGGCAAACCGCATCGGGTCAAAAAGGGCATTAGCTTGGATAATGGTTGGAGAAACGCTTTTGGGGCAACCCGGCAGGGGTTGGTTCGAATTAGAAAACGCAGTGTTTTTCGCCTTTGCGTGGCGCAGTGGAGAAACGAGAAGCAACTTTATGCGGTGGAAGGGGCAAAGAAGGCAGTAGGTTCATAATAGATGAAACTGATGGTAACAGCCTTTACGGGAGAAATGCGGGAAGGTTCAGCGAAATGCCACGGATCATGGAATAATACGGAGACGGATCAGGATTTACGGATGGTTTGAACCTTGATGGGCATGATGAAAGGATGACCAGGATTTGGGCGGTGCCCCGGTACGGGGTTAGCAGTTCCTGAAAGTAGTCATCCGGATACTGGCCGCGGCACGCACCGTGGTGGGAATGGCAGCGCCAGGGTTGAGGGATTGCCGGTTATGGCCTGACGCGGTTGGGACAGTACTGGGAAAACGACAAGGTATCGTTACGGCCGGGATGGTCGGAACACGATCCCAACGCCAACGGTACTTTGGCAGAAAGGCCGTTTACTTTTTGAGTTCTTCTGCAATGCGCTTCACCTTACTCAAACTTACCCCAGTGAATTTGGCAATTTGTTCAATGGGTAATGTGCCTTCTTTCAACATATTGACCACTACTTCGTGCTTGCCTTTTGCCAACCCTTCTTTGTAAAGGTAGTCTTTGGTGATGTCATACAAGAGTCCCATCTGCTGAACCTGTTTATGTGTTTCCCTGGTTAAGTTACGCAATCGGGCCACTATGGATAGCTGCCGCACGTACTTGCGCAAGGTGATTTTCCGTCAGTGGCAACAGTAAGCCGGCGCTGTTCTCCTTAAGGATTTTGGCCTAATCGTTGCCCAATGATTCTCCGGTTAAATCCTGGTCATTTTTCAATCCTGCAAATCCTGATCCGGTCTCCTGTCCTCCCGTCTCCGGTCCCCCTTATTTGATTCCCTCGATCTTGCCGACCAGGAACGTGTACGAGGCGGCGCCGATCAGGCCGAGGGTGGCGATGAAGAGGAGGGCCGGCCGGAAGTCGCCGCCCCGGGCCAGGTAGCCGATGGCAATGGGCACCACGATGGAAGCCAGGTTGCCCATGAAGTTGAACACGCCGCCGGTGAGGCCGATCAGGTGCTTGGGCGACAGGATGGACACGAAAATCCAGGAGATGAGGGCCATGCCCGCCCCGAAAAACGACAGCGACATGAAGAAAATGATCAGGGCCGTCTGGTTGGTGTAGTTGGCTCCCACGATGCTCACCGACAGCAGCAGCCCGATGATGATGGGCAGCTTGCGGGCCCGGCCCACCGATTTGCCCCGCTTCACCTGGTAGTCGGACACGAACCCCGACAGGAGCAGGCCCGCGCAGGCGGCCAGGAAGGGCACCGAGGCCAGGTAGCCCGACTTGATGAAATCGAGCCCCCGGTACTGCACCAGGTAGGTGGGAAACCAGGTCAGGAAAAACCACAGCGTGGCGTTCACGGCAAACTGCCCGATGTACACGCCCCACAACGTGCGGCTCGAAAAGACGATCCTTAGGTTTGCCAGGCTCCACGCGGAGGGTACGCCCGGCTGCCGGTCGCGGTACAGGCCGCCCCCGCTTTCAATGTGGTCGAGTTCGGCCTGGTTCACGCCCCGGTGCCCGAGCGGATCGCGGTAGAGCAGGTACCAGACCACGCCCCACACCAGGCCCACCGCCCCCGTGACCACGAAAAGCCCCTGCCAGCCGAAGTGGTACTGGATGGTGGCCAGCACCGGCGTGAGGAAGGCCAGCCCGATGAACTGCCCCGACACGTACATGGCAATGGCCGAGGCCCGTTCCTGCTGCGGAAACCAACTGGTGACGATGCGGTTGTTGATCGGGTAGGAGGGGGCCTCGAAGGCGCCGGTGGCGAGGCGCAGGGCAAACAGGCCCGAAAAGCCCCGCACGAACCCCTGCAACACCGTGCTCAGCGACCAGGTGACCAGGCAGAAGGCGTACAACGGCCGGGGACCGAAGCGGTCGGCAATCAGGCCGCCGGGAATTTGCAGCAGGGCGTACGTCCAGCCGAAAGCCGAAAAGATCAGGCCCAGTTCCACCGACGACAGGTCCAGGTCCTTGCCGATGCTGGCGCCGGCCACCGAGATGTTGCTGCGGTCGAGGTAGTTGATGACCACGTTGACGAACACCAGGGCCAACATGCCGTACCGGACCCGCGTGGCGGCAGTGGCACTTTGGGGCTGCGTTGGGGTTGTGGGTTCCATAAAAGCGATGGAGCGATGGGAATACGCCCAATATCTTCTTTTTCGAAGACAATCCTTTCTTTAAGCGGTACAATTTTTCGTTCTTGCAAACGAAAAACGGAGACCGCAGACCGGAGGAAGGGAGACCGGAGGAGGGACACGATCTTGGCCGCGGATGCGGAACCGGTGCATCAATCAAAAGGAGAAAGGGATACGGAATTTGGGAGAATGGGCGTCCATGATAGAACCCCCTTTTCTCTTTTCCCTGAGGGTGAGTGGCTTCGGATGATGTACCATTCCCGGCACGATACAGGCGCCCATTCCTCCGTTCTCCCTTCCTGCGGTCCCCGGTCTCCCTTAAACCCCCTTTCCCTTGGCATCCCTGTACCTGCTGCTGTGCATCCTGGCCCTGAGCATTGCCTTCATCGTGTTCATGACGGCCCGGGCCCGCATCAACGCATTTTTCGTGCTGCTCATCGCTGCTATCGGCGTGGGACTGGCGGCGGGAATGCCGGCGGCCCACCTGCTCACCACCCTCAAAAAGGGCTTCGGGCACCTCATTGAGGCCATCGGCATCATCGTGATTGCGGGCACGGCCCTCGGCGTGATCCTCGAACGGACCGGCGCCACGGGCAGCATGGCCGACTACCTGCTCGGCAAGGTGGGCGAACGGCGGGCGCCGCTGGCCATTGCCCTCACGGGGTTCCTGGTGGGGCTGCCCATCTTCTGCGATTCCGGGTTCGTGGTGCTGAGCGGCCTCAACGCGTCGCTGGCCCGGCGCACGGGCACGCCCATGCCCCTGATGGCCGTGGTGCTGGCAACCAGCCTGTACGCCGTGCATTGCCTGGTGCCGCCCCACCCGGGCGTATCGGCCGCGGCGGGGCTGGTGGGCGTGGATACGGGTTTGCTCATGCTGGTGGGAACGCTGGTGGCCGTGCCCGGGGCCGCCGTGGGGTACTGGTGGGCGCACTGGCGGGGACGTGCGTACCCGGCCCCGCCGCCCGTGGCGGGCAACGTCCCGGCGGACGCGGAAATGACGGGGGATGCGATTACCGGGAGCCCTTCGCCGGGCCGGGCGTTCCTGCCGGTGGTCGTACCCATCGGGTTGATTGCGCTGAAGTCGCTGGCGGCCGCCTTCGTGCCGGCCGGGAGTGCGGGGTTTGGGTGGTCGGTGCTCGGGTTCGTGGGCGACCCCATCGTGGCCCTGCTGGTGGGCGTGGCGCTGGCCCTTACGCTGGTCCGGCGGGGCGACAAGGCGCTGGTAAATAACCTGTTGACCGAAGGTGTGGACAAGGCCGGACCCGTGCTGGCGATTGTGGCGGCGGGCGGCGGGTTCGGGGCCGTGCTCAAGGAAACCGGCATCGGCGACTCCCTCGGGCAGGTGCTCTCCCCGCTGCACCTGGGCATTTTCCTGCCGTTCCTGGTGACGGCCGTGCTCAAAACCGTGCAGGGCTCCTCCACGGTCGCCATCATCACGGCCGCTTCGCTGGTGGGGCCGCTGTTTCCCGAACTGCACCTCGACACCCCGTGGGGCCGGCTCCTGGGCACGCTGGCGCTGGGCGCCGGCTCCATGCTCGTGTCGCACGCCAACGACGCCTTTTTCTGGGTCGTGACCCGCTTTTCGGACCTGGAGCCGGGCGTTACCTTCCGGGTATATTCCCCGGCCACCGTGCTCATGGGCGTGGTGACCCAACTGCTGGTATTCCTGCTTTCGCTGGTCCTTTGAGGTGAAAACGATGAAAGAAAGGGTGTTGGTAGGATAAGAGTCAAGGAGTCTGAGCGTTGGCGCACGATCCGTAAATACGGATAAACAGATGCACACTTCGCGCTCAAACTCCTTGATTATCAAAGTTTTAAAGTCCCGTATTGTCGTAGCCCGCGTCGCCGGTGGCGTGGATGGTTTCCGTGTGCGTGGCGGGGTCGTAGCTCACCGACTCGTTGCCGTAAGGCTGCCCGTACGGTTGTCCGTTGGGGTACTCGAACAGGGAATTCCGGCGGCGGTTGGCGGCTTGCGTGACGGCCAGAAAGCCGAACACGGCGGCCACGAGGCCGGCCCCGATGGCAATGGCGGCGTTGGGGTTGGTGCGAATCCACTGGCCGGCCTGCTGGGTGAGGTCCGTCAACCGCTGCACGTTCAGGTTCTGGAGCCAGGCCGGGCCCCCGCCGGCGTCCGGTGAATTGTCAAAGCTGTCGAGGTCGCTGCCCGCCGTGGGCGAATACGCCGTACCGGCCACGTTTGAGCCGCTTACGTAGGGAGAAGTGCTCATGGCCGAGCCGGAAAGCGCCGGATTCGAGAAATTGGCTGCATCCATTGAATTGGCGTCCGAGGCGCTGGTGCGGCCAAAGGTGTTATCAGGATTGGTTGTCATAGTAGGGTACTTTTAAGTAACACATGTAAATACACTTCCCCTTTACGAAGCATCATCCTTTAATGATGCCGTTCGGGGTATTTTCTTGTACCCCGGCGGCAACCTTTCCGCCGGGAAGACCCGGTCATTTTCCGGGCAGGATGTTTACTTCCGTTTCGCAAACCGGGAAGTAGTAATCACATTTGGTAGAATCATTGGAGTCTGGGCGTGGCCTGGTTCGAGAACCGCCTGAATGAAAAGGGGAAATGAGAAATGGGTGTTCGTTATACGTTGATCGTTGTTGGTTGATCGTTGTTCGGAAGTGCGCATCACCGGCTTCTCTTGCCAACGGCCAGTAACGAACAACGAACAACCAGCAACGATCAACCCAATCTACTCCGCCTGTACGTAGAAGCGCAGATCCCGCCAGGTATCCACGTCGGGGTAGCCGTTGGTGGCGGGCGGAATGGCCGTCCGGGCAGCAAAGTCGTCGGGAAAGTGGGCGGAAGCCAGGGCCCGGGCATTGTCGGGGTGGGTAAAATCCTGGGTGGGGTCGGCGGGTACGGGCGGAAAAGCGCCGTTGCCGTCCCGGCGGATGCCGTGGCCTCCGGGGTATTGCCCGGCGTAGTGGTTTGCCAGCGTAAAGCCGCCGTCCGCGGTGCGCCGGTCGAGGAGAATGAGAAAGGCGTAGCGTTTGCCGGGCTGCAACCGGATGCGGTGCGACGCCGGCAGCCGGAACTGGAGGAACCGGCCCTTCAGGTCGGGGTGGTCCGGCGGCACGGTCGCTTGGCCGGCCGGGAACCCAAAGTCCGTTTTGGCAGGAAACGCGGCCCCCGAGAACACGCCGAGGGACGTATACACTTCGCCCGCCAGGTAGTCGTCGCGGACGGGGGCAATGGAATCGCCCGGCCGGTTGTGCGGGAAGCCGTGAAAAGCCTCCCGGGTGCGGTCGGAACCGTTGTCGTAGAGCACCGCTTCTCCCGACACTTCGAAGACCTGGAGCGAAAGGGCCTGGCCGTACGTGTTGGCCCGCACGGCGTTGGTGCCGTAGCCCGTCGCCACGGTGATCGCCGTCAGGTACCGGGCGGACTTTCCCACGTAGGTAAAGGTCTGGCCCAGGTCCCGGTCCCGCTTGATGTAGGCGATTTCCCGTCCCTGCGGGGAGAAGTAGCCCCACGATTCGGCCGGGAAAGGGGAGGGGCCCGACCACTTGTACACGTCCCGGTTCTCGTAAGCCACCGAAGTGTTGCCGCCCGTATCATATCCCTCGTAGGAGGCAACCACGTGCCGGTCGGGGGGCCGGGCCACGAGGACGACCTGCAAGCCCTGCCGGTGCCCCTGGCCGAACCCGGCGCCGGGCAACAGGAAGAGCAACGCCAGCACGAGCCGCCCGCGGCGGCAGGCCGGCAACCGGCCGGCAGGGCTCTTTCGTTTAATCATGAACTGTATGAAAACCAATGGAATGCCGGGAAGCCTTCCCGCCGTTTGATTGGTTTTACCGATGAATCTAGTCAAAAAAGCTGATTGCAAAATGCGTCAGTACGGACATGCTTTGCGCATTTTACGTATCCTGTAATTTGGTTGAACAATTATTATGGCTGACGACATTCTGCTTCCATACGTAAAAACGGCCTTCATCAGGGAGGGATGGCACGTAAAGCAAAAAGCGTTTTCGGTACGGGACTCCGGCTACCAGTTCTTTATTGACATTGAAGCAGAACGGGACGGCCGGCGGGTAGCAGTAGAGGTGAAATCCTGGCAGAATACTTTCAACGCCGACTGGTACCAGGCACTTGGTCAATACCTCACTTACCAGGACGTACTCAACCGAAAGGTACCTGACTGCGAGTTATTTCTGGCTGTTCATGTAGAAGTTTACGAGGAGCACTTCAAGACTCCGCTGGTCAGCAACCTACTCGCCAGACATTTGGTAAAACTGCTTATATTCAATCGGGATACAAACAGTGTAACAGCATGGCAATGATTGTAAAGACAGACTATACCGATGCCGTTAAAAACATACTCCGGACGGTAGAAGGGCCGCTCAGCGTACAGCCCTTGTTCAACGTGGTCATTCATAACCCGAAGACCAACCGGGTCAGCCTGCTGACGGTGGGGGAAGACAACGGGGAGGACGTTTTTGAAAAGCCGATCATCATTGCCTTTACCGAAGCGGGCAAAATATGCATTGAGAAAAACAATACCGATCTGAACGTGAAAGGAGAACTGCTGAAGCAGGGCGTGCCCGAGGAAGATATTGTCCGCAAGTAAGCACTGCTTTTTTCACCGCTGCATCTTTCTATACCGGCCGGGTTCGTCGGCTTTGCACGGGGCAGGCAACTACGATCTGATGCAGCAGCAGGGCCAGGTGGACCTTCGACGGGTTGATGCCGGTCGCAAATGGTGCCTTCATCGGTACTGGGGCAAACTTTTACTCGGTGGGCATACGCTAAAGCAGGAAAATAGGTTCCCGCAAAAGGAGAGGCAGCACCCGCCTGCCGGATGGCTTCTATTGTGTTTGCCACCCTGGCCATGGGCGATCACGTCAACAATGGCGCGAAACTTTTCGGGCGGGAGCCGGTTCACGTAGAAGAACCAGCCCGACTCCCCCGGAGGCCGGGCGCAACTCCCGGTAAACCGATGACCTCTCCATTCAATGACGCTTACTTCCGCCGCGCCGACGAAAGCGACGATACGCAGTTTTACCAGCAGCCGCGGCTCGTGGTGCACCTGGACCCCAGGGCGATTGCCGCCACTACCCAACTGTACCGGGAGTACTTGCCGGCCGGGGGCGAGGTGCTCGACCTGATGAGCAGCTACCGGAGCCACCTGCCGCCCGATGTCCGTTACGCCCGGGTGATGGGCCTGGGCATGAACCGGGTGGAACTGGAACAGAATCCGCAACTGACCGCGCACCTGGTCCAGGACCTCAACCGGCAGCCGCAACTGTCTTTCGCCGACGCCTCTTTCGACGGCTGCGTACTCACCGTGTCGGTGCAGTACCTGACCCGCCCCGTGGAGGTGTTCCGGGAAGTCGGACGGGTGCTGCGGCCCGGCGCCCCGTTCCTGACGGTCTTCTCCAACCGGATGTTTCCGACCAAGGCCGTGGCCGTGTGGCGGTCCCTCGACGACGCGGGCCACCTGGAACTGGTGGAAACCTACTACCGCCAGGCCGGCCGCTTCGGTGACGTGCAGTTGCTCGACCGCAGCCCCAAAGGGTGGGGGAGCGACCCCCTCTACGCGGTAGTCGGGCGCAGCACCGGCAAAGCCCCGCAGGCGCGGTGAGTGGGATTCTTCATTCCCAACATTCTATTTGATCTGCTTGCTTCATAAAGTAGTAGATGCATTGCAAAGCAAGTGGAGCCGCTGATTGAACCCTTTACCGAACCTACAAGCGCAAAATGTCTACCGTAACTGTTCAAGTAATCAAGACGGAAGCCGACTACCAGGAAGCTTTAAGGAGATTGCGTCAATTGCTAAATGCCCCCCAGGATACCCCTGAAGGGGATGAAGCTGACGTACTTACCCTCCTGATTACGGCTTACGAGGATAAGCACGTGCACATTGAGCCGGCCGATCCGGTTGAAGTGATCAAACTTGCGATGGATCAGAAAGACCTCAAGCAAGCGGACCTGGCTCCGTACATGGGCGGTAGAACAAGGGTGTCGGAGGTGCTTAACCGGAAGCGGGGCTTGACCAAATCAATGATTATCAGCCTCAGCAAAGCGTTTGACATTCCGGTAGAGGCTTTGATGCCAAAGGTTTAGTGAAGGATACCGCGTCTGGTTGACGAACCCCCCGTAACAGCAAACCCCGTCTTTACCTAACGCGGTTCGCCTCTTGTCATAAGTCATCTCACGGCCAGCAGGGCGCACCGCGTACCTGCCGGAACGCCTCCCGCAAGGTGTGTAGCTGAATAATGATTTCATAGATGTCTCCGGCCATTACCCCGCCCTTTTGACCCTCCCTTAATAGTTCTGCTACGGCAACGGTGGCTTGGTTGCAAAAAGCTTCCAGGTATTCCGGTTCGCTTTGTACTACCAGTTCAAGTATGGGCAGCAAGTTGAGGTGAGGGTTTTTTTCCAGTAATTCCAGCACCTTGGAGAAGTCTTTGGGTTGTTCTAAGTGGTACATGAGGTATGGGTTTGAAGGGAAGACAGTATGGTAAATGATGATATTACAATTTTGTGATATTACGAGGCAAAAAAGAAGTGCGATCAGCACACTGCAAATATACTACTTATTTGTGATATTGCAAGGAGCTGTACAAATAATTGTCACAAAATGGTGATACTACTGCAATTTGCTATTTTTGGACATGGATGCATCACTGCAAAAAAGGATAGATGAGATACGGCGCCTAAAGGAGGAGTTTGGCCTGGATCAGCAGCGGATTGCCGACAACACCGAACCGGCCCGTACCCGGGTAACTGTCGCCCGGGCGCTTAGTGGCCAGGATGAACGCTACCTGACGGAAAGCAACGTTGCTGCGATTGAGAAGGGGATTGAGAAGATACTGAACGAGTACCGGAAAAAGCTTTGTAAGTAGCCGATCCAGCGGAAGCCCTTCGAAGGGGGCCACTCATTTCCTTGGGCGTCAAAATGACGCCCTTTTTTGTTACATAATAAACTATCCATTCACCTTTCCGTAAAAGAAAAAGGGAGTCTGTTCCAGCAGCTCCCTTTCTAATTATGGTTCACCCCAAACGTTCAAGTCCTTGGGAAAACCAAAACATAAAAACATAATGGGATGCGCCGACTCAGGAAGAGACGCCGCCCCGATAGGTTGTTTATATCCGTTGTCCTGCTTTACCCAATTGTAGTGTGGACACTGATGTATTTCGTGTTTAAGTAACGGTGGCGATCGGGCACTTGTCCGGCCGCTTTTTTATTTACCCTAAGACGTCAACTTTCTCTCCGACCTTTCACGCTTTCGCGTGAAAGCATTATGATATACGCTTCTCCCACCTCGGAGTTGTATAGATGCGTAATTTTTTTCGTAATTCTCGTCTTACCGTTCCATGTCTTACCGTTCCATATTTCAGTTGTATTACGAAAAAAGGTATACATTAATTGGTTGTAAATCAATACATTACTATCTTTGGTGGCCTGATCCAATTCGACTCTGACGTTCCGTAAACTGACTCTGACGTTCCGTAAAATCAGACGTCTCGTATCCATGTTTGCGTATGAAACGACACCTGTCAGGGTGTGAGCCAAGATATTGTCTTATCGTGAAA
>CADCTQ010000270.1:21438-37953 GCA_902805615.1 uncultured Cytophagales bacterium
ATGCAATAGGAGCTACCCATAGTGGTCTGATCAGGGTCGGACATACTGAATGGTCTGATCAGGGTCGGAGTCTGAGCGATTCCAAAACTAAAAACATATCTGGCACGTCACCCGCCCGTAATCCCCCTCCGCCTCCTTCTTCGTGATCTACACACTTCCTGCGTACACGAGGCCGGCCCTTAGGAGTCTTTGTCCTTGTGGTAAGCTTTGGTCGTATTACTGTCGCAGATGTACACGTTAGCGTCTGATTTTATGAAAGATTTCTTGCGTGGTAAGAATTATTTTACCAATTTTATTGTTACGCATTACGTAACACGTTACATTAGCATCTGCAACCATGATAGTAAGCTTTGAACATAAGGGTCTGGAGCTATTCTTTACCAAGGGGGATGCATCCAAGTTGCATGCCGCCCACGTCCCCAAGATCAGAACAATATTAGCCTTACTAAACGCAGCCAACAAGGTCAGTGATTTAAACCTGCCTAGCCTAAAGCTTCACCAACTCAAAGGGGACCAGCGCGGAGTCTGGGCAGTCAAAGTGAATGGGAACTATCGCATCACCTTCAGATTCAATGATGCTAAGGTTGAAGTGCTAGACGTCAACTACACTGATTATCATTAGCTAGTCCTAATTGTAGGCTAGCTGAATCATTGTAAACCGCAGAGGTACTGCGTACGTAAGCGTATAATTATAAAAAGTGTTCTCGTTTTGTGTTCAAATAGTTGCCAACTAGATGCATAGTGTATCAACAGAAGTTTACCTTTAAGGTAAAGAGCCTACTAACCACCACCATTATACTAACCATCCCGCCTAATTACTATGAGCATAATGTATAACCCCCCGCATCCCGGAGAAATCCTGCGGGAATACATCGAAGAGACGAATAAGACAATTACGGAGGTTGCACAGGGAATAGGTATCAATAGAAAGAACCTTTCGCTTATTTTGAATGGTCATGCAGGGATTTCCGCTGAGATGGCTATCCGTTTAGGAGCCGCCTTTGGTACTACTCCTGAATTCTGGATTAATCTACAGAAGCAATACGACCTGTGGCAAGCGCAACAAAAAGTTGATGTGTCCAACGTACGGCACTTTTTAGAGCCGGCATAGACCTTGCTGATAATGTAAAATGGGTTAGAAAAGGAGGCGTAAGGCCTCCTTTTTGTTTACTCTAGTACTGTAAAGTGAACGCTTTTTTGGAGAATTCGAGCTACTAATGGTGGTGAGCTTTAATGAGAACACTTCGGATTTAAAATCTTGATGGGCAATTGTTTATAAGTGAATACAAGCACATCACTGAGTAAATGACTCACGAGACTGAGAGAGCAACAGTATTACGTCCATTACCTTCTTCGGCGAGGTGGACAAACTGGAGACTTACCTGAACGGTGAATTATTGTATGAGTTGAGGTAAACCTAAGTAGGATGAAAAACCCACCAGTTTCGAACGGGGTTCTTTTTTGCTGTCCGCAAAGTCGCCAAACAAATGCAGAAAGTTAGGTGTGATGTTAACCCTATTGATACCCAAAAATGCAAAAGCCCTTAATTACGCGAATTAAGAGCTTTAAGCAGAGGCCGGGGGACTCGAACCCCCAATACGCTTTAACACGTACTACATCATTTCGAGTGATGCTCCTGATCCGGCCGGATGACCTCTGTATGGGGGCAAATATAAGGGATTTGCGATTATTTCCACAAATTTTACCGCAGACTTGACCGTTCGGGATGCTTGGCCTGGATGGGCCGGTAAAACGCCTGGATGGCGGCCAGGTCCTTTTCGTAGTCGCCCGAAGGGTAGAACGCTTTGCCCAGGCCCGCTTCCTTGCGGCCGTAGTCGAGGTAGCCCAGCACGATGGGCACACCGGCCCCCACGGCCACGCGGTAAAAGCCCGTTTTCCACTCCTTCACCAGGCCCCGCGTGCCCTCCGGCGGGATCAGCAGCACCAGTTGGTCGTGCTTGCCGAACTCGGCGATCATGGCGTCAACCATGCCCGTGTTGCGGCTGCGGTCCACGGGGATGCCGCCGAAGAACCGCATGATGACGCCCAGCGGGAAGCGGAACAGTTCTTTCTTGGCCAGGTAGTTGACCTTTACGTGCATCAGGCTCAGGGCGGCCATGCAGATCGGGAAGTCCCAGTTGCTCGTGTGCGGCGCGGCGATGACCACGTATTTTTTCAGGCCGGGCGGCACGTTGTACCGCGTTTTCCAGCCAATGAGCCCGAAGTATAGTTTCGCAATCAGCCTGACCATAAGGGGAGTTAGGGAGTTTGGGAGTGAAGGAGTTTGAGAATTAACGCGCCTAAAGTTAGCGTTTCCGGGCTAATAGACGTTGCCGGAGGGAAATGTGTTGGCCCCAAACGCCCAAACACCCCAACTCCTTTTCCTCTGTGTCCTCTGCGCCCTCTGCGGTTCAAACTCCCCAACTCCCCAACTCTCTAACTTCCCAACTCCTTAATTTCCCGGCTCCTTTTGAACGCTTCCAGCCCGCGGGCGTAGGTTTCGGCGATGCGGGGGGCGCTTTCCAGGGCGTAGGCGTAGCCGATGTCGAAAATTTCGCGGGCCCGGGCGTTGTCGGTGGTGGTGAACTGGCAGAGGGCGGGCGGCTCCAGGTACAGGTGGCACTGCCGGGCCCGTTCGGGCACGTTGTTGTGGATCGCCAGCAGGAGGGTCCGCTCCATGATGTTGCGCACGTTGCGCAGCGGACGGCCCGGCGCGCAGGGGTTGGTGTGGATGCCGATGATGAAGTCGCACCGGCCCAGCAGCGGCTCCACGGGCAGGTTGTTGAGCAGGCCGCCGTCCACGAGCTGCCGCCCGCCGATCTGCACCGGCTCGAACAGCACCGGGATCGCCCCCGACGCCAGCAGCGGCCGGATGAGCGGCCCTTCCGAGAAAAATACGGTTTCGCCCGCCGCAATGTCGGTGGCGTTGATGATGAGGGGCAAGCCCAGCCCTTCGAACGAATCGTGCGGCAGGTACTGCCGGCAGAGCGTTTCCAGGCGGTCGGCGCGGAAAAAGCCCTTCAGGCTGCTGGACGGCCGCAGGAACTTGAACAGCCGCGTGGTGAGGAAAATCCGCAGGATGTCGTCGGGACTGTGGCCCTGGGCAAAGAGGGCGCCGGCCAACGCCCCGGCACTGGCGCCCGAAATCACGTCGAAGCGGAAGCCCTGCTCCTGCAACCCCTTGATGACGCCCAGGTGGGCGTACCCCCGGGCCCCGCCCCCCGATAAAACCAAACCAACCTTCATGGGAATTGAAAATGAACAATGGAAAATGGACAATTGAAAACGGCTGCCGGCAGGAGGGAAGCATTTTTGTTTCTCCAAATGAGGCGGCAAAACCGGGATTGCGTTATTTTGCCGCCCGGTGGCGCGTGGCCCCCTCCGTAAAGATGCGCAAACCCCGCTGCCCACTACCCAAGCACGCACCCCGCAAGACGAGCAACCCCGCACCGAACAACGAATCCCGATCACCGAAACAAACCCCGATCCGCCGATGAAAGTTGCCTTCTTCAGCACCAAGCCCTACGAAAAGGAGTATTTTGACGGGCTGAACGCCCCCTACGGCCACGAATTCTGCTACTTCGAACCCCGCCTCAGCGCCCAGACGGTCGCCTTTGCCGAAGGGTGCGGCGCCGTGTGCATCTTCGTGAACGACGACGGCAGCGCCCCGGTCCTGAAGAAGCTCTCCGGCATGGGCATCCGCCTCGTGGCCCTGCGCTGCGCGGGCTTCAACAACGTGGACCTCAAAACGGGGCTGGACCTGAAAGTGGTGCGGGTGCCGGCCTATTCGCCCTACGCCGTGGCCGAACACACCGTGGCCCTCATCCTGACGCTCAACCGCAAGACGCACCGGGCCTTCAACCGGGTGCGGGAAAGCAACTACTCCCTCAACGGCCTGGTGGGCTTCGACCTGCACGGCAAGACGGTGGGCCTGGTCGGCACGGGCAAGATCGGCCTCTGCACGGCCCGCATCCTGGCCGGCTTCGGCTGCCGCCTGCTGGGCTACGACGTCTACCAAAACCCCGAATTCACCGCAATGGGCGGCACGTACACATCGCTGGAGGAACTCTACCGGCAGTCGGACATCCTCTCGCTGCACACGCCGCTCACGCCGCAAACCTTCCACATGATCAACGCGCAGACGATCCGCCAGATGAAGGACGGCGTGATGATCATCAACACCAGCCGGGGCAAACTCATTGACACCAGGGACCTCATCGAAGCCCTCAAGCACCACAAGGTGGGCTACGTGGGGCTCGACGTGTACGAGGAGGAGGCCGACCTGTTTTTCGAAGACCTCTCCAACCGGATGATCGAAGACGAGGTGTTCCTGCGGCTGCTCACCTTCCCCAACGTGCTGGTGACCGGCCACCAGGCCTTCCTCACCCGCGAAGCCCTCACCGGCATCGCCCAGACCACCCTCCAGAACCTCTCCGACTTCGAAGCCGGCAAACCGCTGGCGAACGAGGTGAAAGCATAAACAGGGAGCAGTAGGCAATTGCCTACTGCCAATTGCCTATTGCTTACTGTCCACCGTTCACTGACCACCCATGCACGACCTGATCCGGTACATCGTTGAAAACGCCGCTACGCTGGGCCGGCAGACGCTGGAGCACCTGGGGCTGACGGCCTTGTCGGTGCTGCTGGCGGTAGTGGCCGGCGTGCCGCTGGGCGTGGCCTGCGTGCGCAGTCCGCGGACGGGCCGGCTGGTGCTGGGCGTGGCCGGCGTGCTGCAAACCGTTCCGAGCATTGCCCTGCTGGGCTTCATGATTCCCCTGTTCGGCATCGGGGCGCTGCCGGCCGTCATTGCCCTGTTCCTGTACGCCCTGCTGCCCATCATCCGCAACACCGCCACGGGCATCCGCGAGGTAGACCCGGCCGTGCGGGAATCGGCCTGGGGCATGGGCTTGTCGGGATGGCAGGTGCTCACGCAGGTGGAACTGCCGCTGGCCCTGCCCGTACTCTTCGCCGGCATCCGCACGGCGGCCGTCATCAACGTAGGCGTGGCCACGCTGGCGGCCCTCATTGCCTCGGGCGGCCTGGGCGAATCCATTTTCGGCGGCATTGCCCTCAACAACACCGCCATGATCCTGGCCGGGGCCATTCCGGCGGCCGGGCTGGCCGTGTTGCTGGATACGGGGCTGGCCCGCCTGCAACGGCTCGACGTGCGGCGGGCCAGACGGGCCGGGGGCGTCGCCGTGGTGCTGGCCGTGCTGCCGGCCGGGTGGCTGCTCCTGGCGCAGTCGTCGTTCAAGGCTGGCTTCGCGCCCGAGTTCATGGTGATGTCGGAAGGCTATCCCGGCCTGCAACGGTCCTACGGCCTGCGGCTCAATACCAAGGTGGTGCAGTCGGGACTCATGTACGACGCGCTGCACCACCGGGCCGTGGACGTCATCAGCGGCTTTTCCACCGACGGACGCATCCGGGCCTACAACCTGTTTACGCTGGCCGACGACCGGCGCCACTTTCCGGCCTACGACTGCGGCATGATCGTGCGGGAGGAGGCGCTGCAAAAGCACCCGGGGCTCGGGGCGGTGCTGGAAAAGCTTTCGGGCAAATTTACCGACGCGGTCATGATCGAACTGAACTACCGGGTGGACGTGCTCAAGCAATCCCCGGCGGCCGTCTCCCGGGCCTTCCTCGACAGCCTGGGCCTGTGGCGGCCACCTTCCGGGGAACGCACCGGCCGGGTCCGGATTGGTTCCAAAATATTCACCGAGCAGTACATCCTGGCCGAAATGGTGGCGCAGTTGGTGGAGGGGCACACGTCGCTGGCCGGGGAGGTGCGGGCCGGCATGGGCGGCACGCAGATTTGCTTCGAAGCCCTCCGCGCCGGCGAAATTGACCTCTACCCGGAGTATTCGGGCACGGGCCTGGAGGTTATCCTGAAGCGGAAGGAGTTGCTGCGCGACTCGCTGGGCGGCGACCCGGGGCGGCTGTACGGGTACGTGAGCCGGGCCTTCCCGGAACGGTTCGGCGTCCGGTGGCTGCCGCCGCTGGGGTTCAACAACACCTACGCCCTGCTCATGCGCCCCGAGGCCGCCCGCCAGCGCGGCATCAAATCCATCTCCGATCTGCAACGCGTAACAGCAAGTAAATAATCCCGGAGGCACGGAGGTCACGGAGTTACACGGAGAAAAAGGGAGACGGGAGGAAGGGAGACCAGAGGAGGGGACACGACGTTTGGCGGGAAGGCGTCGCCTCGCGGTAGGCGGCGCATCGCGGAATAGTTGCGCATTGCGGGTAGACGTCGCATCGCGACTCCCCTCCTCGGAGGGGCCGGGGGTGGGTTTACCAAAAGGATACGCGTGTTTTGGGATCAGCGCCCGGGAAAAACACGTGGGTTCCAAACCTTTCGCAGGTTCCCGCCTGCACTGGGTTATTCCTGCGATGATCCTCCTATCAGGCGAGGAATATCAGTAAACCCACCCCCGGCCCCTCCGAGGAGGGGAGCCGCGACGCGACGTTTTCCCGCGAGGCGATTCCTGCCCGCCAAACGTCGTGTACGCCTCCCTCGGTCTCCTTTCCTCCGGCCTCCGTATTTGTTGTAATATCCGGTAGAAAACCGCAACTTCGCAGCGTTCCGGTCCCTGGTTATTGTCTTTCCTAAATGAATCGCATGAAAAAGCAAATTGTAAATGTAGGCGGCATACCATGCGGCGCCGATCAACTGTTCCTGATTTCCGGCCCCTGCGTCATTGAAGACGAAAGCACCATGATGCGTACCGCCGAGAAACTCAAAGAAGTATCGGCGCGCCTGGGCATCCCGGTGATTTTCAAGTCGTCGTACCAGAAAGACAACCGCAGCGCCCTGAGCTACTACACCGGCCCGGGACTGGAGAAGGGCCTCGAAATCCTGGCCCGCATCAAGCACGACTTCGGCTTCCCCGTGCTGTCGGACGTGCACTACCCTTCGCAGGTAGATGCCGCCGCCCAGGTGCTCGACGTCATCCAGATTCCGGCCTACCTCTGCATGCAGACCGACCTGATGGTGGCCGCCGCCAGAACGGGCCGCGTCATCAACATCAAGCACGGGCAGTTCCTGGCCCCCGAAAACATGGGCAAGCCCGCCCAGAAGGCCGTGGACGCCGGCAACAACCAGATCATTCTCACCGAACGCGGCTACACCTTCGGCTACAACGACCTCATCGTGGACCCCCGCAGCTTCTACCACATGAACCAGACGGGCTACCCGGTGGTGTTCGACGTGACCCACTCCATCCGCAAGTACGGCATTCCCAGCGCCGACCCGATGGGCGGCGCCCGCCAGTTCCTGCCGGTGCTCTCCCGCGCCGCCGTCGCCGCCGGCGTGGACGGCCTGTTCGTGGAAGTGCACCCTGACCCGGCCAACGCCCTCTGCGACGCCGCCAGCCAGCTGAGCATGTTTGCCCTCGAAGAATTCCTCAAGCCCCTCCTCGAAATCCACGCCATCGAAGTGCGCTACCGCAACCAAACGGTAGAAGCAACGATGTGTTAACACCGCAGACCGGAGGAAGATCAGGATTTACAGGATTGAAGGATGCCCAGGATTTGGGCGGGACTCCCGGAAAGCCTGGCGTTACACAACGAAGCATCGAATACCGAACAGCCCCTTACATGGAACTATACCTTGATTCAGCAGATTTACAGGAGATCAAAGAAGCGTTTGGCTTAGGCTTCCTGGCCGGCCTGACTACAACTCCCACGTTCATGCACCGCCAGGGGGTCACCGACATTGACGCCCTCATCCTGGAGCTGGCCCGCATCGTGCCCGTGCTCCAGGTGGAAGCCCTGGGCGAAACGGCCGACCAGATCTACAATGAAGCCCACCGCCTGCTGGACCTGGGCCTCGACCGGCAGAAGTCGGTATTCAAGATTCCCGTGTCGCTGGAAGGCGTCAAGGCGTGCAAGCGCCTCACCGACGAGGGCATCATGATCAACATCCACCTGGTGTACACCTTGCAACAGGCGTACATGGCCATGGCCGCGGGAGCCACGTACGTGTGCCCGCTGGTAGGCCGTCTGCAGGACCAGGGCCACGACGCCCTCATGCTGGTGGAGCAGGCCGTCAACGCCGTCAAGTACTACGGCTACAAAAGCAAAATCATGTTCTCGTCGGTACGGCACACCGAGCACGTCCGCAATGCCATCAACATCGGGGTGCACACGGTAACGGTGCCCTACAAGATCATCAAGCAGCTCACCGAGAACAACTTCACCACGCTGGGCACGCAGCAGTTCTTCGAACACACCCGCCTGATGACCATGCGGGTCCGCGAAATCATCCGGCCCGTAAACCCCATCGTGCGGTTGCAGGACGAGGTATCCGATGCCATCGTGCACATGACCCGGTCGGGCTTCGGCGCGGTGAGCGTGGTGGATGAGAAGGGCCTGCTGGCCGGCGTGTTTACCGACGGTGACCTGCGGCGCCAGCTCGAAAAGCACGGCAAAGCCACGCTCAACCTCAAAATGGCGGACCTGGAGTACAACGCTCCCGTTACCATTACCGCCAATGCCCTGCTCAACGACGCCCACCAGTTGTTCAAACAAAAGAAAGTAGACAACCTGCTGGTGCTCGACGGCGGCCAGCCCGTCGGGATGCTCGACATCCAGGACATGGCGAAATTAGATTTAATTTAGTGGTTAGTGGTAAGTGATTAGTGGGAAGTAGGCCCGCGGATTCATTGCGTCCGCGAAGTACCCGTTAATCGCGTTCTCATACTTACGCCCATCCACTAACCACTAATCACTTAGCACTACCCAATGGCCGACATCGAAAAAGCTTTCGTTTCCCTGGGGGGAGAATTTCTGACGCCTTACGGGTTGATGGCGGAGAAAGCCCGGAACGTGCGGGCCTACCTGTTCGACTGGGACGGCGTGTTCAACGACGGCGTCAAGTACGGCGAGTCGGGCAGCCTCTTTTCGGAAGTGGAAGCCATGGGCGTGAACCTGCTGCGCTTCGGCCACTGGCTGCGCCTGGGCACCTTCCCGCTGATCGGCGTCATCACCGGCGAAAACAACGCCGCCGCCCTCAAGCTGGCCCAGCGCGAACACTTCGAAGCGGTGTACCTCAAGTTCAAGGACAAAACCGAGGCGGTAAACCACCTCACCAAGCAGTTCGGCATCCGGGCCACCGAGGTAGTGTTCGTGTTCGACGACGTGCTCGACCTGTCGCTGGCTTCCAAGGCCGACCTGCGGTTCATGGTGCGGCGTTCGGCCAGCCCGCTGCTCACGCAGTACGTCCGGGCCAACCGCCTGGCCGATTACATCACGGGCCACGGGGGCGACAAGCACGCCGTCCGCGAAGTGTGCGAGCTGCTGCTGGGCATGACGGGCATGTACGACACGGTGGTCAGCAAGCGGGCTGCTTTCGACGCCCAGTACAGCAAGTACTTCACCCAACGCAACACCCTTGCCACCCAGTTCTTCCTCAGGGAAGCCGAAGGCATCGTTGCTGGCACCCCGCTGGCTCCCAAGGCTACCTGAGGTGAACACTCGCATTGACAAGGAATGGAAGCGGTAACCGGGAATACAATGCACTCCGGAGATACGCAGAGAAAAAGGGAGTATTTGACGGGGCTTCCTGTTCTCCGTAACTACCTTTTTCGTCTCTTACCCTATCTTCAATGACCCGGCAGTGGATTGGTAGCCGACCGGGAATGTCCGGCTCTTGCAAATCCGGGAGTGGCTGTTCGCCCAAAGTGCCCGCATTTTTTCAATCCGGCATTTTTCTGCTTGCTTTTCCTTAAAGATTCACATACATTGCCACCCGCGTGGCATCCGGTATCCCCTCTTATCCTTTTGCAAGCCCCGCAAGTAACTCCCAGCTACAGCGATAAAAGTGATTTATAAGGCTGAACCTGCTTTTCCAGGCCAGCCAATCCCACTGCTGCCCGTACATAGAACCGTTAGGAAAAAAACAAGAACGGGTAGCCATCCGGATGTCACTTGTGAATGCCTTCAGGAATTAAAGCCGATACCCCTCCCGGCTGATTCCGCTACAATTCCACCAAGCCTGCTGATCGCCGCAACCACCGTTCTTCATGAATACGAGCCCATTTCATTCTACAACTATGAAACCACTGATCTCGTCGTCCAACAAAAATCAGCTTGATAGTTTAGTGCTTTTACGTGGCATCGCCGTACTCCTGGTGTGCTTTTGCCATTTTGCCAGGCCACTATCCCAGGGACATGCACTTGCCGGCCTGTTCGGGTGGTTCGACGATTACGGCCGGTTCGGCGTGCACGTGTTTTTCGTCATATCGGGATTTGTCATTCCACTTAGCTTGTGGCACGGAAAGTACCAGATCAGGGATTATGGCCGCTTCCTGTACAAACGGTTATTACGGCTGCATCCCCCGTACCTGGCGGCTTTGGCGCTGACCCTCCTCATCATGTTTTTTTCTTACAAAGTCCGCCACGTAGCATTCCCGGAAAGTGCCTTATCCATTCTGCAGAGTATGGTGTACTTCCACGTGCCCCGCGATAACCAGGTTTACTGGACCCTGATGGTGGAGGCGCAGTATTACCTGTTCATCGGATTGTTTTTTTCCTCGTTGATGGCTTATCCCCGGGTTACCCTCTGCGTGGTAACGCCCATCCTGCTCGCGTTGACGCAAGTAGACCTTCCCTTTCACATCCGGTTGTTATCCTACCTTCCGTTTTTTCTCGTGGGGACGATTGGTTTTTTAATTTATACCAACCATGGCAAACAGGTCCTTAATGTAGCTGCGCTGTCTGCGGTGCTGATTTTTTCTTTTTTTGTGCACGCGTTGCCGGCCTTCGTGGCAACCATCACTACCGTGATCTGTATCATCGGGTGCAGAATCAGAATACCCCAGATCCTCCGGTTTCCTGGCAAAATATCTTATTCCATGTATCTGATCCACATACCGATCGGGATAAAATTCATCAACCTGGCTATGAGAAGGCTTGACCCGGCATACAGCGGGCTGCTTTTCCTGGTTACCATGATAGTGCTCTTTGTTGTATCATGGCTGTTCTACAAGATTTTTGAGGAGTTTTCTGAAAATCTTTCGAGAAAAATAAAATATAAAGCTGCTCGCTCAGTCCAGGTTGTAAAAAGAGATAAGGACAAGATGGCCGTTGCCTGACGAGGGGTAGAAATACACATGCACAATTCATAAAGAGTCCTTATTGCCGACTCCGCCGTCATCGCCCTTCTGGTGATTGCGGCAGTTGTTGTCTCCCGGTTTGCCAAACGTCAGCGTGCCGGTCCGCGTTTTCCAATTGCGGATGCGGTTTGAGTAAATTTCCGCGTGCGAATCTCCAATTCAAACGCCCGGTTGTCGAAAATGTCGCTAACGTTCAGGCGCGAGCGTGCGCTTCGCAGAAAAGATCACGCCGCAAGCCTGTGATCGTGCCGTACAGTGAGCGTTTAGTCCCCCGTGTGTCCAACCCGCCAACTCCCACTACAGCAGGTCGAACAGGTTCCGCACGCCGAGGTTGCGTTCCTTGGTGAAGCCTTCGCCGTACTTTACGCCGATGGAGTGGCCCAGTTCCAGGGCCCGGGCCTCGATGAAGTTGAGGAAGTCGGGCTTGGAAATGTGCGTTTCGGGCTCCTCGCTGTTGGGGTCGAAGAACTGCGTTTTGTAGGCCCGGATCGAATCCAGTTTTTGCTCCCACACGTCCGTAACGTCCACCACCAAGTCGGGCACCAGCAGGCGGTCCTGGATGAAGTGGTACACGGCCTTGGGCCGCCAGGCTCCTTGCCGCACCCCGTTGTCAGAGGTTTCGATCTTCACCAGGCCCGCCAGGAAGCAACTGTCGGAGACCAGCTTAGACCCCCGGCCGTGGTCGGAGTGGCGGTCTTCGATGGCGTTGGTCAGCACGATTTCGGGCTGGTAGCGGCGGATGGCCGTGATGAGTTTGAGCTGGTGCTCGCGGTTGTTTTCGAAGAAGCCATCGGCGAAGCCCATGTTTTCGCGGGCCGACAGGCCCAGCACCCGGCTGGCGTCGGCGGCTTCCCGGTCGCGCTGCGCGGCGCTGCCCCGCGTGCCGAGTTCGCCCCGGGTGAGGTCAATGACGCCGGTTTTGCGTCCGGCCCGCAGGTGCACGAGCAGGGTTCCGGCGCAGCCCAGTTCCACGTCGTCGGGGTGGGCCGCAATGGCAAGAATGTCAAGTTTCATAAGTGGGTTGTATGGTTAAGGAAGGGAGACAGCAGATTTCAGACGGGAGACGAGCCGCCATCCGACACCGGGCAGGCCCAAATGTACGTTACCGGACCCGCAGGCGCTGGCCGGTCCGGAGCGTGGCGCGGCTCGAAATGCGGTTGAGCCGGCAGAGGCTCGTGACCGAGGTGCCGTACCGGCGGGCCACGGCCCCCAACGTATCGCCGCGGCGCACCACGTGGTGTACCGTGCGGCGCACCACGGCTTTCTTGCGGTGGGCAAAGTACGAGAAATGATTGGGCGTAAGCGAGAAGGTGCGGTCCACCAGCGCATTTTTGGGGAAGTCGTAGACGGAGGAGGCGTTGAAGGCGTTGCCCTGGTAGCGTACTTCGTAGTGCAGGTGCGGCCCCGAGCTGCGGCCCGTGTTGCCGCCCCAGCCGATCAGGTCGCCGGCCTTCACGAGTTGGCCCACTGCCACGAGTTGCTTGCTCAGGTGCCCGTAGAGCGTTTCCAGGCCGTTGTAATGCCGCAGCAGCACGTAATAGCCGTAACCCCGCGGGTCAAAGCGTACGATGCGCACGATGCCGTCGAAAGCCGCCTTTACCGAGTCGCCGGTGTCGAGTTCGAGGTCGGTGCCGTAGTGCCAGCGGTAGCCGCGCATCCCGAAGTCGGAAGTGACCAGCAGGTGGTTGAGGGGCGACGACCACATTTGCTTTTTATCGCTGTTGTAGAGTTCAATGTTCACCGTGTCCTCAAACTTGGTGGGGTCCATGCCGTAGGGGTTGATGTTGCGCGAATCCCAGATGGCGTAGTAGTCGGCGATCTTGATCCAGACGCTGTCCACCTTTACCTCTTCGGCCACCTCCACCACTTCCAGTTCCCCCTCGTCGAGCGACATGGTGTCTTCGTTCACGATGGAGAGTTCCTTGTGCGGGTCGAATCCCGGGTAGCGGGCGTCGCTGGGCGGCGTTTCGGGCTCTTCCGGCTCCTTCTGGGCCTCTTTGGGCGTCGTGGGCGCCTTGATGTTCAGAGGCTTCTTAAAACGGCCTTTCTCCTGCGCGTAGCCGGCGGCACAAAAGAACGTGAACAGAAGAGCAAACAGGTATGAACGCATTGTGTTGCTGGGTAAAAGACAAATCTTTCCGGTCCGGCTGGAATTGGGTGCCCGCTCCAGCCCGTCCGGAAAGATCTACTTTCACAGGTTTAGGAACTTACGTTAAAAATGGAGTTGATCGGTTCAACGTGTACGCGTCCGGAGCAACTGCGCTTAACCCGCCATGCTTCCGGCCGCATCCACGTTGAACGCATACACTCGTGAACTCCTGTCAGTGTATGCCTTTTTCGGCCAGGTAACGTTCGGCGTCCAGGGCGGCCATGCAGCCCGTGCCGGCGGCCGTGATGGCCTGGCGGTATATTTTGTCCTGGGCGTCGCCGCAGGCGAACACGCCGCTCACGTTGGTGCGGGTAGAGCCCTTTTCGGTAACGATGTAGCCCTGCTCATCCATCTGCAACTGCCCGTTGAAGACGGCCGTGTTGGGTTGGTGGCCGATGGCAACGAAGAAGCCCTGCACCTCCAGGACGCGGGGCTGGCCGTTGCGGACATCCTTTACCCGCACGCCGGTCACCGCGTGGTCGCCCAGCACTTCGTCGGTTTCGGTGTACCACAGGATCTCGATGTTGGGCAGCGTTTTCACCCGTTCCTGCATGATGCGGGAAGCCCGCAGTTCGCCGCGCCGCACGATCATGTACACCTTGCGGCACAGCTTGGCCAGGTAGCTGGCTTCCTCGCAGGCCGTATCCCCGCCGCCCACAATGGCAACGTCCTGCCCGCGGTAGAAGAAGCCGTCGCACACGGCGCAGGCCGAAACGCCGTGCCCGTTGAGCCGGTATTCCGATTCGAGGCCGAGCCACTTGGCCGAAGCACCCGTAGAGACGATCACCGCGTCGGCCTGGAGGGTATGCACGCCGTCTACCACCACCTTGTGGGCGCCGTTGGAAAAGTCCACCGACGTGACCATGCCAAACCGGACGTCCGTGCCGAACCGTTCGGCCTGCTTCTGGAAGTCCATCATCATCTGCGGTCCCATCACCCCGTCAGGGTAGCCGGGATAGTTCTCCACGTCGTTGGTAATGGTAAGCTGGCCGCCGGGCTGCAAGCCCTGGTACAGTACGGGTTTGAGGCCCGCCCGGGCTGCGTAAATGGCCGCCGTATAGCCGGCCGGGCCGGAACCGATAATGAGACAATTGACTTTTTCGATCTTGGTTTCCATATATTGGATTTTCTTCCGCGTAGGCGCCCTCCCAATGCTACAAAATTGCACAAAATAGCCCTGTCCAACAAGGTAGGCGCCAAGCCCCCGGTACCAGCCAGGGGAGGCAACGTGTAACATATCGGGTACGCTGCCTAGGTAACACCGGGGCGCGCCGTTTAGTTTTCCCGGCAAAAACGAACCTCACCCGCCGTCTGCGGGCATTTTCTTGCATCCGCCGGGCCAAATGCGCCGGTTACCCGGAGGGCGGAACCCGGAGGTAACCGGGGCGGAAAAATCAGGGCCGGTAAGATTTTAGGACATAAAAAACGAAAAGCCTCCCGTTGGGGAGGCTTTCGGTGAAATTACCGGAGGAGGCTTAGCCCAGGTACGGCTTCAGCGCCTTGCTGCGCGAGGTGTGGCGCAGGCGGCGGATGGCCTTTTCCTTGATCTGGCGTACCCGTTCGCGGGTGAGGCTGAACTTTTCGCCGATCTCTTCGAGGGTCATGGCGTGTTCGCCGTTGAGGCCGAAGTAGAGCGTGATCACGTCGGCTTCGCGCTGCGTGAGCGTGGAGAGGGCGCGCTGCACTTCCCGGCGGAGCGAATCGTTGATGAGGCCGGAGTCGGGCGTATCTTCGCTGTCGTTTTCGAGCACGTCGAGCAGGCTGTTTTCCTCGCCCTGCACGAAGGGGGCGTCCATGGACACGTGGCGGCCGGAAATCTTGAGCGTGTCTACGATCTCGGAAGTAGTAACTTCCAGTACTTCAGCCAGTTCTTCCGGCGACGGTTCGCGTTCGTATTTCTGTTCCAGTTCGGAGAACGTCTTTGAAATCTTGTTGAGGGAGCCCACGCGGTTGAGCGGCAGGCGCACGATGCGGGATTGCTCGGCCAGCGCCTGGAGGATGGACTGGCGAATCCACCACACGGCGTAGGAGATGAATTTGAAGCCCCGGGTTTCGTCGAAGCGCTGGGCGGCTTTGATGAGGCCCAGGTTGCCTTCGTTGATGAGGTCACCGAGCGACAAGCCCTGGTTCTGGTACTGTTTGGCAACGGACACCACGAAGCGCAGGTTGGCTTTGGTCAGCTTCTCTAAGGCCAGCTGGTCGCCTTCGCGGATGCGTTTGGCAAGTTCCACCTCCTCGTCGGGAGTAAGCAAGTCCACTTTGCCGATTTCCTGGAGGTACTTATCCAGCGACTGGCTTTCGCGGTTGGTAATTTGCTTGCTAATTTTGAGTTGTCTCATTGGGGGGTAGGCGGATTTAGTAAAAGTTTATTTCAATAATGAAGCGTTTCGGGATGTCGGAGGGGTGGCGTATAAAGCAAAGTTGCCCTTTTTTAATACCTGCACAAAATTTTGCTTCCGCGAAAGGGCGCAAAATCTTTCATTGCATGAACTTTCAGTTAAATGGAAATTTACCGGAAGTTTGCCAAAGCAACAAGTCTGATTCGCTGCCCTGGGTTAAAATAAAAGCACCCCGGAGCGCCCCCGCAAAGCCGGATTTTGGCCCTTTCTTTGATGGTTAATCGCGCGAAAACTGAAAGGTAAACAGGCGTTCCGGCCGATTTTGTGCAAAAAGAAAAATAACCTGACAGCGCCGCCCGTGCAGGGGAGGGGCCAGGCTCCCCGCAGCCGCGCCGCCCGCAATCATACGTTGTCCTTTCCGGTTTTCCAACCGCCCCTCGCATCTGTCATGCCGGGCCCGTCCGGGGCGAGAAGCAGCAGGGCAGTCAATAAACAAAAAGTGCCGGCGGTGGGCCGGCACTTTGGGGTATGCATGCGTAAGCAGGCGATGGTTACGCCGTTTTGCCCTGCGGCTTGGGCAGCAGCACTTTGCGGGAAAGCCGGTACTTGCCGGTCTTCTTGTCAACCTCCACCAGCTTCACGGTGATCTCTTCGCCCACTTCGAGCACGCCTTCCATGGTTTCGAGGCGTTCCCACTTGATCTCGGAAATGTGCAACAGGCCGTCTTTGCCCGGCATGAACTCCACGAAGGCGCCGAACGGCATGATGGACTTTACCTTGCCCTCGTAGGTGTCGCCCACGGTCGGGATGGCTACGATGCCTTTTACGCGGCGCAGCGCCTTCTCCAGGGCCTCTTTGTTGACGGCGAAGATGCTCACAAAGCCGGCGTTGTCCCTCTCCTCGATCACTACGG
>CADCTQ010000271.1 GCA_902805615.1 uncultured Cytophagales bacterium
AAATGGAAAATGGAAAATTATACTCCTTGCCTGATCCGGCACCTTACGGGCCGCGCCCCATTTTCAATTGTCAATTTTAAATTTTCCATTTAAAACTGACCTACCCCCACTTGAACACCCGCAGGCCGGCGGTGAAGAAAACCAGGCCGTAGGCCAGCAATACTACCGATTTTCCGGCGACCTGCGCCAGCCCGGCCCCCTCGTTGAACACCTTGCGCAGCAGGTCGGCCAGCAGGGTGAGCGGCAGGTATTCGATCAGGCCCGCCGCCCAGCCGGGGAAGTTGGTGTAGTTGAAGAAGATGCCCGACACGATGGTCAGCGAAAGCGTCACCAGGTTGATCATGCCGCTGCCCACGTAGGTCTTTTGCGGCCGCGACGCCACCGTGATGGCAATGCCGCCGAAGGCCGCCACGCCCGAGGTGAACACCAGCGCAAACGCCAGCGGGCTGCCCGTCAGCCGCACGCCGAACAGCGTGGCGGCAAACACCAGCAGGAAGCCGGCCTCGATCAGGCAGAGCGTCAGGCGGGTGGCGAAGTGGGCCAGCAGAAACTCCGTTTTGCGCATGGGCGTGGCCACCATCTGCCGCAGCAGCTTCTTGATGCGCCACTCGATCACGCCCCAGCCGATGCCCCACACGCACGAGTTCATGATGCCCAGCGCGATCATGCCGGGAATGAGAAAGTCAATGTAGCGGCTGCCCTGCGTGCGCACCGGCCGGATCCGGCTCTCCCGGCCCGGGGTTTCGTTGAGTTCTTTGTCGAGCAGCAGGTACTGCGTGCGGGCCACCTCGTTGCGCGGGTCGAAGTGGTAGGCGAACCGGCCGCCCGGCAACGGCTCCACGATCAGGGAAATCTCGCCGCGTTTGAGCCTGAGCCGGGCGTCGGCGGGGGAGGTGTACACGAACGCGAAGCGGTTGAGCAGCAGCGTGTCGGTGTCAATGGTTTCCAGCCGGGTTTGCAGCGGGGCCACGTACGCGTTCTTTTCCACGGCCACGCGGCTCGTCACGGGTTCTTTTTCGGCAAAGGCCAGCCCCAGCACGCCCGACAGGCCGATGGGGAAGATCAGCGACCAGAACAGCGAGGCCGGCTCCCGCACGAACTCCCGGAACTGGATGGCCACCAGGTTGACGAACGAGTTATTCATGCAACCTCCTTCCGGTCATGGCGACGAACAGGTCTTCGAGGGTTTTCTTGCGGCACTGGAACGCCAGCACGGCCGCCCCGTGCGTACGGAACAGCGCCAGCAGCACGGGCAGCGCCTCGGTGATGCTGCCCACGGTAACCGTGCCCTTGCGGCCCGGCGCCACCCAGTGGACGGCCATGAAGCCGGGCAACGGTTCGAGCACCCCGGGGGGCAGCGGCGAGCCGACTTCGAATTCGATGAGTTCGCCGGCGGCGAAGGCGCCCAGGAGTTCTTCCAGCGTGCCGTCGGCCAGGACCTCGCCCCGGTCGAGCACCACGATGCGGTCGCACAGGTACTGGGCTTCTTCCATGTAGTGCGTGGTGAGGATCAGCGTCGTCCGGCCGGCTTTTTTGAGGTCGGTGAGGATGTCCCAGATTTCGCGGCGGGCGTTGGGGTCGAGGCCGGTGGTGGGCTCGTCGAGCAGCAGCAGGCGCGGCTGGTTGAGCAGGGCCACCCCCAGGGCCAGCTTTTGCCGCTGCCCGCCCGAGAGGTTCACGGTATAGGCGTTCTTTTTTTCGGACAGGCCCACCAGTTCGGCCACCTCGCCCGAGCGGGACCGGCCCAGGCCGTAGAAGCTCCCGAACAGGTCGAGGGTTTCGAGCACGGTGAGCTTGTCCACGAACCGGGTTTCCTGGAGCGAGAGGCCGATGATCTTGCGCAGGAAACGTTCGTGCCGCCCCCAGGTTTTGCCGCCGATGGTGATGGTGCCCTGGTCGGGCGCCTGCAAGCCTTCGATCATTTCCACCAGGGTCGTCTTGCCGGCGCCGTTGGGTCCGAGCAACGCCAGGTACTCGTTCTCCCGCACGCGCAAAGTAAGGTTACGGATGGCTACGTGGTTTTTGAAGGACCGGGTAACCTGATTAATATCAATCAATGCAGTAGAGAAGTAGAAACCGTAAAGTGATTCCCGGGACCGACCCGGGCCCCAAAAGGGTGCAAGGCGCGAGGTAACCGCGCCACCGGCCGGGTAGGGGCGACAGACTGCGCCAAAAACTTACCCTGTACCCGCAACGCCGCTTTGGCGGGGGGCCGGCCCAACCGGACGCCTCCCTTTTTAACTATGTTTACAACGCAAACGCGAGCCCCCGCCGGGCCCTTTACCCTGTCCATTTTTCGGGATTTACGATACAACGCAGAAGCATGTTAAAGAGATACATTGTGGCCCTGCTCACGTGCCTGCTGCTCGTCCGGGCGGGCCACGCGCAGGTGATCCTGGTTGACAAGGCGGCCGATTACCTCAAGCGCAACGACCTCAACAGCGCCCGCGAAGCCATTGACGTGGCGGCCAAAGACCAGGCGACGGGCCAGGACCCGCGCACGTGGCACATCCGGGGCTTCGTCTACAAGGAACTGTTCAAAAACAGCCCGCAGGCGGCCGACTTCCGCGAAACGGCCCTGGCCTCGCTGCGCAAGTGCGGCGAACTGGACGCCAAAAACACGTACACGGCGCGCAACAACGCCGTGCTCGAATACCTGTACGGCACCTGCTACAACGAAGCCGTCGAACAGCTCAACCGCAAGGACTTCGCCAGAGCCCTGCCGGGTTTCCGGAAATTCATTGACTACCGCGCCGGCACCAGGCCCGACGAATACTACGCCGAAGCCCTCTACCACGCCGGCTACGCTTCGCTGGCCCTCGGCGACAAGGCCGCCGCCCGCACGTACTACGAAGGAGCCCTGGCCGCCAGCTTCCGCAACGCCTACCTCTACGACGACCTGGCCGGGCTCTACGCGGAGGCCGGCGAGAAGGACCTGGCCCTGCGGACCGTGGAGGCCGGGCGGCAGCAGTACCCCGACGACGCCGGGCTGCGCACCACCGAGATCAACCTGCTGCTGGCGGGACGGCAGTTTGCCCGGGCCGAGAAAAGCATCGAAGCGTACCTGCGGCTCGACCCTGCCAACACCGAGGCCATGCTGGTGGCCGGCACCGTGTACGAAGCCATTGCCCAGAGCGACAGCACCAAAAAGGAGGTGTATTTCCAGAAGCGCCGCGAAGCGTACCGCCGCGTGCTGGCCCGGGACCCCGAAAACCCGGTGGCCAACTACAACATGGCGATCACCCTCTACAACAAGGCCGTGGACCTGATCGAGCCCGAAAAGAACTACGACCTCGACATCATGGCTTTCCACGCCAAGCTGGAAACCATCACGCGGCTGTTCCAGGAAGCCCTGCCGTACGCCGAAAAAGCGTCGAAGCTGGCACCGGCCAACCGCAACGCCCTCAAAGCCTTGCAGGGCATCTATTACTTCCTCAACGAGAAGGAAAAGTCGAGCCACGTCGGCCGGATGATCGAACAGTTGAAAGGGTAACGCCCCCTCCCCCTATTGCTGGCGGCGCCGCGAATCGTTTCTTAAAAGCATGAAAAAAAGTGTACCCATGATATTGACGTTGCTCCTCTGGTGCCTCTCGCTGCCGGAGGCTCCGGCGCAACCGAGGCCCTCGGAAGCCACCCACAAGGTGCAGACGATCTTCATTTACAATTTCACCAAGTACATCCGCTGGCCCGATGCGTACAACACCGGTCCCTTTACCATCGGCGTGCTGGGCGATACGCAGTTGAACGTCGAACTGACCAAGATGGCCGCCACCAAAACCGCCAACGGCCGGAAGATCGTGGTCAAAAGCTACAAGGACGTGCGGGAGGTCGAAAAGATGTGCCACATCCTCTTCATTGCGGCCGAAAAGAACGACCTGCTCAACGAGGTGCTCCAGAAGACGAACGGCACCTCTACGCTGGTGGTGACCGAAAAAGACGGCGCCGCCCGGTTCGGCAGCCTCATCAACTTCGTGTCCGACAAGGGCAAGCCCGGCTTTGAAATGAACCTGAGCGGCTTCGAACGCAGCCGCCTCAAATTCGACTCGAAATTAAAGTCGGCGGCCATTGCGATCTAAGGAACCTGCCCGCGTTTTCTGACGTGGGACGAAAATACTGAGTGTTAGTGAGTGTTAATTAAACAGGTGAAGGGGGCGGCTTTCGGGCGGCCCCCAATTTTTTTACCCCAGCCCGAAAGCCCCGGAGGGGCGTCCTGTTTAGATGTTCAAAGATAACAAGTCGCTCCCACGGAGCGCTTGCGTGAGCGAAATGTTGGGTGCTGGGAACAGAGCGTCCCTCCGGGACTTGGTCCAAATACGATTTAAACCGGGAATTGCTGAAAACAGGGGAACACGGGGGGATTACTGCTTGAGCTTTAGTTTCTGCACCACGTAATGTCCGATTTGTTCGCCCTGCACCAGGCCGTTCTCGACGGCGTCGCGGAAGTGGATGCCCCCGTACAGGCGCGAGACGGCGGCTTCCCGGGCGGCCTGTTTGAAGGAGGTGAACGAACGGGCCGGTACGCCGAACTCCACTTCCGTCGTGTCGGTATACGCAAAATCTTCGCCGGCCAGCGTGGTCAGCAGGGTGGATACGGCCCCCGATACCACGCTGTGGCCGCTGGAGTACTCGGGGAAGGGCGGCGTCTGGAGCAGGGGACGCCAGTCCGGGTCGAGCCGGGCGTTGATGAACGTTTCGGGCCGCACCCGGTTGCTGCGGTATTTCTCGTTCCAGCAGGAAATGAACGCGTCACTCATGGCAATGCCCACCAGGGCGTGCCACCGGACGGTTTCGGCCAGGGAAAGCCCTTTTTTCACGCAGGCAATGCCCGTAATGCCCATCCAGTGCCCGCCCGGGGAAATCTTCTTGGTGCCGAAGCTGACGTGTCCCTTCTGCCGGAGGAAAAACGGGTTGCAGTCCCAGAAATTGGCAATGTGCGTCTGCTCGGGGGTAAGGGCCGCCGTGGCCTGGTGTACTTCCCGGGCGAGGCGGTAAAAAGGCGAATTCTCCTTTTCGCTGTAGGCCACCGGCGGCGCCGGGCGGAACTGGGCCGCACTGTCGAGCAGGAAAGTCCGCACCGTGCCCCAGTGCGGTTCGTAGGCTTCCAGGTAGCCCGGCGGGGTGGGTTGCCAGGCGCCGGCCTCCGCGAGGGGCGTGTAACGCAGGTAGCCGCTGGTTTTCACGTAACCGTCCTTGGCCGCGTATTGCACCAGGGCTGTTACTACCGCTTCGGCGTACGCCCGGGACGCTTCCAGGATCGCCGCCGCCAATTGTCCTTCCGCCTCCCGGAGCAATGCCGTCCGGGCCGCTTCGAGGGTGTAGCCCGAGGGCAGCAGTTCTTCGCCCATCCGCAGCAACGCGTACCGACCCGCAAAAGGCGCGTCTACGGCCGGCCCGGGGTGGAGCCGCGACAGGTCGGGGTAGCCCCTTAGGAGGCCCGAAAAAGACCCGTACGCCGGGGACTGGGCGGGTCCGCGGACGATCTCGTAGGCGGCCAGGTTGGCGTAGGCGTAGTAGCGGGCCGCCGCGCAGGGGCCGGTGACGTCGTTCACCATCACGTCGGTCAGTTGCTTCAGGGTTTGCACGTAGGCAACCGCGTCGCCCGGTTTGGGAGGAGCAACCGTGGGGCCCATTGCCGGCGCGGCCAGGCAGCCGGGGAGCAGAAAGGCAACGATCAGGCTTGCCAGGCTGATTTTTCGTCGGGAGTGAGCCGTTTGGGGGGAGAAACCACCCCCGGCCCCTCCTTGCAAAAAGAAGGGGAGCCGTACCCAGGTGCCGCGCTGACCGGGACTGTATGCGTAGGGGAGATTTCCCTTGGTACGCAGCCGTACCCGCACGGTTCCCCTCCTTCCTTGGAGGCTACGATTAGGACAGTTTTGTAAAATGGCTTTGAAACGCCGTTCGAAGCCGTCAGTGGGACACTGACGGCGGCGTGGTGATCTTTGTAAGCGTGGTTCCATGTCTTGGTCAGCATCGCTGCTGCCGCGGTCAGTGTCTTCACTGACCGCCTTTTTGCTCATTTCAAAGAGGTGTCCTAATCGTAGCCTTCCTTGGAGGAGGGGACGGGGGTGGTGATACAATGACAACAGCATAACGCTATAAAATTCAAAAAACCAGCCTATTGCCCGTTCGGAGGGTTGAGTACATAGCCGCTGACGGTGTCGTTGTTGCGGCTGAACAGGAGCACCGTGCCGGCACCCTTGCGGATGACGGCAATGTCGCGCACGTCGCCTTTGACGCGCAGGCCGCTCTGCCACTGGGGCACGTACGTAAAGGTACAGCGGCCCGCGTTGCGGAACACCATGCCGTGATTGGCGTCCATTTTCGCCAGCTTGATGCGGGTGTACGACTGGTTGCCGCCCAGCACCAGGTCCTTGAGGCCGTCCCTGTCGAAGTCCACCAGGCCCATGGCGTACACCGGCGCGAACTGGGCTTCTACGGGCAGCTCGTGCCGGGAGAAGGTGCCGTCGCCCTTGTTTTCGAGCACGGCCGAAGCGAAGGTGGTGGCGCTCAGGGTGGTGGCGGCTTGCAGTTGGTCGGGGGTGAACAGGTCCGGCAGGGACGCCTCCGCGTAGGATTGGTAGGTGGTGAATTTACGGCGCAGCGCAAATACCTGGTTGAGGGCCTCGTCGCGGCTCACCAGCGGGTACGACTTGCCGCCGATGTAGTAGCACACGAACGGGTCAACCGCTTCGTTTTCGTCAAAATCACGGTACACCACCGTCACGGGTTCCCGTTCGGAGGGTTTCATCTGGCAGTTCAGGCCGAAGTTGCCCGCCACCACGTCCAGGTCGCCGTCGTTGTCGAGGTCTTCGGCGGCGAGGCGGTTCCACCAGCCGGTCGGGGCCGCCCCGGGACCGGCCGCCTGCTGCAACGCGCCCCGCCGGTTGAGCAGCACCGTCACGGGCAGCCACTCCCCGGCCACCACCAGGTCGTCCCACCCGTCTTTGTCCGCATCCAGTGCGACGCAACTGGTGACCAGGCCAAACCGGTTGAGGAAGGGGGCTTTCTGCCCGGTGGCGTCGGCGTAGTTGCCCTTGCCGTCGTTGAGCAGCAGGCGGCTGCCGGCGGGTTCGGGGTAGCGGCCCGGAATCACCCGGCCGCCCACGAACAGGTCCAGGTCGCCGTCCTGGTCGAGGTCCAGGGGCGTCACGCAGGCGTCGCTGGAGCGTTCGGGCGGCAGGTTTTCGGTGGCCCGGGCAAACTTGCCCTTGCCGTTGTTGAGGTACAGCCGGTCTTGCAGGAGCAGGTCGTTTTCCAGGTACGCGTACCCGCCGCTCACCACGTACAGGTCCGGGTCGCCGTCCCCGTCGGCGTCAAAAAAAGCGGCCCCGGTGTCTTCGTGCATCAGGTCGGCGGCAAAGGCCGGCTGGGGCGACGGGGTCCACGACCCGTTTTTCTGCCCGAGCAGCAACGCGCCGGCCTGCCCCTTGGCGCCCCCGGCGTACAGGTCCGTCAGCCCGTCCCGGTTCACGTCGGCCCGGGCCAGGGGCGGCCCCTGGTAGGAGAGCATGACCGGCATGAGCGACTGGCGTTTGAAGTCGTTGTAGTCGTCTTCGCGGTGCCGGTGGGGGAGGGTGTCGCCGGGGAGGGCGGTAAACAGCGTACGCGGCGCGGCGGCCGGCTTCGGCGGGCGGTCGGCTTTTCCGGGAGAAAGCACCAGCTTTTGATTCGCCGGCACGTTGCGCACCCATTCGGACCGGCCGTCGGGCCACTGCACCCGGAGGCTGTCGGCGGCGCGGGCCTTGCCCAGCCCGAAGTGCAGCGGCGTGTGCATGCACGACTGGAACCCGCGGGTGGGGTAGAATTCCTGGTACTGCACGGTGCCCCCGGCGTACACCCACACTTTGGCCCCGTACGCGGCGGGGCTCACCCCCGGTCCGAGCTGCACCTGCAAATGCCCGGCGGCACCCGCCGGGGCGTCGTTGCGGTACACGGCCGCTTCGGCGTTCACGTTGCTGGTGACGATCTCCAGGTCGCCGTCGTTGTCAAGGTCGGCAAACACGGCCCCGTTGGAGAGCAGCGGCTGGGTAAAGCCCCATTCGGCGCCTTTGTTTTCGAATTGCAGGCGGCCGTTGTTGCGGAAAACGTAGTTGGGCGTCCGGGTCGAAGGCATTTGCTGCACAATGTCCATGAGGGCCGTGGGGCTGCCCTGAGCTTCCTTGAGTCCCTGGTCGGCGTAGAACTTCATGAAGTCCAGGTTGGTATAGTCGCGCAGGTAGCCGTTGGTGATGAACAGGTCCTTCCACCCGTCGTTGTCGAAGTCGGCCACCAGGGGCGCCCAGCTCCAGTCGGTGTTCGACACGCCGGCCAGCTGGCCGATCTCGCTGAAGGTGCCGTCGCCGTTGTTGAGCTGGAGCATGTTGCGCATCACCTGGTGGTAGAAGCCGTTCTTGAGCATGTTCCGGTAGGTTTCGTAGTTCTCCGGCCCGTAGAGCAGTTTCTGGCGGCGGTTGTCCTCGGGCAGCATGTCGAGGGTGATGATGTCGGGCCGGGCGTCGTTGTTGACGTCGGCAATCTCGTTGCCCATCGAAAAGTAGCTCAGGTGCCCCACCGACGCTTCGAGCTTGTCGGTGAAGGTGCCGTCGCCGTTGTTGAGGTAGAGGTAATCCTGCTCGATGTAGTCGTTGGACACGTAGAGGTCGGGCCACCCGTCGCCATTGAGGTCGCCGACGGCAACGCCGAGCCCGAACCCGATGGGGTTGCCCCGGATGCCGGCGGCGGCGCTGACGTCCACGAACTTGCCCCCGTCGTTGCGCAGCAGCCGGTCGCCGGCCATCTCGTCGCGCATGGCCTTGGCGGCGGCGGCGTCGAAGCGTTTGAACTCCCTGGTGTTGTGGTTGAGCAGGTAGCAGTCCAGGTCGCCGTCCTTGTCGTAGTCGAAGAAGGCGGCCTGCGTGCTGTGCGTCGGCAGGTCGAGGCCGTAGCCGGCGGCGCCTTCGGTGAAAGTGAGGTCTTTGTTGTTGAGGTACAGCTTGTTGCGCCGGGCGTAGGCGTCGCCGGCCCCCGAGTAGCACACGTACACGTCCAGCCAGCCGTCGGCGTTGATGTCCACCAGCGTAACGCCGGTTTTCCAGCCGCCCCCGAAGCGGATGCCCGCGGTTTGGGTGATGTCTTTGAAGCGCAGGTTGCCCCCGTTGAGGTAGAGCCGGTCGGGCACCATGTTGCCGGTAAAGTAGAGGTCAACCAGCCCGTCGTTGTTGAGGTCGCCGGCGGCCACCCCGCCGCCGTTGTAGAAGTACTCGTAGGCCAGCACGTTCTGGGTTTCGGACTCGGTGAGCTGGTTGGCAAACGCAATGCCCGTCTGCCCCGCGGGCAGCAGGGTAAACTGCGCCGGGGACGGATGCCCCAGTAAGACGCCGGCCACCAGGGCCGCGTACTGCCAAAAACCGCGGGGAAAAGACATAAGGGAAGGTACCGGTATCCTGATGAAATGTCACCTGATGAAATGTCAAACCGCGGGTACCCGCGCACAAAAGGGCTCCCGGATTGCCCCGGCCGGCCCTACCCCTGCACGGCGATCATCTGGTGGCCGTTCAGTTCGGGCAGGATAAATTCGATGCGGTTGCCCTTCTGTTCGTACTTGAGGGGCACGTTCTGGGGCACGAGGGTCACCTGGCGGACTTTCCTGGGCGTTTGCACGGACACGGGCAGGTTGTAGAGGGGAATCACGTCTTCGAGCACGTCGAAGTCTTTGCCGCGGTGCTCGGGCACGTAGTGCAGCAGGTGCACGATGCGGCGGTTTTCGGCCGCCTGTTCGTTGAGCGTCGCAATCAGCGTCGAAGGTCCCTTCACCCGCACCAGCGGCTCGGGCAGCAGGGTGCTGAGGGCGTTGAGGAACAGTTGCTTGCACCAGCGGGGCGCGTTCTGGTTGTACTGCGTGAAGAGCGGGTGCACGAAGTAGATGCTCTTGCCTTGCTGCACCACCGCCGGGTAGCCCGGCTTGCCGGCCGAGGGCGTGTGGCGGTGCGAACTGAAGTGCTGGTACGTCCGGTTGAAGTACGGCACCACGGCGTCGGCCAGCACCTTTGCGCCGGCGCGGGCCTTTACCTCCAGGCCCTTGCTGTACATCACCAGTTCGGTCTTGGGCAAGCCCTCCCCGAGCGGCCCCGACGGCACGATGAAGTCGGGGCTGTAGGGGGCGTCGCCCACGTAGTCCACGCCGAGGGCCTTGAGGGCAAACGCGTCGCCGGTTTCGCCCAGGCCCGACTTGTAGCTGGCGATCAGCGCCCCGCCGCGGCCCAGGAAAGCTTCCAGTTTCGCATTCAGCGCGGCACTCACCGGGATGACGTCGGGCAGCACCACCACTTTGTAGCCCGCCAGGTCGGTCTGCGAATCCACGATGTCGAACTGGTGGCCGCCTTCCTGGAGCATCCGGATCACGCCCATCGAAGCCTCGGGCAGCCGCACGCCGGCCTGGAACTCCTCGGGCGACATCACGGCGATTTCCGTGACGGCCCGGGCGCCCTGGCACCAGGGCTCTTTTTTCTCCACCTCCCGGTACACCGACCCGATGAGGTCGTAGGTGGCCTGGTCAATCTTGCCGTTGGGGTGCAACTGGTCGCCCACGGAGCACTTGCCGGCCATGGCCAGCATGGTAAAGCACTCAAATTGCAGCGCCGCCGGGTTTTTGAGCGAATGAAAGTCGCCCCAGGAGGTGTGGAACTTGCCGGTCATGCCCATGAAGTCTTTGTTGAGCGTGCGGGCGTACCGCGAGGTAAGCGGGAAGTGCAGGTAGCCCCAGCCGCCGCTGGGCAGCGATTCGAGTTCGAGGTGGGTGTAGGTGGGCAGTGTCTGCCGGATGGGAGGGCCCACGTGGCCGCCGTTGTAGAAGATGGTGCAGTCCTTGTCCATCGCGCGGATAAAGGCCGTCATCTCGTTTTTCCAGTCCGTCATCATTTTGGTGGCGTACTTGAGGCGGTCGGCGGGGAGGGCGGGCTCCAGCTTCTGCTTTTCCATGCCGGCGCGGCAGGCCGGGCAGGAGCAGTCGAGCACCTTTACGATGTCGAGAAACAGGCCGTCCACGGGCACCGTCTCGAACATTTCTTTGAGGTGGGCCTTGAGGAAGGTGCCGTAGCCCGAATGCACGCACACGTTGCGGTAGAAACCCGGCTCGTAGATGGGCGTGCCGACGGGCTTGCCCTGGTCGTCGAGCACGAGCCATTCGGGATGTTGCCGCGCCGTAAAGTGGTCCCACTGGATGGTGGTGTAGATGGGCACCCGGATGTCGCGTTTGTGGCAGGCTTCGATCTGTTCCTTGAGCAGGTTGCGCTTGAGGTGCGGGTGGTGCCGTTCGGGAAACGCCTTGGTGTCGAAGTAGATGTAGCCGTGGTGGCACCGCCCGAAGGCCGTCACCGAGTTGACGGCGGCTTTCTTGAGGGTGGAAGCAAATTCTTCGGGGTCGAACCCTTCGCCGATGCCGGTGATGTGTTCGCTGGTGTGGAAGTCGAGGTGGATCTGCCGGAAGCGGAGGGTGGTATTGTTTTCGGCGGCGGCCCCGGCGGGAACGGTTTTGGCGGCCAGCAACGGGGTGGCGAGCAGCAGGCCGGCGGCCCCGGCGGAAGTGGTTTTGAGGAAGTCGCGGCGGTTGAAGTGGGTCATGGCAAAGGGAAAAGCGCAATCAGGACGGAAGCTAATTATTTATGGGAAAAAGTACAAGGAAGGGGGTTAAGTAATGGGTATCGGGGACTGCGTATTAGGTAGGGCGCACCCGGAGGTAGGCGTGGGGTTGGACATTGCGTGTCGGCATGAGGCTTACCGGGCTTTTCCAACCGAACGGGGAAGATGTTCCAAAACGAACAGGAGTGTTCCACTTCGGTACAAGCGAAAAAAGGCAGCACGGGAAGAAACCGGCAAAAGGCGTAACTTGGACGACTTGCCGGGTTAGGCACACGATTTGAAAAACAGCTTCCCGGGACGACCCCCTTCCTCCCGTAACTCTCCCCCGATATGTTCACCCGCTTCGTTTTCATCCTCCTGGCAGGGCTGTGCGCACTGCCGGTATGCTTTGGACAAACCCCCTTGCCCGTGCGCTCAACCGGGGCCCACTCCCAGCCTGCCGCCTCCCTGCCCGCTTCCGTGGCCCGGCGGGTCCGGGCCGTAGAGAACGCGTTGTGCCCTCACGTACCGGTAGCCGGGATGGCCGGCTGGAACCTGGAGCAGCGCATGCGCTTCCACCGGGTACCCGGGGTCAGCATCGCCGTCATTCACAACTACCGGCTGGACTGGACCAAGTCGTACGGGTGGGCGGACACCACCAAAAAGACGCCGGTCACGGATGAAACGCTGTTTTCGGCCGGGTCTATTTCCAAAATGGTCGCCGCCCTGGCCGCGATGAAACTGGTGGAAAGCGGGAAGCTGGATTTAGACCAGCCCGTCAACCGGTACCTCACCTCGTGGCAGTTGCCCGAAAGCGAGTTTACGAAGGCAAAGCCGGTGACCCTGCGAATGCTCCTGAGCCATACGGGCGGCACCAGCCAGTCCAGTTACTTCGGCTCTACGCCCCAGCAGCAGCCCTTGCCCACGGTGGTGGACATCCTGTCGGGCAAGCCGGGGGTGAGCAGCCGGGCCGTCGTGGTCAACAGTGAGCCCGGTAAGGAATTCCGGTATTCGGGAGGCGGCTACCTGGTGGCCCAGCAGGCCATGACCGATGCCACGGGGCAGGATTTTGCGGCCTTGACCGATGCATTGCTGTTCAAGCCGCTCGGTTTGCGGCACATGACGTTTGCCCAGCCGCTGCCCGAAGCAATGGGCAAGCGGGCCGCCTGGGCCTACTCCTCCGCCGGCTGGTTCAAGGGAATGCCTTACCTGTACCCACAGCAAGCCGCCGCCGGGCTGTACACGAATGCCGGTGACCTGGCCCGCCTCGTCATTGCCCTGCAAAACGCGCACCGGGGCCAGGGTACCTTTTTATCTCGGCCGATGGCTCAGATGATGCTCACGCCCCAGGTGGACGTATCGGAGGGCTTTTACAAAGAACAGATGGCACTGGGCGCCTTTCTCCTGCAGCGGGGCGACAACCGGGACCCGAAGGGCGTGTACTTCGAACACATGGGGGTGAACGCCGGCTTTATCGCCTACGCCATCGGCAGCGTGGAGGGCGGCAACGGCGTGGTGGTCCTGATGAACAGTGACGGAGGCGCCAATGAATTGGGAAAAGAAATCCGCCGGGCCGTCGCCAGGGCGTACGGCTGGACAAACTTCTTGCCGGACCTCATCCGGCCGGTGCCCCTGCCCGAAACGCCCCTTGCGCAGTACGAGGGCCGGTATAAAAAAGGCGCGGACGAAGTAGTCACGATCCGCCGGGAAAAAGACTACCTGGTGGAAACGATCAACGACGGCGAGCCCATCTACTGCTTTCCGGTGGGCAAAGACACGGTGGCATTCACCGACCACCCGCTGAAAGGTTACTTCGTGCGGGGCGCCGCGGGAAAGATTGATTCACTGCGGATCGAGTGGCACGGCGCCGCCATGCCCCGCCTCGGGGAAGGCGTGTATCTGCCGGGGGAACTGCTGCGCATGGGACGTTACCCGGAAGCCATCAACGCGTACCGGCTGCTGAAGCTCAACGAATCGCAGTTGACCTACATGGCTTACGAATTTTTGCACGCCCGTCCCGCCCGGCTCCCGGCCGCCGAGGCGATCCTGACCTTAGCCAGGGAGCAACACCCCAACTCTTCCATGGTCTTCGCCCGCTGGGGAGATTTGTACCGGAAGCTGGGACAGGCGGAGAAAGCCATTGCCGCTTACCAGACCGTGCTGCAACTCGACCCCGACGACAAAGACACGCAGGAAAAGCTGCTGGCCCTGCAAAAGCCTTAGTACACTGTAAAGAAAGTTCTCATGGGTTTCACTGACCTCCCTGCCGTCATCCTTTCAGGATGTATGTGATTAGCGCCACGGAGCAGGCAGCATTGTATAGACGGCAATGTACCGTTACGGCTCGGGCAGTATCTTGAGAACGGCACGTCCTCCTTTAACCACCTCAATCACTCCTCCTTCCGGTTGGGGGTAGTCTCTGACTACCCCCTTTTTTCGTGCAAAACTTAGTTTTGCCCTCCGCTGGTCTTTTATGATCAATCTCCTCTAACCACTGCGACCT
>CADCTQ010000272.1 GCA_902805615.1 uncultured Cytophagales bacterium
CGTACACGGCCCGCCACCAACTGCTCGACGCCGTGCGCACCTCCCTGGAAGTGCTCGGGCTGCTGGGCGTGCGTTTTCCCAAACGCCCCAACAAGGTCCACGTGCTGTCCGCCCTGCTGGGCATCAAGCTGGCCCTGCGCGGCCGGACGCCCGAAGACCTGGTGGACCTGCCCGCCACCAAGGACCCGTACGCCGAGGCGGCCATCCGGGTGCTGGCCAGCGTGGGCTCGGCGGTGTACTTTGCCAGCCCGGCCCTCTTCCCGCTGTTCGTGTGCCGCGCCTTTTCCCTGATGGTGAAGCACGGCAACACGGCCTACTCGGGCGTGGTGTGCGCCAGCTACGGCCTCGTGCTCATCGGCGGCGTGAAGGACGTGGCCGGCGGCTACCGGCTGGGCAAGGCGGCCGTGCGGCTGTCCGACAAGTTCGGGGTGAGCAACCTGCGCACGCAGTGCACCATGATCGTCAACACGTTCATCATTCACTGGAAGGAGCCGCTCCATAACATCCTCGAACCGCTGCGCGCCAACTACTGGTACGGCCTGGAGACGGGCAACATCGAGTTTGCGGCCTACTCGGCGCAGGTGTACTGCTACAGCGCCTTCTACTGCGGCCACAACCTCCAGGCCGTCACCGGCGAGATGGAACGCTTCCTCGACCGGATCGGCCGGCTGCGGCAGGACAGCGCCCACCACCTGCTCTCCATCCACACGCAGGCGGCCCTCAACCTCTGCGAACTGGTGGAAAACCCCACGGTGCTCACCGGCCGGGTGCACAACGAGCCGGAAATGATGCGCCTGTACGCCGATACCAAGGCGTCCGTCGCCACCTTCGACGTGTACCTCTACAAGACGATGCTGGCCTACCTGTTCGGCGACTACCGGGAGGCCCGGCGCAACGGCAAGCTGGCGGGCGGACTGGCGCAGCGGGCAATGGGCAACAGCTACATCCTCATCTACCAGTTCTACAACACGCTCACCATCCTGGCGCTGGCCGCGGCGGCAGGCGGGCCGCGCCGCAAGCTCCTGCTGCGCGAAGCCGCTGCCGGCCTCCGGCAACTGCGGCGGTTTGCCCGCCACAATCCCGCCCTGGCCCTCCACAAGCAGGAACTAGCCGAGGCCGAGTACTGCCGCGTGACCGGCCGGCCCGAAGAGGCGGCCATCCGCTATGACCGGGCCGCCGACCGGGCCCGCGACCAGGGGTTTCTCAACGACGCGGCGCTGGCCTGCGAACTGGCGGCCGGGTACTACCACGGCCGGGGACGGACGTTCATCGGGGACCAGTACCTGCAACGGGCTTACGGGCTCTACGGGCAGTGGGGCGCCTACGCCAAGGTGCGCGACCTGGAAAACAAGCACCCGCAACGGCTGCGGCAACGGCTCGACGATCCGCTCGGCGGGCTTTCCCTCGAAGAGGTCCCGCCCGGGGCGCCGGGCCACGACTTCCCGGCGGGCCGCAACTCGGCCGTGCTCGACCTGCACAGCATCATGAAGGCCGCCTCCGCCCTCTCGGGGGAAATCCAGCTCGACCGGCTGCTGGAGAAGCTGATCGTGATCGCCGTGGAGAACGCCGGCGCCGGGCAGGGCTACCTGATCCTCAAGAAGGAGAACGACTTTTTCATCGAGGCGGCCGGCGCCGTGGACGGCCAGGCCGCGGTGTCCATTGCGTCGCTGCCCGTCAAAGACAGCCCCCACGTGTCGGAGGGCATCGTGCAGTTCGTGTACGTGACGCAGGAGAACCTGGTGATTGACGACGCGGCCGGGCACCCCAACTTCGCCGCCGACCCGGTGATCACGGCCAAGGGTTCCAAGTCCATTCTCTGCACGCCCATCATCCACCAGGGCGAGGTGATCGGCCTGCTCTACTTCGAAAACAACCTGATCGCCAACGCCTTCACCCACGACCGCATCGAACTGCTCCAGTTGCTCTCGGGCCAGATGGCCGTTTCGCTCCGCAACGCCCTGAACGAGCAGAAGAAAATGAATGCCTTCCGGGAACGGGAAGCCCTGCTCAAAAAGATCAACCAGCAGCAGGGCGTGGTGGCGCGGGCCATCCTGCAAACGCAGGAAAACGAACGGCGGCGCATCGCCGAAGAACTGCACGACGGGCTGGGCTACATGCTCTCCACGCTCAAGCTCAACCTGACCTCCCTGGGCGAAGGGGAGGCCGTGCGGCCCGAAGTGCAGGGCCGCTTCCTGGGCAACTCGCTGCGGCTGCTCGAAGACGCCTTCCGCGAACTCAAAGCCATTTCCAACAACCTGATGCCCGACCTGCTGTTCCAGTCGGGGCTGCTGGTGGCCGTGGACGACCTGTGCCGGAAGGTGAACGATACGGGCAAGCTGACGGTGGCCTTCCGGCATTTCAACGTGACGCGCAGGCTGCGCAAGGACTTCGAGATCGAGGTGTTCCGCATCGTGCAGGAGATTCTCAACAACACGATCAAACACGCCGGGGCGCGGCAGCTCGAAATCCAGTTCCTGGCCGAACCCGACAACCTGGTGATCACCACCGAGGACGACGGCCGGGGGTTTGACTACGAGAAAAAGATCAAGTCCAAAAACAAGGGCCAGGGGCTCGTCAACATCACCAACCGGGTCAACTTCCTGCGGGGCCACCTGCACGTGGAGTCCCGGGAGGGCGTGGGCACCACGTACATCATCAACCTGCCGCTGGCCGCTAAACCCGTTAATTCACCCGAACATGATAAAGTTACTGATTGCTGACGACCACCAGCTTTTCATTGATGGCCTGCGGATGCTGCTCGACACGGAAGCCGGCATCCAGGTGGTGGGCCAGGCCCTCAACGGCGAGGAAGTGCTGGCGGAACTGGACGGGCAGGAGGTGGACATTGTGCTGCTCGACATCAACATGCCCGACACCGACCCGCTGACGCTGGTGAAAACGATCCGCGCCAAGCACCGCCGCACCAAGATCATCATCCTCACCATGTACCACGGCACGCGGTACTATTCCAAGCTCATCCGGCACGGCATCAACGGCTACCTCTACAAGAGTGAAGGGAAGGCGGTGTTCCTGGAGGCCATCGAAAAAGCCGTGCGCGGCGAAACCTACATCAGCAAGGAACTGCTCACCGACGTGGCCGCCCCCAAGGGCACCAATTCGCCGGCCTTCGACCTGCACCTGGCGGCCCCCGAAAACGTGCTGACCAAACGCGAAATCGAAATCCTCAAGCTGGTGGCCCAGGAATATTCCAACCAGGAGATCGGCGAAAAGCTGTTCATCAGCACCAGCACCGTAGACACGCACCGCAAGCACATCCTCCTCAAACTCGGCGTCCGCAACACGGTCGGCCTGGTCAAATATTGCCTGCAAAACAACCTGCTGGGGTAGGATCAGGATTCACCGGATTAAAAGATTAGCAGAATTTGGGCGGGGAGCGGCAAGGGTTGGTAAATTGAAGGTAAGGAAGTGTCTCTGCTGCCGTGGTCAGTGTCTCACTGACTACTCCCGGGCAAGTACTGAATCAATCAGCTAATAGCCCCGTAGGGGCGTGCTGTTCCTAGAGAGGCCCACCACATCAGACGCAAGCTCCGTAGGAGCGTCCTGTTCAATACAAATAGGTCGCTCCCCTGGAGCTCTTGCGTGAGGGAAATGTCCCGTTCTAGGGACAGGGCGTCCCTCCGGGACTTTCCCCGCTGCCGACGTAGCTTTGGGTAGTTAAGAAAGACGGGAGAAATACCACTGACCACTGACCAATGCCCCTTCCTACCCAAACAGCACGTAGGCCACGGCCAGCGTGACGAGGATGTTGAAGCCTTGGGCGATGAGGAAGGCGTAGAAGGGACGGCGGCTGTTTTTGGCGAAGAGTTCGCGGAAGTTGGTTTCCAGGCCGATGCTGGTGAAGGCCAGGGCGAACCACAAGCCTTGCAGGTTCTTGAGCGTGTCCTTGACGGGAGCCGTCTGCTCCGGGGAGAGCAGAAACGAGAACAGCAGCGACGCACCGATGAAGCCCAGCACGAACTTGGGGAAGCGTTCCCAGATCACACTCAATGTGGGCTTGCTTTGCTGGTCCTGTCCGGGGTGATTGGTGTAGGTCCAGTACACCGAGATGGCAAAGGCGGCAAGGCCCAGGAGCACGTTCTGGGAGAACTTGACAATGGTGCTGATCTGGAGGGCCGTGTCGCCCACCAGCGTCCCGGAAGCCACCACGGCCCCGGTCGTGTCAATGCTGCCGCCCAGCCAGGCGCCGGTCACTTCCTGCGAGAGGCCCAGGTAGCGGGCCAGGATGGGCATGGCGATCATCATGGGAATGGCCGTAATGAGCACCATCGAGACCACGTAGGAGAGTTTTTTGGCGTCGCCCTTGATGGCCCCGGCCGTGGCAATGGCCGCCGACACGCCGCAGATGGAGACGGCACTCGAAATCATCATCGTCAGCTCTTCGTCCACCTTCAGTTTCTTGCAGAGCCAGTAGGCAAAGTACCACACCGAGAGCACCACCACCAGGGCCTGCACCAGTCCCAGTGAGCCGGCTTTGAGGATGTCGGCGAAGATCACCCCCGTACCCAGCAGCACCAGTCCGATCTTGACGAACAGCTCGGTGGCCAGGGCTTCTTTGAGCCAGTCGGGCAGCTTGAAGAGGTTGCCCACCAGCAGGCCCAGCGAAAGGCTGAAGATGACGGCTTCCAGGTTGATGGCCTTGATGCTTTTGTTGCCGGCCAGCACCAGGGCCAGCACCGTCAGCCCGTACACCAGGGGGAAGCCCACCAGGAACGACTTGATCCGTTTGCCCGTCAGCCAGGCGCCCAGCAGGGCCACCCCGTACACGAACCCGAATTGCAAAGCGATCAGGCCCAGGTTTGCCGGGGAGAGCACCTTGCCCGCCAGGTCACCCGCGGTGCTCCAGCCGAAGGACGGCACCTTCAGCAGCAGGCCCTCCAGGGTAAGCATGATGATGAGAAAGCCCAGGGCCACCACGGCCCAATCTTCGGACACAACCGACTTTTTTTCCTTCGACGATACGGTAGAGGTAGCCATACGCGCAAAATAAATAATTACGAATTACGAATGATTAATTACGAATGAACATTCAGTCCATGCCTAAATCGCTGGTAAAGGAACTGTCCGGGAAGATGTCCGTGACTTCCACCCCGCTCTTGTCGCTGGTAATCACCATGACTGCGACCATCACTTCGTAGCGGCTCGTGAGGTGGTCAAAGTCAATGAATTTTTCGTGATTGAGCCCGCAAATGCAATCAACCAGGCGGCTGACGTCGTGCTCCAGGAAAGGCGGATCGGGCTGGGTAAAACGGTTGAAAGCAGTGGTTATCCCAAACCGCTTGCTTGCCTTAGGTTCGACGGTTTCCCCGAGGTCGGCTTTCGCCAGGGCCGGAATGTGCAACCCGAGAGCATGCGCGAATGGCTGCCACTGGCTTGCTACCTCCGCACCGGAGAAAATCGTGTTTAGCTTCCTCCCCGGATTCAGTTCCCCGGGCCGGATGCCCGTTGCATCCAGCGCCGCCCGGATGCGTGCCAGTACTTCCCCGAACAGGTCCCGTTCCGGCTCCCGGAGTTGCACGTACTTCAATATTAGTTCGGCGGCCTGCCGGACGGTCACCAGTTTGGCGGCTTCCTGGTCGGGAATGTTTACCCGGAATTTCTGCTCGAACTCAATGACCAATTCTACTGTATCTAAACCCATCGCGGTCTCGTCAATTCAATGCTGATTCGAATGTGTATGCTGCCCTGAGGCTACTTCATTCGTTTGAAGTCGAACAGGTCTTTGAACACCCACTTGCCGTTCTCTTCCCGGCCCAGGGCAATCACCAGCCGGTCGGCCGACCGCTTTTCGTACAGCACGCGGAGGGGTTCGCCCTGCTTGACGAACACGGCCCGGCCGGCGCCGGCTTCGAGGAAGGTGTAGCGGTCGGACTTGTCTTTCTCCTCCACGCCGATCAGGCCGGGCTTGAAGTGCTTCACCAGGGCTACCGGCCCCTGGTCGGTTTGTTCGAAGGCAAACAATTCGTAGAGGGTCGCCCTGCCGTCTTTGGTCATGCGGATGAACCCGGCAATGTTGTCGGTGGCCGGCGCCGACCAGTAGGCTTCCACGGCGCCGTTGGCGGTGGTTGCCAGCCAGTGCCCCTCAATGAAGGCCACGTCGGCGAGGGACCCGGCCCGGGCGGGGGTTTGGGCGGAAACGGCGAAGGGCAGGAACAGGAGCAGGGCGAGGAGCAGCAACTTTCGCATGGCGGGAAGGGGTTTGTGCCGACAAGGTACCCACCTTCCCGGTTTGCGCCAAGCCCGGCGCCCACAACACCCGCCCGGGAAAAACGTTAATGGTACACTGATCGGTTATGATGGTTATGATCGGGACTGATTTCAAGTGAAAGAGGAATCATCAAAAAAGATCATAATAGATCATAATCATCATAACCGATCAGTGTACCATTAAAGATCAAACCATGAACGCCGCCAACCGATCCGTATGCATCCTCTTGCTGGCCGGGGCCGTGCTGGCCGGGTGCCGCGACCGCGACAAAGAAACGCCCCTGCCGGTCACCCCACCTCCGCCCGTAACCCCGCCCCCGCCGGTTACCCCGCCCGTGACGTACGACGGGGCCCGGCCCGGCACAATGGTGCAGTCCGAAAAGCAGAAGTTCAGCGTGGATACGGTGGCCGCCGGGCTGACCAGCCCCTGGGGAATGGCCTTTCTGCCCGATGGCCGCATCCTGGTGACCGAGAAAGCCGGCCAGCTCCGGGTGGTGCGCGAAGGCCGGTTGCAGCCTGGCAGCATCGGGGGCGTACCCGCCGTGTACACCAACGGGCAGGGGGGGCTGCTCGACATTGCCCTGCACCCCGATTACGCAAGCAACGGCTGGCTCTACTTCACCTACGCGGCGCCCGGACCCGGCGGGGGCGGCACCACGCTGGCCCGGGCCAGGTTGCAGGGCGACGCCCTCACGGACGTCCAAACGCTTTTCCAGGCCCAGCCCTTCCTCCCTTCCGGCGTACACTTTGGTTCCCGCATTGCCTTTGACGGGCAGGGGCACGTATTCGTGAGCACCGGCGACCGGGGCACGCCGGCCCAGGCGCAGCAACTGACCAACCACTGGGGCAAGATCATGCGCCTCCGCGACGACGGGCAGGTACCCGCCGACAACCCGTTCGCGGGCACGGCCGGCGCCCGGCCCGAAATCTGGTCGTACGGCCACCGCAACGTGCAGGGCCTGTACTACGACGGGGCGGCCCGGCGCCTGTGGGCCCACGAACACGGCCCGCGGGGCGGCGACGAACTCAACCGGGTGGAGGGCGGTAAAAATTACGGCTGGCCGCTCATTACCTACGGCGTCAACTACGACGGCACGCCCGTGTCGGGGGCCACGCAGGGGCCCGGCCTGGAGCAGCCGGTGCGCTACTGGGTGCCTTCCATCGCCCCGAGCGGACTGGCCGTGGTGAGCAGCCCGCAGTACCCCAACTGGCAGGGCAACGTGCTGGTGGGCGCCCTGGTGGGCACGCACCTGGCCCGGGTGGAACTTACCGACGGACAGTACGCCCGGGAGGAAAAACTGCTCAACAAGATCGGCCGCGTACGCGCCGTGGCCCAGGGCCCCGACGGCTACGTGTACGTGCTCACCGAAGGCCCCGGCCTGCTCTATAAACTCACGCCCCGGTAGCAGGATTACATGAGTATGGAGGGTGGATTAATCATGCAATCATTTTATTCTCACCACCACTGGCTTTTGGATTCGACGAGGCGGCTCACTTTGTCCTCGGTGATGGGCTTGACCACGTAGGCTTTCACCTGGTAGGCGGCGGCCCGGCACAGGTCGGTGCGGTGGTTGGAAGACGTAAGCAGCACCACTTTGACTTCCAGCGATTTTTCTTCGCGCAGGGCGGCCAGGTCGGCCAGGAAGTCAATGCCGTCCTTGCCGGGCATGTTCACGTCGAGCAGCACCAGGTCCGGGCAGTCGCTGGTGGCCGCCGCCGCGTCGGAGCACGATTCGCGGAGGTAGGCAATGGCTTCGTCCACCGTCTGGAAGGCCAGTAAGCGGTCAGCCAGCACCAACTGGTCGAGCACGAGCCGGGCCAGCACGAGGCTTGCTTTCTCATCGTCCACCACAATGATCCTTCGGAAGGGTTTCGTGTCCATAGGCGCAGCACCTTAAGCTTTTGGTCCAAGTACAGGCATTCCTTGGAATGTACCTTGTACGGACGCGAAAAAAAAATGGTCTGAACTACGCCGGAAACGGCAAAAAAGTTACTGGAGTTGCGCCATGCGGCTGCTCATCCGTTCGGCCACCTGCACGGAAAGCTGGCGGCATTCGTCGGGGTTCATGTGCATACAATGCTGCTCGAGTTCCTTGAGCAACTGCAAGACCTGCTGCCGGCTGGCCGCCACCTCAATCCTTTCCAGGAAAGCGGGTAAATCAAACATAGGGTTCATCTTTCTGGGAATAACAATCCAACAATCGGGGGATACAATCTGGTCAACCACGGGCACGAATGCAAGGGCGCGGGGCCGGAAAATCAAGTCGTCCGCCGGGGCAAGGGCCGCAGGATAGCCGGGCCGCCAAAGGGCCAGCAGAGCATGAGTAGCAACGGCCCAGCGGCCCATAAGGTTTCCCGGCGCGGGCTAAATTACTAATGTCCAGACGATTGTCTTTATAAAATGATTCCCCGTCAACGTTAAATCCAAAAGAGGTGAAATAATTCTGGACGACCCGGCAGCGCCACGCCGTTTTAAATGCTAAATTTTCGCGCCACCAACCCTTACCACCCTTTCCGATGAACTTCCTCCGCATTCCGGCCCTCCTCCTGCTCCTGCTGTGTTCCGGCTTCGTCCGCCGCGACGCCCCCGTACCGCCCCCGCGGGAAGAATGGGTGTCGCTGTTCAACGGCAAGGACCTGGGCGGCTGGGACATCAAAATCACCGGCTTCGCGCTGAACGAAAACTTCAGGGAGACCTTCCGGGTGGAAGACGGCCTGCTCAAGGTGAGCTACGACCGGTACGACAAGTTTACCAACGAGTTCGGCCACATCTACTACCGGCAGCCCTACTCGCACTACCGCCTCCGCATGGAGTACCGCTTCGTGGGCGAACAACTGGCCGGGGGACCTTCGTGGGACATCCGCAACAGCGGCGTGATGGTGCATTCGCAGTCCGCCCGCAGCCTGACCCTTGACCAGGAGTTCCCGGTGTCGCTGGAAATGCAGTTCCTGGGCGGGCTGGGCAAAGGCCCCCGCACCACGGGCAACCTCTGCACGCCGGGCACGCAGGTGCACATGAACGGCAAGCTCAACGCCGAACACTGCATCAGTTCCTCGTCGGCCACCTACGACGGCGACCGGTGGGTGCGGGCCGAAATGGAGGTGTTCGGCGACTCGGTCATCCGCCACCTCGTGGAGGGCAAGACCGTGCTGACCTACGAGAAACCCATCGTGGCCGAAACCGGCGAGGACGTGGGACGGTACCTGCAAGGCGAATGGGCGCAACGGATCGGCACGCCGCTGAAGGAGGGCTACATTGCCTTGCAGGCCGAAAGCCACCCCATCCATTTCCGCAAGATCGAACTGCTCAACCTGAAGGGCTGCACCAACCGCCGCTGCCCCAACTACAAGCCCCAGTACGTGGTAAGTGGTCCGTGCAACTGCCGCTAATGGTACACTGATCGGTTATGATGGTTATGATTTATTAAGATAAAATGTGGCCGGAACCGGTGAACAAGTGCATTCATAAACCCTTGATCATAACCCATCATAATCATCATAACCGATCAGTGTACCATCCATCAGTGTACCAATCAACCGACAACGCGGCGGCCGTACTCCGGAACCTGGTGCAACATTTGGGCGTGCCCGTATCGCCGGGGGCGGTGGCGCAGGCCGTCTACGACCACCCCGACTTTCCCTTCCTGTCCCTCTACCACCTGACCCAATTGCTGGGCGCCTGGGGCCTGCGGGCGGAGGCCGGCCGCATCCCCCCGGAGAGCCTGCCGGCCATTCCCCTGCCGGCCCTGGCCTTCGTGGAAAAACCGCAACCAGCCTGCGTGATGTTCCACCGTTGCGACGCGGACCGGGTGAGCTACCTCGACCCGGCCACCGGGTGGGTGGAAGAGCCGGTGACGGCCTTCCGGGAACGGTGGAGCGGCGTGGTGGTACTCGTCGGGGTGCCGGCGGGGGAGGAATTGCCGCCCGTCCGGCCGGTGCCGGCACCCCCGCAACGGGCCGCCCTGGCCGTGACGCTGGTGGATGCCGAACAGACCCTCGACTCGTTCATCCGGTATCACCTCGCCATTGGCTTTGCGCACCTGTACCTGTTCTTCGACCGGCCCGGGGACCCGGGGCTGCGCACGGCCCGGACCTACCCGGGGGTAACGGCCATTGAACGGGACGACGCCCTGGCCGCACGGTGGCGGTCCTGCCGGCAGTACCCGCAACTGGCCGGGCAACTGCAACGGCCCCAGGCCCGGCAACTGCTCAACGTGGAAATTGCCGCCGGCCTGGCCCTGGACGCCGGGCTGCACTGGCTGCTGCAAATGGATGCCGACGAACTGTTCTACCTGCCCCGGGGGTCGGTAACCGAGCACTTCACGGCCCTGGCCGACCGGCAGGTTTACGGCGTGACGTACCCCAATTACGAGGCGGTAAGCGGGCAGTTGGAGGTGGGGGATTATTTCCGGGAGGTGACCCTGTTCAAGCGCAACCCGGTCCACCTGGCGGCCGGGCAGCAAGAAGTGTTGGCAGCGCACGTTTCAGCCGGCACGAACGCGGGATTCCTGGCCTACGCCAACGGCAAGTCGGCGGCCCGCCTCGACGGGGCGCTGCTGCCCTGGGGCAACCACCGCTTCCAGTGGCGCCGGGGCACCACCCATTACCAGAAGCCCGGCGTGGCTTTGGCCGAAGCCGCGGCCGATCCGTCCGGGCCGCTGGTGCTGCACTACGCCGAATGCGGGTTTTCGCACTTTTTACGGAAGTACCGGACCTGGGGCGACTTCCCCGATACGTACCTGAGTGGACAGCGGGTCATTGACCGGGTGCCGTTTCGCATCCGGGCGCGGGAGGTGGTGAAAACGGGGGATGTACAACGGGCCGAAGCCTTCTACCGGCGGGAGGCCATCCTCGCCGACGTCTCAATGCTTGCGCGGCTGCTCGACGAAGGTCTGCTCTGCCGGATCACCGGCCCCGCGGAAGTGCTGGGGAGGGGGGGAAGGGGGTAGTGAGGGATTAGGAGATTGGGGTATTGGGGGATGGTTGGCGGCTGCGCTGCTGTCTCAATACCAAGTACTCAATACCCAATACTTTTTCCTGCCCGTTAATATTCCCCCCGGGTGCGGCGGCGGTTGAAGGCCGACCGGTACAGCCAGTCCCGTACCAGGATGGATAAGCAGCTCGAAGCGATCAGGGCGACGGTAAGCAAAGCCAGCGTATTCAGAAAAGTTTTCATACCCGTTAATCCGGGAAGGAGGAAGAAGGAAAACGGCAAGGTGACCTTCCTTTCACCGCCCAAACCCCACTGCTGTACTTTTTGCGCCGTTTGTGCGCGAAAACGAAGAAGCGGCGCCGGCCGAAACGCCAAAATAAAATGCTGATTTACTGAAAATTGCATCGTAAAAATTAGTGCCCGTTGCGCGCTTGCGGCTTCCCCGAAAATACCGGGCAACCCTCGCCAATCCGTAAAAAATAATTCCTGATCCGACCCGGCAAAGGCCCCTTATGCCCGCTTCCGCGCCCCGCGAGGCCCGGCCCGGCTTACCTTTTCAGTCACCATTTTGAGAAATTCCTTACCCGCTGCCCACCGCAAACCGGGGAAGACCTGCTTCCTCCTCCCTTCCCCGTTCCCACTGATTCCGGGGCCCCGCCAAAGTCCGGGTACGCCTCCTCCCGTCTCCCTTCCTCCGGTCTCCCTTCTCCTTGTTACTGCATAAGCCCCGCCCGGAACGCGTACTTGACCACGCCCACGATGTTTTTGACGCCCAGCTTGTGCTGGATATTCTTGCGGTGCGTGTCCACCGTGGCCGGGCTGATGAAGAGCAGGTTGGCGATTTCGGCGGAAGAATACTCGCGGGCAATCAGCGCCACGATTTCCCTTTCCCGCTCCGTGAGCGGCGTTTTGACTTCTGCCTTGGGGAACTGCACGGCCGAAGCCCCTTCGGGCAGGTATTGCCGGGCCAACTCGGCGGCCACCGCCTCGCTGAAGAAAGTCAGGCCCGCGGCCACCCGGCGGATGGCCCGTTCCAGGTCCTCCTTGCCCGACGTTTTGAGCACGTAGCCCAGGGCGCCGGCTTCGAGCACGTGCCGGATCAGGCCGATCTCGTTGTTCATCGTCAGGATCAGCACCTTCGTGTGTGGGTGCTGCCGCCGGAGCAGCCGGGTGGTCTGGAGGCCGTCGGCCACGGGCATGTGGATGTCGAGCACGGCCAGGTCGCAGGGATGGTCCGCCAGTCCTTCGAGGAGTTCGGCGCCGTTGCCGGCCGTGTGCACCACCGCCACGCCCTCCATGCGCGCAATCACTTCCCGCAAGCCGTCAATGAAGAGCTGGTGGTCGTCGGCAATGGCTACTCTGATGGGCAAAGACATTCCGGTAGGGTTAGAAAGTGGTTGGTAGAGACGCGATTCACCGCGTCTGATTCATGGCGTCTCGATTCGTCGCGTCTGCCGGCCGCAAGTCCGGGATTTACGGCACGGGGCCGGTGCCGGATTTGCGCCGGGAAGAAAAAAAGTGCGGGGGCAGGCAGGGGTGGGGCGACCGGGAAAACAATTCACGCATAAGCGAAAATAATGCTATCACAAGCGCATGACGGCCAGGCAATATTAGCACCCCGGCGGGGCACGAAAAATACTCACTTTTAGGTATTTTTTAACGGGATGAGGAGGGCCCGGAAGCCCGGGGGACCGGCAGGCTCAGGCGCCCGGCCCCGACAGTTCCAGCAGGGCAACGGTGATGTTGTCACGGCCGCCGTTCGCGTTGGCCGCTTCGATGAGCTGGCGGGTCACTTCGGGGAGCGGCGCCCCGGGACGGCCCACCCCTTGCGCAATGTCGCGGGTGGTCACCATGTTGTTGAGGCCGTCGCTGCACAGCAGCAGCCGGTCACCGGGCCGCAGGGGTACGGCCACGATGTCGGGCAGGGCGTCGCGGACCTCGCGGTTGCCCAGGCTTTTGAGAATGATGTTGCTCATCGGGTGAACGTCCGCTTCCTCGGGCGTGAGCCGGCCGGCTTTTACGTAATCCCACACCAGCGAGTGGTCCTCGGTGAGCATCCGGATGCCCTCGCCGGGCCGGTAGAGGTAGCCCCGGCTGTCGCCCCGCCAGGCAATGTAGGCCGTGCGGCCGGTCACCCAGGCCAGGATCAGCGTGGTGCCCATGCCGTCGCACTGCGGGTGCGTGTCGCCGTAGTCGAGAATGGCCCGGTGGGCGGCGCGGACCACCCGTTGCAGGTACGCCCGGGCTTCCTTTTCGGAGGGCACTTCGGTAAAGGGGGCGGGCGAAAAATACGCCTGCACGGTTTCCACCGCAATGCGCGAAGCCACTTCCCCGGCCAGGGCCCCGCCGATGCCGTCGGCCACGGCCAGTACGCTGCCCCCCGGCGAGAGGGGCACCCGTTCCCCGCCGTCGGCCCACTGCGACCGGTCCAGGTCGGCGCAGGCGGCAAAGCTGTCCTCGTTGTGTTCCCGCACCCGGCCCGTGTCCGTGGCGGCGCTGATGCTGATGTAATCCGGCTGGCTGGTGGAAGAATGCATGCGTATGGCGGTTGACCCTTGTGTTTTGGTATAGTACGCAAAAAAGGGCAGACCGGCCAGGTCTGCCCTCCTTTATTGGGGCCGCAGTGTGCCGGCGCCGCTACCGGAGCAGTACCAGCAGGGCCATGGCGTTGTTGGTCACGTGGAATACGATGCCCGTGCCCAGGCCGCCCGATTGTTGACGCAGGTAGCCCGCCGTCACGCCGAAAGCGAAGTACAACGGGAACCACGAGAAGTTGTCGTGGATGAGCGCGAAGAGCAGCGCCTGCAAGGCGTTGGCGCCCACGAACCGGATGTACTTCTGCGAGGCGTTGAGCACGATGCCGCGGAAGATCACTTCTTCGTACACCGGCACGAGCCCGGCCACCAGCAAAAACGTCACCA
>CADCTQ010000273.1 GCA_902805615.1 uncultured Cytophagales bacterium
TATCCCTGCCCGAAAGATCAGTGTCTGTTGATCCGGCCTTGCTTAAAATTGACTCGGTTCATCACCCTTGCGGGCAATGAACCGTTAGGTCCGCTGTCTTGCGTATCTACTATTCAAAGAACGTGTTCCGCCCCGTTTGGGCAGAATGGTGAGTTTGCACTCAATTACTTAGCGCCAACAAATAAACCACCCCAAACGCTTTTGCCTGGCATGACGCGGCTGCTGATGTGTTGCTTGATGTCCCGGTTAACGCCGTAACCAGGAGTGGGAAGAGAACCGTCACTAAGCTTTCGCTTGTACTATTCTAGCAAACACGTGCTGACTGCTAGTTCCTGGTCTCTCTTGTTTTTGCTTAATCTCGTAAGCTTCTGCGCTTTGCCTGCCCCGCTGCCGTGGCTCTCGCGTTTTGTACTATCGCTGTAGTACCCTAACGTCGTTGCGCTCTTCCGAAGTTCCCTGCTTCCTCTCTTTTTTCGTCCCCGCTGCCGTTGCAGTGGAAAGTTACTCAAATTAAAAAATGACGCTTTTGCTGGCGGTCCTGAGTAACGTGGGGCAAAGATGACCAGTTTTGAGGAAAATGCCAAACGATTTTTAGAAAAATTTTCACTTTTGCTGCAAATCCCCGGCCGCTGCTGCCCGCATTGTAAATCAGACAATTCCTGCCTCCCCGGAGTTCCCTACCCCCGCCAAATTTTCACGAGTTGATTTCAGACAGGGTTCTTGGATATACAAAAATTGTATTTTTACAATTGATCTTGTTTCATGGCCGATGTAATACGCCAGAGTAACAACAGGCTTTTACAATTACGAAGTACTTTAAAATTCATTCGCCGAAATTGTACTTTTCCCTTTGTTGCGTTAACCGTTACGGGGCCGCACAGCCTTTCTCCCATCAGCGGGGCGGTTTGCCGCACAAATGCTGCCCCCGTACGGATTCCGGAACGGCCCGCCAACCACCGGCCAGACGCCATTCCGACCCCTGGTTGGGCATGACAACTTCCGGGAAGGTGACCCGTATTAGTACCATTTCATCCATACTATGCAAGGGAATACCGTTCAGAAATTATACGATGCCATCATTGTGGGGGGAGGACCGGCCGGACTAAGCGCCGCGCTGGTATTGGGACGCTGCCGGCGCAGCGTACTGGTGTGTGATTCGGGCGAGTCCCGCAACGAATGGTCGGTGTCCCTCAACGGGTACCTCACGCGCGACGGCATCCACCCCAAGGAGTTCCTGGCCATTGGCCGCCGCGAACTGGAGCCGTACGGCGTGGAATGGAAAAATACGCGGGTCGTGGAGGCCGCGTGCGGCGCCGACGGCTGGTTTGAACTGGTGACGCAGGAAGGCGAAAAGCTCAACTGCAAAAAGCTGCTCCTCGCCACGGGGCTAAAAGATTACTGGCCCGAAATCCCGGGTTCGCGCCCGTTCTACGGCACGAGCATTCACCACTGCCCGTACTGCGACGGCTGGGAATCCCGCGACAAACCGCTGGTGGCCTACGGCCTCGGCCGGGTAGCCGTCGGCCTCTCGATGTCGCTCAAAACCTGGAGCCACGACGTGACGCTCTGCACCGACGGCTCCAACCGCCTCACCACCGAGGACCGCAACAAACTGGCGCGGAACGACATCAAAGTGCGGACCGAAAAAATCACCCGGGCGGTTGGCGCCGACGGGCAACTGCAACAGTTGCAATTCGACAAAGGCGACCCGATTCCCTGCGGGGCGCTGTTCTTCGCCCTGGCGTCGGTGCAGCGGTCGGACCTGCCCCGGCAACTCAACTGCGAATTCACGGCCAAAGGCGTGGTGAAGTCGGACGTCAAACAGAAGGCGCACCTCACGGGGCTCTACCTGGCCGGCGACGCCGACCGCGACATGCAGCAGGTCATCGTCGCCGCCGCCGAAGGCGTCAAAGCCGCCATCAACATCAACAAGGAATTACAGGAAGAATCCTACCGGTAAGGAGTTGGGGAGTTAGAGAGTGTGAGAGTGAAAATTACGCGTACTCGATGAAGACGCGCCAATTTCCAAACTCCTAAACGCTCTAACTCCCCAACTCTCTAACTCCCTCAGCTTGCCATTTCGTACAGCTCTACCGGCGCGGGGTAGGGGTCGGACAGGTGCAGCGTGCGGTGACACTGGACGCCGGCCAGGATGGCTTGTTCGAGAATGCGGGACGGGGCGTCGGCAATGCTGGCGATCAGGGCCACGCTGGGCTTGGTGAACCGGAACCCGGGGAAGCCTTCCGTGCCGACGCGCTGCACGAGCTGGTGCACGATGGGCATCCAACGGGCGTACAGGGGTTGCATTTCGGTGGCGCAGGAGTAGAGGCAGTAGTTGATGCCGTCGAGGTAGGCCGTGCCCATCGCCGCCAGTACCAGCAGGTAGTACGCCCCCAACTTCCGGAAGTCCTTGCGCACCGACAGGCGGCCCAGTTCCACGATGCGGTTGCGGTACTTGCCGTCGAGGCCCGGCTGGTAGGCAAACGTGGCTTCGCTGGGCAGCAAGTGGTGGGAAACCGGTTGCACGAGCAGTCCTTTTTTGGCGCAAAGGCCGTCGAGCAGGGCCGCTGTCCGCGCCACGCGGTGGCGTTTCACGACCCGCACCGTGCCAACCAGTTCGTCCCCGTGAAAGACCCCGATCAGGTGGGAATTCCAGTCGCTGGGCTCCAGGTCAATGTCGGCCCGTTTCGAATCAATCCGGTAGGTTTCCCGGTACACGTCGTAACGCAGTGCCAGGTGCTGTTCCACCTCGTCCAGGGTGTCGCGCACCCCGAAGGTGGCAAACAGTGATTCCAGTGAATAGGTGCTCATGGTTGTATGGTTGGGCATTAAGTACTGAGTATTGAGTATTGAGTATTGGGGATTGGGGATTGGGGATTGCCAACTGCCGACTGCTCACGGTCTGCTGCTTATTTCTTCAGGTGGGCGATGAACTTGTCGGTGATGGCAAACGTGCGGCGCTTCCGCAGCCAGGAGAACTCGTCGGTGTTTTCTTCGCCCAGTTCGGGGGCGTAGCGTTGCATGTGCTGCTGGGCCTGGGGCAGCTTGTGCCAGGGAATCCACGGGAACAGGTGGTGCGCCGTGTGCATGTTGAAGTTGAGCAGGATCAGGCTCGACCACAGGGGCACCGACTGGCAGGAGTGCGTCGTCTGGTCCTGTTCCCACAACGGCAGGGGCTTGGGCGTGTCAATCATCGGAATGTCAATGTGGTGGGGCAGGTTGATCATTTCCTCCACGAACAGCAGGATGAAGGTGGCCGGCAGGAACCACGCCGCAAAGGCGCCCAGTACGCCGAGCCCGGCCAGGAGTATCCCCAGCAGCCCGTACACCGCCAGGTAGCCCAGGGCGTAGGCCCGTTCCTGCCGCACGTCGCCGGTCCGGTCGCCGGCTTTCCACTGCTGGAAGGGCATCCGCCAGAAGGCCAGCCGTTCGTTGAGGGCCAGGAAGGGCAGGTAGAGGGCCCACATCAGGTCCATAAGCCGCAGTTGGCCCGCCGTGGATTTGGACAGCTTTTCAATGATGCGGCGGTGCGACGGGTCGTTGACGTTTCCCGACCAACTGTGGTGGTGCAGGTGCGAATGGCGGCGCGGCAGGAAGGGCATGGCAATGAGCAGGCTGAGCAGGTGCCCGAGGATTTCGTTGTGGACGCGCCGCTCGAATACGGCGTGATGGACGGCCTCGTGGTGGATCACGTACACGTGGATGAGGGCGATCACCAGCAAAAACTGACCGAGCAGCCAGCCCGCAACGGTGCCCTGGTACGAAAAGTGCCAGGAGGCGGCCAGCATCAAGAGGTCAACGGCGAGAATGGCGAGGCTGGGGACGGGGGAATAGGATTGCTTTAACTCAGAACGGATCTGGGTCCAGGTTGCTTTCTGCATGAATGAAAAATCTTTTAAGTAGCTCGTGTAGTAGGGGAAGCGGGGAAGATCAGCGGGAACGGGCGGCGCGGCGCCGCAGTACGGGGCACGAAGCCGTTCCGGAACAGGTGCTGCCGCAACGGGGGCGGGTACCGGCGGGAACCAGGGCGGCCAGCGCCGTTGGGAGGGAGGAGCGGCATGGCATAGCCGCCGGCTCCCCCAGACGGGGGGAGGTATTTACTTTACACATTGTTGTATGATTTAATGCAGGTTTGATTTGCAGCTACACCCTTTGGTGAATGACCGCTTCCGTTTTGTAACTGTTAAAGCGAAAAAAATTCTTTTGCCCGGGCGGCCCGTTTGTTTTTCTTTGGGGGATGGCCGGCCGCAACCTTCCGAAAATTGCCTTGCTCCTCGCGCTGAGCGTAGTCGGGGCCGTGCTGTTGTTCCGGCTGGCCCGGCACGTCAAAATGGCCCGCTACGCCGTGCACGGCATTGACGTGTCGCACTACCAGCGGGAGGTGGACTGGGACCGCGTGGAAGCCCGTTACGCGTTCGTGTTCCTCAAAGCCACTGAAGGGGTTGCCCTCGAAGACGGGTACTTCCGCCGCCACTGGCAACGGCTGGGCCGGATGCGGACCAAGCGCGGGGCGTACCACTTCTTCCTGCCCGCGGCCGACGCCACCCGGCAGGCCGACCACTTCATCCGGCACGTACGCCTCCGGTCGGGCGACCTGCCGCCGGTGCTCGACGTGGAGGTGGCCGGCAATGCGTCTTCCCGCGAGGTGGCCCGGGGCGTGCGGCAGTGGCTCGCCCGGGTGGAGCGGCACTACAAGGTCCGGCCCATCGTGTACACCAACGCCGCCTTCTACCGGCAGCACCTGCAAGGGAAACTGGCCGGGTACCCGCTCTGGATCGCGCAGTACGGCTGGCACACGCCCCGCACGCAACCCGCCTGGCACTTCTGGCAGTACTCCGACGCGGGCCGCGTGGACGGCATTGCCGGCGCGGTGGACCTGAACGTCTTTTCGGGCAGCCTCGCCGACCTGAACCGCCTTTGCGTGCCCTGAAAACGGGGCCGGCGCGCCGGGACTTGCGGTCCGGCCGGGGCTGCGTACCTTTGCCGTTCACTGTGAAGTACCGCAGGTATGAAAAGGAGAAAGTTACTGGGCCGGCTGGCCCTGGGCGGCGTGGGCCTGGCCGCAGTTCCCGGGGTCTATTTTTACCACCAAACCGAACGATACGTGCCCGTGCGCAAAGACTACACCCGCAACCCCGCCCTCAAGGACCTCTTGCCCGCCGGCCAGTGGCCCGGAACGCCCCTCGACCAGAAAGGCCTGTTCATGAACGAACAATTCCCGTTCTGGCCCAAATTCGCCGACGTGGTGAAGTGGCAAACCGAGAAAAGCCCGTACCGCGACGCCAAAAAGGCGGACAAGGAACGGCTTACGGTGGTGCCGCAGCCTTCCCTGGCGGCCCTGGGCGACAATGCGCTGCTCTGGCTGGGCCACGCATCGTTCCTGCTCCGGCTCGGCGGCGTCACGATGCTCATTGACCCGGTGCTGGAATCGCCCTCCGTGTTGATGGAACGCCACTCGGCGCTGCCCCTGCCGCCGGCGCAGTTTACCGGCCTCGACTACATCCTCGTCTCGCACGACCACCGCGACCACTGCGACCAGGAAAGCGTAAAACGGCTGGCCCGGCAGAACCCGGGGGCCACGTGGCTCACCGGCCTGCACCTCGACGGGCTGCTGAAGGAATGGACGGGTTCGGAAAAGATCCAGGCGGCCGGCTGGTACCAGCAGTACGATACCCGGGGCGTGAACGTGTACTACCTGCCCTCCCGGCACTGGTCGCGGCGGGGCCTGGCCGACACCAACCGCACGCTGTGGGGCGCTTTCGTGATCGAGGCCGCCGGCCGGCGCATCTACTTCGGCGGCGACAGCGGCTACGGCAACCACGTGGGCAGGGTGCGCGAACTCTTCGGCACGGTGGACTACTACCTGGCGGGCATGGGAGCCTTTGCGCCGCGGTGGTTCATGGGCCCCTCGCACATGCACCCGGAGGAGGCCGCCCGGGCCTGCAACGACCTGCAACCCAAAAACCTGCTGCCCATGCACTACGGCACCTTCGACCTCTCCGACGAACCCCTGCTGGAACCGGCCCGCCTCATCCGCCAGCTCCACGCGCAGCAAGCCTTCAGCAGCCGCCTCGTACTGCCCGCGGTAGGGGAAGTGGTAGGGCTATAGATCCTGGAACTGAACCGCAAAGGGCGCAAAGAAGGCACTTCACCGGTATTAGCGCAGTACGGCGGCCCCGCCGGAACAACCTCAAAACAATACCCCCTGGTGCGTCGTTGTAGCCGTAGCCGGGCGGGAAGGGATGACGAATGCCGAATGACCGATTTTACTTTAGAAGAGCCTCACGCACAATGACGCCCATTGAATTTCTGCAACTTTCCCTCCCGCAACGGGAGCACCTCATGTGGATGGACGGCGTGTACCTCCTGAGCAAATACCAGGAGCGGTACGCCCTGCACCTCTACAGCCTCTACGACTTCATGATCGAAGTCTGGTACGAAGTCAACAAAGACAAAATCCGCCAGATCACCCCCGTACTCGACCAACAAAAACTGGACTCCTACCTCAAGGAGTTGTCCCTGAAGGATTTATCCTAAAAAAAGCAGACCGGAGACGGGAGGAGGCGTACCCATGCAACGCGGAGAAAAATGAACAACGTGCATTGACGGGTCAAAAGCAAAAGGGAAAAAGGAAGGCAAATCCATGCGCGGATTAAGCCTTCCTTTTTCGCTTTTCCTCTTTAGTCACCAACCCGTTCCGCATCCCCGTCCAAATTACGGTACGCCTCCTCCGGTTTCCCTTCCTCCTTGTCTCCGGTCTCCATTCGTTCCGGTCTCCCTTTCTCCGGTTTCCGGTATCCTTTTTTAAGCTTTTTCCCCTACCGTCCAGCCTTTGCGGTGGTCCGGGTGGCGGGGCGGGCCGTCAATGAGGCGGTCGGCGACCAGGCCCGCGGCAAAGGCGTAAATGCCTTTGTGCACCAGGTCAATCACCTGTTCGTCGCGGGGCCACGTCCAGGGCGGGGCGCCTACGCCGGTGGCGTTTTCCAGCGTCTGGTCGTTGAGCAGGCGCAGGTTCATGAACATAAACGACCCGACCGGCCCGCGCAGGCCTTTCTCGGCCATCAAGCCGCGCACCATGCCCAGCACGATGCCCTGGCCCCAGTGCATCGTCCAGTTCAGCAGCAGCCGCTCCTCGTCGGGCTTGTGGGGCAGCCCGAGCAGGCGTTCCAGCGTGTGGGCCGGCACGTACGAGTCAGGCCGGCGGGTAAGAAGTTGCTCCACCTTCTCGGCGAGGGTCATTGCCGCCACCCCGGCCAGTCCGGCCAGCAATCCGTTGGCCAAAATCTTGCTGTTCATTGTCGTGTCCTCCTGGTTAAGCCCTCTTATACGGCCCGTTGTCCGGTGGGTTGGCGGGTTAAATTACATTAATCTAAGAACCACGCGGGCCGCCGGGCCGTATGAGCGTTAAGGAGATCGAACGTTGTTCCCCGCATTCCATCCCATGAAGACGGCTTACTTAATTCTCGCCCACCGGCAGCCCCACCAGGTTGCCCGGCTCATCGAATCCCTTTCGAGCGAAGGGACCTACTTTTTCGTGCACGTGGACCGCAAAGCCAGCCTGCCGGCGTTCAAAGCCGCCATTCTGCCTTCCCGGCGCGTGTGCTTCCTGCCCGATGCCGACCGGGTGAAAGTGTACTGGGGCGGTTTTTCGCCCGTGGAAGCCACCCTGCGGCTGCTCGACTGCGCCTACCGGTCGTCGGTGCGGTTCGGGCGGTACTGCCTGCTGAGCGGGGCCGACTTTCCCATCCGCAGCAACGACCAGATCCGGGAAGCCTTCGACTCGGAGCAGGAATTCATCAGCATCGCGCAGGCGCTGTCCGCCCCGGGCGCCTCGTACAAGCCGCAGTGCATCAGCCAGTACCATTACTTCGACCACGAATGGTTAAACCCCCGGACGTCGCCCTTCCCGGCGTTGCCCCGGCTGGCGGCCCGCCTGACCAGCCAGGTGCCGCGGCCCGCCTACAACCGCATTCCGCTCTACCAGGGTTCGCAGTGGTGGGCGCTGACCGACCGGACGGTGGGTTACATGCTCAACTTCATCCGCAAGCACCCCGACTACCTGGCCTTCCAGCGGTTCACGATGGTGCCCGACGAGGTGTTTTTTCATTCCATCGTGAAGAGTTCGCCCTGGGCCGGCCGCATCAACCACGACTTTGAGCAGGGAACGCTGCCCGGCGGCACGAGCCCCGAACGGGGTTGTCACTACGTGGACTGGCATTCGGGCGAAACCGTGCCCAAAGTACTCGACCTGTCGGACCTGGAGAAACTGCTGGCGTCGAAAGCCCTGTTTGCCCGTAAGTTTGAGGACCCGCGTTCGGCCCTGCTGCTCGAAAGGCTCGAAAGCCTGCGGGGCGAAGGGGAAACCACGACGGCCGGCCGCGGCGTGTTCATGCCCGTCAGCAACGACCGCCTCGACCTGCTGGCCGGCTAAGGGCCGGTTTGTAGCCGCGCCGCGAATAAAATTGCCACTGGGGTAGGGCGTAACTGCCAAAACCTGGGTAGACTTGCCCCGGTGGCGCCGGTTACTGCCGCGCCCTGAACCCGATTTCCAGCTTATGCCCGCCTTACCCCTCAAAGAAATACAAGCACTGTTCGACAAGATTCAAAACCTGACCGTCAGCGAAACCGGAGCCCGGCAACTCGAAGAACTGGCCCGGGAGGCCATTCGCGTGCTGGAAAGCATGGAAGACAAGGGCGACGACCTGCTCAAGATCCGGACCAAAGCCAGCAAGCGGGGCCTGGAGGCCGACGTACTCAACTACCTGCAAAAGTACTGGCAAACCGGCGACAAGGTAAGCCGCACGGGCCGCTTCATCCAGGCCCGTTCCCAGGCCACCCACCTGCTGCAACAGGTGATCCACACAGCCCGGAAATAGCAAATTCAGCCGGGTGAGGTTAGACAGGAAATGAAGGGCGCCATTCCCGTAAAAGGAATAGGCGCCTTTGTGTTCTATCCCCGGACTGGTTCAAGCATAGACGCCTTGAATTGTCCGATATTTTTTCCCTAAAAGCAAAAACCCAAATGCAAAGTGCTGCGTGCCCCCATCATCACCAGCGTTTTAGTCAGCCCACAATTCCATGCTTAACACCATCCCACGGGTAAAGCGTAGGTTAGGCAACCATTCCATGGTGTGGTGGTAGGAAGATTTATTTAGCCCACGGTTTCAACCGTGGGCTGACAAAGCCTCTCAACCCCCAAGCCTGGGAAGTTTGCCTAACGCAGCCTCTGTTTTCAACCTGTTTACCTTCTGCGTGAAAATACCCGTTGCATTGTAAACAGGAATTACGCAAGGGCGTAGGCGTCGTAATGGCAGCGGGAAAGTCCTGTAGGGACGGAATATCAGTAGCCTGTAGGGACGAAATATGGGTAGCACCCGCATTTATCCATCAGCGCACCAGTCCCGTAGGGACGCGATATGGGTAGAACACGCACCACGCTCCTCACGGCCAGTCCCGTAGGGACGAAATATGGGTAAGGCAATAATCGGATGAAGAGCCGATAAACCGATAAACACTCACCCGCCCGACAATCACTTTACTCGTTTCGGGCCTACGGGTATTGACAATTCAAGTTGTATTGTCGAATCAAGTCTATTTCCTGAGTTAAATCATCAGAATCAGGTGATGTCTCTGTGACAACCTGAATTGTCAGTTCAACCACGGTCTACCCATATTTCGTCCCTACGGGACTGGTGCACCGTCATCTTGCCGTCACCTCGTGTTACAGTCCCCGGCGGCTGCGTAAGTCATAGTAAAGTAGATAGGGCGGTAATCCGAGTCAGCCTCCTCTCGCCGTCATTCCGGGAATGACCCTAACCAGAAAGGTCGCTGAAATACATAAACGCCTGGTTTTACACCTGGTTTTGAAGCACCATTTTGGTGTTTTTCACCCACAGTTTTCATCAATTTTTCACTACACGGTGTACTGTAAATACTTTTGGGGCTGCTCGACATTCCTGAAAACGATGAAAATCATGAATTAAAAACAAGACCATTGCCGAACGCACGGCCGGGCGGAAATTTGCCCTGACCCGGTTTTACGTTCCGCAATGGTCCTTTTCCTTCCGTTGACGGCTTCCCGTCTAACGTCTCACATCTCACATCTCTACTGGCCTTTGGGCATCAGCTTCACCAGTTGCCCCGGCCCTTCGGTGACGGCGTACAGGTACCCGTCGGGGCTCTGGGCCACGTGGCGGAACCGGCCCAGGTTCTGCATCAGTTTTTCCTCGGTGTTGTACTTGGCCCCGTCCAGTTGCACCCGCGCCACGTGCTGGAAAGCCAGGGCGCCGACCAGCAGGTTGCCCTGCCAGTTGGGGTAGCGTTTGCTCGTGACCAGGGCCATGCCGCAGGGACCGATGGACGGCACCCAGTAGCGGACGGGGTTTTCGATGCCGGGCAGTTCCTTGTTCTTGGTGAGGATCGTGCCGTCGTAGTTGATGCCGTAGGAGGTTTTGGGCCAGCCGTAGTTTTTGCCCTTCTGGATCAGGTTCAGCTCGTCGCCGCCCTTGGGGCCGTGCTCCACCGCCCAGAGGCGGTTGCTGGCCGCGTCGTACACCATGCCCTGCGGGTTGCGGTGGCCCAGCGTCCAGATGGTGGGGCGGGCCCCCTTCTGGTTCACGAACGGGTTGTCCTTCGGCGCCTTGCCGTCGTCGTGCATCCGGTGCACCTTGCCGTGGTCGTTGTCGAGGAGCAGCACCTTGGGTTGCGTACCCCGTTCGCCGACGCTCAGGAACAGGAACTTGTCCTTGTCGAACACGATGCGGCTGCCGAAGTGGTAGTCGGCCTCCAGGGCCGGCTTGGCCTCGAAAATGTCCTGCTTTTCGGTCACCTGGTTGCCCTGCAGTTTGAACCGCGTGAGGGCCGTGGTGGCGCCGCCCGGTACGGGCTTGGCGTAGGAGATGTAAATCCACCCGTTCTGGGCGTGATCCGGGTGCAATTGGATGTCGAGCAGGCCGCCCTGGCCCTGGTTGAATACTTCGGGTACACCCGAGAGCTTTTCGCCGGTAAACTTGTCGTCCTTGAACACCAGGATCTGGCCGGCCCTTTCGGTGACCAGCAGGCGGCCGTCGGGCAGCCAGGCCATGCCCCAGGGGTTGTTGAGGTTTTCGTAGAGCTTCTCCACCGTAAAGTCGGAGTGTACCGAATCGGCCGGGGCAACGAGGGTTGCGGGCGGGGCCGGCCGGTCAGGCGTTCCGGAGGGAGCTACTGCCGCCGCAGCCGCCAGCAGCGCAGGAAGGAAGAATAGGGATTTGTTCATCTGGGTTGTAGAGGTAAAAAGATTGCGGGGTTAAATGTATCGAATCCTGCGGTAATTCTACCATCCAGCCCGGTGCTTACGCATTGACCGGTTCGCGGGCCGGGCTTTTGCGGCGGTCTAAGTATTCCTTGGGGGAGGTGCCGGTGACTTTTTTGAAGGCCCGGTTGAACGTGGATTTGGAGTTGAAGCCGCTGTTGAGGGCGATGCCCAGCAGGCTCAGGTGCGCATTGGCCGGCTCCTGCGCCTGCCGCAGGAATTCGGCCACCCGGTAGGCATTGATGAAGTCGTTGAAATGCTTGCCCGTCCCCTCGTTGATGACCTGCGACAGCAGGGTGACGGGCATCCCCAGCCGGCGGGCCAGGTCGGGGAGGGACAGATCGGCCGCCAGGTACGGTTTTTCGGCCTCCATCAGGTCGAGCACCTGCCTCTTCCAGGCCGCCAACTCACCCTCCAGGACCTCCACGGGCCGCTGGTGAGTGGTCTCGCCTTGAGGTTCCACCCCCGCCGGTGCGGCTTGGGGCGCGGCCGGCGGGCTGAACGTGAGCCGGCGGGGCTGCGCCTGCGCGTACCCGGTGATGCTGACGTAGTAGATCAGGGCGGCCCCGTACAGGTCGTCCCACCAGTCCTGCCAGTAGTTCAGGTCGAGCCACAGGTCCAGCCCATCCATCACCAGGCCAAACACCAGCCCGGAAGACAGGGCGACGATGAAGTTGCGAAACCACCGGAAGCTGACCGTGTCGGGATCGGAGAACTGCGTGGTCGTCCAGGACCGGTACTGGCGGTACAGCCGGAGGGCGCGGCGCAGGTAGTACAGGCTCGAAAACAGCGAGGCCGCCGCGGTGAGGTCGGCCACGTGGAGCGGGTAATGCACCGTTTGTTTCCACCATTCCACGAATGCCGCTCCCTGGGCGAATACCACCGCGTGGTGCCCGGCGTCGAGCAGGAACGGGACGGCGTGCAGCAGGTCCCGCTTCGAAAAGCGAAAACCGGCGTCCAGCTGGCTTTTGAGGTAGAAGTAGCAGAGGGGCGGCAGGAGCAGGCCCGGCGACCGGGGAAAGAACTCGAGTTGCCGCCACAGCACCTCCACGCCCCCGAAGCCGAGCATGTACTCCCAGATGTTGAAGCAGAGGCCCACCAGCACCCCGCCCAGCAGGGCGTCCGACAGGCGTTCTTCCCGCCACGCCCGGTTCCAGAGCAGCATGGCGTACAGCCAGCCCTGCACGAATCCGAACAGCAGGGGCGTGGAATACTCGTTGAAATGAAAGCTCAAGCGGAGAAGGATTAAGGGGCAACGACCCGTTTAATGTACGCAAAATCTTAAAGACAAAAGGATCAGGATGTACGGCATTGAAGAGGCGGGAATGGGGGATAGGGTTTAAACCCTATCCTGTGGATATTGCTGCCGCTTATCGTATGGTACTGCTTCCCACCAGGGTTGTTCCGGAGCGGTCGGGGTGAGAACCTGATGCTGCTATCCGTAGGATAGGGTTTAAACCCTATCCTCCTTCCCGATTCTCATGCGTCATGCGTCATTTTCTCCCGTCTCGTTTCAGTCCTCAGTCAAAGATATTGAACGTTTCCCCGTGGTGGACCGGCTGCACCACCAGGAAAGGCTCCTGCGCGCTGATGCTTGCGCCGCTCATCACCTGGTCTACCTGTTTGCCGTCGGCGAAGTAGATCCGGGTGCCGGCCGGGAACCTGCGCCGGGTGGAAGCGTAGGGCGCCAGGGTAAAAATGGCCGTTCCATTCCCCGTCTCGCCCGGCTGGTAGCTCACCAGCGACACCCGGCGGAAACCGAAGCTGTTGTTGCGGAAGTGCAGCGTGACGGACCCGGCTTCGCGTCCGGGCGCCGGTACCGGCTTGGGGTCTTTGCCCGCCGGCCGCCGGCCGGGCCGCGCCTCGTCGGGGAAGGTCAGCAGCGTTTTGCCCGCGTCGCCGGCCGTGAGGGTGAAGATCAGGTCGCCCCGCTTCACGCCGTCGGCGCTGAAGTAGAGGTTGGAGCCAACCGGCCAGTTTTTGGCGGTGGTTTCCCGGCGGTCCATCGTGAAGCCGTAGGCGATGCCCGGCCCTTCCACGAGGAACATGCGGTGGTAGCCCAGGTTGTTTTTGAGCATGAAGGCAACCCGTTGCGCGGTGCCGGGCAACGGCTGCGGACCGGTCTGGGCCTGCACGGCGCCCAGCAGCAGGGTGAATAAAAGGAACAGCACGGAGGTTTGGTGGGGACGTTTCATGGTTTTGGAGGCTCTTGTGGATGGGCCGTTTGCCAACCCGTTGCCCCACCAAAAGTAGTCCTTGTCATCCATCCGCGGAAAGGCCACGGCCCGGCAACCGGTTCCAAATTATGTTTTGAAACCACCCGGAGGATTTGAAACGCGGCCCCGGAATTTGCGACGCCGTCTGGGCATCCCGGAAGCACAATAACCGCACATCCGCGCCACGGAGGGACCAAAGGCGGAAAGCGACCCGAATTATGATTTGGCACCGTGGTTCGTGCTGAAGGGCGGGCATCCGGCCCCGGCACCGCCCTTGCCCCAGCAGGGCCGGCGAGGCAAAGCGGTAGGTGCTGTTACGCATCGCTGTCGCGTGCTGGCGCAAAGTAGAACGGGTTGACGCGGTATAGCGTGCTGGCGCGAAGCTGTGCTTCGTGCCGGTTATGTCTTCCGCCTCCGGCGGAACGAAGGCAGTTTGTCTCCATCTGTCCCATGCATTGCCGCCCTTGCCCGGGTACGCTGGCGCAGGCGTCCGCCGGTGCCTTCCGGATTGGAAGCGTCCGCTTCCCAGCCGCCA
>CADCTQ010000274.1 GCA_902805615.1 uncultured Cytophagales bacterium
TGTTTTTCATCTCAACCGGGTGATCATTTAAGTAACTAATTGCCTTTATAAATGCTCCATACCTACCATACATACCTTCGGCCTCATGCTCAGCCAAACAAATGCCACGCAGAATCGGCAAAGGGATGGGTATTTCAGTTGTATAGTTCAGTAAATCAACAATCTGTTCCAGGCAAATCTCCGAATCCCCGCTCAACTTTGGTTTGGCTAACAGATATTCTGCTAGTGCATATAGGCTTTCTTTTACCGAATCTGCCTGCGAACTTGTCCATGCTAACTGGATAACAAATGGTATTGCTTTAGCATCTGGTTGACTTGAAATGATTTTGTCAACCTCCGTTTTATAAAACCCTGCAAAGTCTATCTGATTCTTTTGAAGGTAGCCAATACATTTGCTTACACATTGCTTCAATAGCTTTCGGGCACGATCAAAGGCTAAATTACATTCTACTAAATCGTGTTCATTATTATTTTCCACAAACAACTCATGGTGATGCCGACCCTTTTGTTGTGTCTGCCAATATTGTTCATAATCAATCTGATAGTCGAGCATTCTTCTATATTTTTATAGCACAGAACATTCAAATACCCGAAACTTCCAGGTATTTAGCTTCGGGTATTGCTTAAGCAGATACCCGAAACCAAATTACTGTTTTCTGCCATTGGAAACACTTCGAATTTCAAAAATTTGAGCTATGCAGTACCCTGAAAGGGCTTTAGAAGGTAGCTTGCATTCGGGAAAAGCCCGCTCTTCGGGAAGCAGTGGGATTGGGTGTACTTTCCCGTCAATGCGGCCCGGCCACTGAACGCAACCTTTCTGGCGAACGCATGAATGCAACCGGGCCGCACCTACTTGCCCGCGACCGACCCGCGCGGCAAAGCAGCCCGGTTCCGCAAGGAGCCCGGGCCGGGGTGTTACCCGCAACGGCAGCAACCCGGGTCAGTCGTTGGCCGCCGCCGTTGGTACGCCCGAGGGGAGTTTTTGCGGCGTGGTCGTCGGGCCGAAGACGGTTATTTTTCCGTTCTTCACCTGCATCCGGTCAATGAAAACCACCCGTTCCTCGCCGGTTTTGGCCGTTCTGCCGTGGTACACGCAAAACATCTCTTTCCCGTCCGGCGAGTAGGCAATGCTGTTGTGCCCCGTGCCGCTTACCGGGCCGCCTTTGTCGGTATTCTTCTGCAACACCGGGTTGTTGGCCGCTTTTTGGTACGGCCCCAGCGGCGACGACGACGTGGCGTACCCGATGGCGTAATGCGCCCCTCCGAAGTGATTGGCCGAGTACATCATGTAGTACGTGTTGTCCTTCTTGAACGTCACCGAACCCTCCGTCCAGCGGCGGTTCACTTCCCGGGCCGTCACCGACCGGCTTTCCCATTCGGCCTGCTTGTCGCTCAGCCGGACGGGGGGCCGCAGCAGCAACACCGGCTGGCCGATGACGCCCGAAAAGTCGGTTTTGAGTTCGACGCCGTACACCCAGCTTTCTTCGATCTCTTTGTACCAGCCCTTTTTGCGGGCCATGTCCGCCACTTCGCTTTCCACCGGGTGTTTGTAGGCCGCCCGCGAGTAATACAAATAGGCTTTGCCGTCGGTGTCGAAAAACACGTTGGCGTCAATGATGGGGTAGCCCGGGTCAAAAACGGGTTTGGCGGCCACGTCCACGAAAGGCCCGGCCGGCTTGTCGGCCACGGCCACGCCAATGCGGAAATTTTCCGCTTCCTTCGCCGGGTTGCGCTTCCACTGGGCGCTGTAGAACAGGTAATACTTCCCCTGCACTTCGTACACTTCCGGCGCCCAGTACGCCCCGTCCCAGGCCGCCGCCGGGTCGCTCCAGCCGTTCGGGTTGTCGTGAAAATAGACCTGTCCTTCGGATTTCCAGTTCACCAGGTCTTTGGAGGAATACGCTGCAAACCCCTTCTCGGCCCCGCCGCCGGTGCCGTACATGTAATACGTGCCTTTCGTGTACAACACGTACGGGTCGCCGAACTGTACGGGCAAGGGATTGGAAAAGGTGGCTTTGGCCGTGGCAACGCCCGGGGCCGTCTGGGCCGCGACGGGGCGCCACGACAGGGCGGTGCATACCAAAAACAGGAGCAATGATTTTTTCATGGTGGCTTTTAAGTGTACCCGACCCTAAATGTAGGCAGTTTACCCGACCTCGCCCCGCCGTCATCCTGGAAAAACCCGTTCAGTCGGGCCGGCTCAGGGCATTGAGCAGGAAGGGCACCAGGGGAAACAGGCCCAGCAGGACCCGCTGCCGCCGGGGAATGCCGGGCACCAGCAGCGCCATTCCCAGGCTCAGCGGGGCGTACAGGATGCCGATGCGGATGTGGTCGTCGAAGCGGATGACGGGCACCAGGGCGGGCGGCGGGTAGTGGGTGGACAGGGCCACGGCGCTTTCGGTCGCCAGGTTCACGGCCATTACGGCGGCGGCGGGGCGGCTCTCCCGGGCCAGTTGCCGCACCAGTACGGCCATGCCCACGAAAGCCAGGGCGTCGGCTGCCGCGTGGCCCCGCGGGGAAATGGGGTGGGGGAACGGCGCGTACGCCCGGTCGGCGGCCGCCCGGAGAAAGTGCAACGCGTTGTTTTTCCGCGTGATCTGGGTACGTGGCATGGAGAGGAGGGGTTAGCAGGAAACACTACGGAGGCCGGGCGAATAGGTTGGCCGCCGGCGCGGAACCGGGACCTTTGCCGATTGTTGGGGGCATCCGGCCAACTAACCGGGCCCGTCTCCCGTACAACTCGTTTACTTGCGCACGCCGCGGCACGAAGCACCGGCGGCGAAGCATCAAATCATCTTACTAACCCCAACCACTATGGCAGCATCCAATGTAGGGTCGGCGCTGGATAATCTGGAATCCGCCGTCAACAACATCAACCCCGGACTCAAAGAAGGCACTGTGGCCCGCAAACTCGAAGAACAGACGGCAAAAATACCCTCAGACGTGTGGCTGTGGGCGGCCTTCGGCTCCATCGGGCTTTCACTGGCCTTTAAACTGGCGAAAAAAGACA